>QBLV01000028.1:0-24714 GCA_003241815.1 Hyphomicrobiales bacterium | reverse complement strand
ATCCAGGATGGCCTGAACCACCGCCATATCGTCGCTCTCCGCCTGCCGCCGTGCTGCCGGGCCGTTGCGTCAGACAGCCCAGACCGCTTTGGCCTTGGCGAATTCGGACGGCCAGACGGAAACCAGTTCCTTGTTGCGCCACTGCACCATGACAGGCACGGAGAGCGTGTTCAGGCCGGTCTTATCGAACTGGACCGCGCCGCCTGTCATGGCCTTTGTCCATCCCCCCTCAAAGCGGGCGCCCTGCAGCGCCCTGCGCAGATCGTCGGGCTTGGCCGACTTGGCCTTCTCCATCGCCTGGGCAAGAACATCCATGCAGACGGCATGTTCAAGTGCCTCATGGACCATGAAATAGCCGAAGCGCTTGCGGAAGCGCTCGGTGAGCTCCGGCGCGAGGTCATAATTCGCTGGCGAGATCGACAGCACGCCTTCAGCGAATTCGCCCAGTCCCTTTTCGAAATCAGGAATGACGTAACCGGCCGCGCCGCCGATGGCGGGGATCGTGATGCGCTGCTGGCGCATCGCGCGGATGATCTGCAGGGAATCGTTGAGATAGGAAACCGGGAACACCGCTTGGGCGCCCGACCCGCGCAGTTTGTTGATCAGCGGCGTCACGTCGGTGATGCCCAGCGGATAGGCGTCGTCCATGACGATCTGGACGCCGGCCGCCTTGGCGCCGTCGCGCAGACCGGCCGCCTGCGACGTTCCGTAAGCCGTGTCCTCATACATGATGGCGATGCGCTCGAGTTTCTGGCCGGCGGCCGCTGCGATGGCCAGCGTGCCGTCGAACTGCGCCTTGCCGAGTACGGAAGCCTTCGCAACGACCTGGAAGATGTTCTCGAAGCCGCGACCTGTGATCTGATCCGAAAAGGACATCGTCAGCAGCGGCACGCCGCGTCGTTCGGTCACTTCCGAGATCGCGATCGTCAGCGACGATGCGAAGGCGCCGAGAATGGCGACGACGTCGTTCTGGCTCAGGAGACGCTGGGCGACATTGGCGGCGGTCGTCGGGGTCGAGGTCGAGTCGGCGACGACCAGATTGATGCGCGCGCCACCGAGCGACTTGATCCCGCCGGCTGCGTTGATCTCGTCGGCGACGAGCTCGATGCCGTTGCGCGAATTCACGCCGAACTGGGCGTTCGCCCCCGACAGCGGCAGGATCACGCCGACATTGACGGCTTTGCCCTGGGCTGCTGCGTCACGGATGACATGGGGCGCTGCGATGGCGCCGGCAGCGCCGAGCATAAGAGTGCGGCGACTGACACCGCGACCCAACAACGAATACGACATCGGTTCCTCCATCGCTCAAGGGCCTTCTGTGGGCCTCTCCGGACGTCAGATGTCGTACAGATCAGCGGCACCTGTCAACCGATTGACAGATTGTCTGATAGACAATCTGCGATTGTCAGGCCTGACCCGAGGATGTTTCTGTGAAGCCGATGCAAAGCTGCAGCCAGTGGGTTGGTTGACGTCTGGCTCCAAGAATGGCGGGGGCTAGCCGTCGACCGGAGGTCACTCAGGGCGCCGTTCGCTGGGCCCACACCAAGCGCCCGCCTCGGCCGAGAACCTTGTCTGCTGTCGCGGCACTGTTTTCGATGCTTCGTTCAACACGTCGTCGTGCGGTTAGGCATTTGATAGCGCATGCTCTCTAGCATGACCTAAGGTGAGGTCATGATCGTGAAGCAAGACGAAGACGCGCGGCTTGCACGGCCGAAAATTCGCGCTGCTCAGCGATTTCGGAGCCGCGCTGGATGATCCAGACCAACTTCGGCTCGTCTTTCAGCCTCGCATCGATCTCGGTACAGGGCAGTGCATCGGTGCCGAAGCCCTCCTGCCCTGGCAACACCCGACGCTGGGAAGCGTGTCGCCGGGAGAGTTCATCCCCATCGTCGAGCAAACCTCGCTCGCCCGGCCGACCACGGCATGGGTCCTGGACGCCGCGATGCGGCAGCGGGCCATCTGGCAGGGGGAGGGGCTCGCCATCCAGCTCTCGGTCAACGTCTCGGCGGCAAATCTCGAAGAGAGCGACTTCGCCGAGCGGGTGCTCAGCGGTCTGCTGAAGCACTCCCTCCCGCCGGAGGCGATTGAACTGGAGGTGACGGAGAGCGCGATCATGGAAAACGGGGGGCGGGCAATGAGCCAGCTCACCGCGCTGCATGCCGCGGGCGTGTCCCTGGCGATTGACGATTTCGGCACCGGCTACAGCAGCCTCGCCAATCTGCAGCGCCTGCCGGCAAGCGTCGTCAAGATCGACCAATCCTTCGTCCGCAACATCGTCAATGACGAGCGCGAGCGGGCGCTTGTGGGATCGATGATCACCCTGTCACGAGATCTCGGCTATCGGATCGTCGCCGAAGGGGTCGAGACCGCGGAGGCTGCCGCGATCCTGAGCGAGATGGGATGCGAAGAGGCGCGAGGCTACCATTTCGCGCGCCCGATGGCGGAGAGCGACTTCCGGCAGTGGTTCATCGCTCAGGGTGGAGCACCCCTCGCCATCAGCGCGGCCGCCTGAAGCGGCAGTCTTGCAAAGATCGATGTTTTGAAGCGGTCGAGCGGGGGGCAGCGCAACGATCGCTGGAGCCCTCCTGCCGTGCTCAATACCCGAACTGCTCTCGCAAAATCCGCTCGTCGAGGCTGTGGCCGGGGTCGTGCAGCATGACGAGGTCGAGCGTGCGGTCGATCTCGATCTCGACGCGCAGCACATTGTCGATCTGGACATGGTCGGCGACCGCGCTGACCGGGCGCTTTTCGGATTCGAGAACCTCGATCGTCACCTTGGCATGGTCTGGCAGAAGCGCGCCGCGCCAGCGGCGGGGGCGAAAGGCCGAGATCGGGGTCAGGGCCAGCAGCGGTGCGTCGAGCGGCAGGATCGGGCCGTTGGCCGAGAGGTTGTAGGCGGTGGAGCCGGCCGGCGTTGCCAGCAGCACGCCGTCGGCGACCAGTTCGGCCAGCCTCACCTGGCCGTCGATCGAGATCTTGAGCTTGGCAGCCTGATAGGAGCGGCGCAGCAGCGAGACCTCGTTGATCGCCTCGGCGGTTACCTCGGTGCCGTCCTTGTCGATCGCCTTCATCGAGAGCGGGTGGACGACGCTGCGCTGCGCCTCCGACAGCTTCTTGCGCAGGCCGCGTTCCCGGAACTCGTTCATCAGAAAGCCAACCGAGCCGCGATTCATGCCGTAGATCGGCGTGCCCGTGCCGATGAAGCGGTGCAGCGTCTGCAGCATCAGCCCGTCGCCGCCGAGTGCCACGATGACGTTTGCGGTGGCTGGGTCGGCATTGCCGTAGCGCTCGGTCAGCTTGGTCAGTGCCGCCTGGGCTTCCGGCGTGTCGCTGGCGACGAAGGAGATGGCCTGAAAGCGCTCGGTCATCATGCATCCTGGAGGCAGCACGCCTTGGCGGCGCAGGCGTGACTTAGCATGGGCGGCAGGAGGATCGCGAGCGGGCCGCCCGAAAAAGGGCATATGAAAAGGCCGGGGTCGCCCCCGGCCTTCTACAAGGTTCGTCGAGGCGAAGCTTCAGACAGCGGGGCTCCACTGCACGGGCACCATCTCGAAGCCATTGCCGGATTTGGCGATGTAGCCGGTCGCAGGGAAGGGCGCATGGTAGAAAGCGACCTGCATTTTGTCGGCGGCGACCATATCGAGCAGCTTGCGGCGGGTGGCGGCGGCCTGCGGGCCGTCCATGTCGAACACCGCCGACCAGTCGGGGTTGCGCACGAACAAAGCGGGGTGGTTGGTCGTGTCGGACATCACCATCAGCGACTTGCCACCGGAGGCCAGCGCGAAGGTCGTATGGCCGGGCGTATGACCCGGCGCCGCGACCGCGGTGATGCCTGGCAGGATTTCCTTGCCGGCCTCGAACTGCTTCACGTCCTTGGCGATCGGGCCGAACACGCGACGTACACCGCCGAAAGCGCCCTTCATGGCCTCGGGGGCCGCGCCCATCTTGGCATCGTCCATCCAGAAGGCCCATTCGGCTGCCGGGACCATCACCTCGGCATTGGGGAACATCGCGGTGCCGTTCTTGAGACGGAAGCCGTTGATGTGGTCGCCATGGAAATGGCTGAACACGACGGTCGAGACGTCCTTGGCATCAAAACCGGCAGCCTTGAAGTTGGCGGCCCATGTGCCCGAGGTCGGGGCGCCCGAATCGCCGTTGCCAGTGTCGATCAGGGTGAGCTTGCCGCCGTTCTGGATCGCTAGCGTGGTGAAGCTGATGTTGAGCGCATCGGCCGGCAGGAAGGCCTGCTCCATCGCCTTCTTGACGTCGGCGAGTTCGGCATTGCGCACGAAACCCTCGAGCGGGCGGCGGCCGAAACCGTCATTGATGGCGGTGATGGTGATGTCACCGATCTTGTAGCGGTAGAAACCGGGGGCCTGGTTCACGGGAGCTCCTTGGGCATGGGCAGGGCCGAGGCCCGGCAGGTCGAATGTGGCGGCGGCGGCGAGGGCGCCGGCACCGGCGATCGCGCTGCGGCGCGAGAGGTTGAATTCGGTCATCGTTGCTCTCCCTCGGCTCGGGTGGAGCCGGCGCTGGACCCTAGCGGGCGCCGCCGAGGGTGCAACCGGCGAGCGCTGTCGCTGCGGCAGGGCGGAGTCAAGTTTTCGTGAGGCTACTCGCCGGGAGCCCCGGGCCGCCCTGCTGACGCTGCGTCTCGCCGGGCGAAGGCCCGCAGCATCGCCGCACACAAAGCGAGCGCGCCCAGGCTGCCGCTGGCGGAGCATTCCGCCACGAGGGCCTGAAAGGTGACGCTTTCCTCAGCCGCCATGCATTGCAGGCTCCAGCGCCAGTCAGGCGCCTTCTGGCGCAGCAGGTTGACCGCGACGTCGATATTGGCGCTGACGGGGCCGAGCGTCTTCCAGAGCGAACCTTGCTGGTAGATGCCACCCGGCGGCGCGCGGCGGCTCACCAGATGGCTGGGCTTGCGGCGCACGGTGAAGCCCAGCGCCTCATAGATATCGGCATCGAGCGCGCGGTCGGGCTTGCCGGTGGCTTCGCAGCGATCGGCGAGGGCAAGGAGATTGTCCGTTCTGTCCATGGCGCTTCAGGTTGCGAGGCGAGGCGACGATCCGCTTCGCGGCATCGTCAGGCAAGACGCAGGCCTGCTTCTGGGCGGCGGCGCCCACAGGCCGCCCATGATGGAAAACTGGTGCCGGCGGAGAGGATTGAACTCCCGACCTTCGGTTTACAAAACCGCTGCACTACCGCTGTGCTACGCCGGCCCACGGGGGTCTTCTACGAAGGGAAACGCCTCAGGGCAACCCTGAAAAGTGCAGGAGAAATCGGAACTTAAGGGGGCTTAGGTTCCATCGTGGTCAACCGAAAATCTCGAAACGCCTTGCCTGCAACGACGATGCGGATTCTGATGAAGTCGTCCGAGATCGGTCCGAGTTGCTGAGGTGTTCCCCGTGGCGAAGCGTCTGTCAGAAGCAAGTGTCCGGAAGGCCGCGGCCGACGCCGCAGCAGGCAAGACGTACGATGTCAGCGACGCCGCAGCGCCGGGCCTCGTCCTCCGGGTCGCTCCCAGAGGTGCCTGCTGGGCCTTCCGGTCCTCGATCGCCGGAACCGCGATCAGGATCCGGTTGGGCGGTTTGGACCTCTTTGGGTTGACGGTCGCCCGCGACCTCGCCGGCGCCGCGATGCTGATCGTCCGAGAGGAGCACGCTGCCCCAACCGAGACCTGGCTGTCCGATCAGCTTGTCAGCCGCAAGATCATCGCGCCTGCGCCCGAGGGGCAGGCGGCTTGGCGCGATCTGCCGCGCTGGACCTATGCCGAAGCGCGGACCGCGTACCTCGAAGAGGTCAAGAGGACGCGTCGCGATGCGACCTGGCGCGATCGCAAATCGATGCTGGCTCTGAAGGAGCTCAAGCCGATCGAGGGCCGCCCCGTCGGCACGATCACCAGACAGAAGTTGGCCAGCATCGTCGCCGGCATCCACCGGAGTGGTCGGGAACGCCATGCCGAGCATCTTGCGGAATGCCTCCGGCCAATGTGGTCGTGGCTGGCGAAAGACGCCCAGCAGATCCGCAGCGGCATCCTCGGCGTTGAGATGTCATTGTTGCGAGCGCCGGAGCGGTCGAGCAATGAAGGCGAGGAGACGGGGCATGGCACGTACGTGCCGCCTGTTGCGGAGCTGGGCCGCCTGCTCGCGATCGCCAAGTCCGGCGTCCTGGAGGGTGTGATCCGCGATGCCATCATCCTGCTCGTCCATACGGCGCAGCGGCGTCGTACCGTCGTCGCCGCGAGGCGAACGGACTTCTCGGAAGAGGACGGGGCGCTTGTCTGGAAGATCCCGCCCGCTCACCGGAAGACCGCTCGCAGGCTCGGCTCGAAAAAATCCCACGATCTGCCGCTGACCGGCGAGGTCGCCGACATGGTTCGCCGGCGGCTCAACGCCAATGTCGAATCGACGTGGCTGTTCCCGCAGGTGCGTCCGCGCCGCAAGGGCGACGAGGTCTCTCACCTGAATGCGGATTCGCTGAGCCACGCCTTGGCCTATCTGCCTGTCATCACCGCGTCGCCACACGACGTGCGGCGAGCGCTGACGACGCATGGCCAGGACGTGCTCGGCATCGACGCCGACGAACTGAAGCTGGTGCTGGATCACTCGGAGGGCCATGCATCGGATGACGTCACCGATGGGGCGTACTCGAAAGCCCGGCGTCTGAAGCGAAAGCAGGCGATCCTGACGGCTTGGAGCGGCCTCCTCGACGGGGCAACCGCTGCGACGGACCTGGGAGACCTCGATGCGCTCAGGGGCGCCATGCGGGCGGTCCGGCTGGAGAAGGAAGCGGCTACGGCAGCGCAAAAAGAAGGCCGCGTAAAGGTGGCCTAACCCGAAAACTCTTGCGGACCGACCCGCCGGACTATGGTGCCCCAGCGTAAGCAGGGGGGGCTGCCATGCCATTTCGCGACGCCGGGTTTTTCGACCCCCGCGAGCTTCTGATCGCCGAGGCGATCCAGGCCCGGGCTTGGGAGTGCATCTCGCGGGACAAGGCCCTGGACGCGAAGGGCGAACGCAACGCCAAGGCCCAGCTTGCCAAGATCGTCATCCACCTGATGACCAACAGGGAACGCTCGATCGGTGACCTGTCGGCGGCGGCCGTCGAGGCGTTCAAGATCGGCTAAAGGAACCAGCAGCCTCGTCGTGCGATTCCTCCTCCACCAGGAGGACCAAGCCATGCGCACCGACAGCGAACCCGAAGGCATCCCCGCCGAGATGCCGCTCGCCGCGATCAAGATCGAGGGCCGGTGTGGGAAGAGGCCGCGGCGTTGATAATACCGCACGGTCTCGACGCCGACGCCTCCCGCCTTTGCCAACCCCGCGATCGTCTCCTCGAACCCTGCTTGCCTCCGTACCATGGTACGGAGCGTACACCCTCGCCAAGGGGTGGCAAGCGGAAGGAATCGCCATGGCGATGGTAGAGGATGGGTCATCGAAGATTGCGGTGCTCCATCGGATGGTGATGGACAAGCACGTCTGTCCCTACGGGATCAAGGCGAGGCACCTGCTGGAAAGCAGCGGTTTCAAGGTCGAGGACCGTTGGCTGCGAAGCCGGGAGGAGACCGACGCATTCAAGCGGGAGCACGACGTGGCGACGACGCCGCAAACCTTCATCGCGGGGCGCCGGATCGGGGGATACGATGACCTCAGGCGGCATCTCGGCCTGAAGGTCGCCGATCCGAAGGCGACGAGCTACACGCCGGTGATCGCACTGTTCGCCATGACGGCGCTCATGGCCGGTGCAGTCAGCCATGTCGCGTTCGGAACGCCTTTCACCTTACGCGCAGCCGAATGGTTCGTCGGGCTGAGCATGATGGTCCTGGCCCTCCTGAAATTGCAGAACGTGGAGACGTTCTCCACGATGTTCCTGAACTACGACCTGCTCGCCCGGCGCTGGGTGCCCTACGGCTACGTCTACCCGTTCGCCGAGGGAATCGCCGGCACCCTGATGGTCGCGGGCGCGCTGAACTGGCTTTCGATACCGATCGCGTTTTTCATCGGATCGATCGGCGCCGTTTCGGTGGCCTACGCGGTGTATGTCCAGAAGCGGGAACTGAAATGCGCCTGCGTCGGAGGCGGCAGTAACGTGCCGCTCGGGTTCGTGTCGTTGACGGAGAACCTAATGATGGTCGGGATGGCCGTCTGGATGCTGGCCGGATATGGCGGGCATGCCGCGCGGCTCGTCCATTGACATGGCCTTCACCAAGCCAGCGACGGGAACATGCTCGACTTCAGGCACGCCCTTGACCTTCCTATGTAGGAAGCCCCATCTGTGCGTCTACAGCAAGCAAATCGGTGGAATGGCGTGAGGCTGGTCGACGCACTCGCAAGCGGACTGAAGGCGGCCGCCCTGGTCGTCTTGCTGGCGCTTGCCTGGGCCACGCCCGCCACCGCCCATTCCGGCCATATCCAGCCATCCAACGGCGTCGTCGGGACTTCGCCCCAGGTTCAGCCGCGGGTCGCGGTGGACGCTTCCCTGAACGAGGCCGCGTGCGTCTGCCTCTCGGAACGTGAGCAAGCGTGGACCGCCCCCAATGACCGGCAGCGCGACGGCACCTCGGGCCGTGCCTGTTGCGGCACGATGTGCACCGTCGCCCTGATCGAACGCGGCATCGCACCTCTGCCCCTGCGGACCCCTCATGGCATCCGGCTCGCCCCGTCGCCGGAGACGCTGTCCCTCGCGAGGTCTCCGGGCCTCCACGCTAGGCCGCCACGAACCCTCGACATCGCCTGATCGACGGCCGGCATCCCGCCGCGCCGCCGGGACTGCCGTGCCGATGTCAGTGGGTTCCTCGTCATGTTCTCGTTATGTCGCAGCCTCGCTCGCTGCCTGATCGCGCCGTTGGCGCTCGCCTCTCTCCTATGGATTCCCGCCGCGGCCCATGAGGGCCACGACCACGGCGCCCCGGCCGCCGCGGTCTCGGCTGGGGGAACGCCCCGCCTGGCGCTTCACTCCGACGCCTATGAGCTTGTAGGAGTCGTGCGCGGCGGTCGGCTGACGCTGTTCCTTGACCGCTATGCCGGAAACGAACCGGTCGTCGACGCGCGGATCGCGGTCACGATGGGAGCGGGCGCCGAGGTCGTGGCGACGGCGACACCCGATGGCACATACGTTCTGGCGTCCGACCAGCTGACCGGCGCGGGTCCGCTGGAAGTCGTCGTCGCGATCACCCACCCCCAAGGCGACGATCTCCTGATCGGAACGCTGGATCGATCGGCGGGTGCAACCTCGTCACCTACGCCAGCCGGGTCGGCGCCAACCGAACCGCGCGCCGGGAGTGTCACCATCATCGGTAAGCAGGTGTCGGTGCTCTATCTGGCCACCGGTGCCGCCCTGGCGTTCGGGCTCCTGCTCGGCGTCGGCTTACGTAGCGCGCGTCCCGTCGTCCCGGCGATGGGGCTCGTCGTGCTGCTCCTGATCGCGGGCACGGCGATCGCGACCGCCCATGAAGGCCATGATCACGGCGAGGCCGCCAAGGCAGCCCTTCCGGCCGGCGACACGCCCCGCCGGCTCGCGGACGGGGCCGTCTTCGCGCCGAAGTCGACGCAGCGGCTGCTGGAGATCAGGACGCAGGTCGCCAAGCCGGAGGAGGCCGGCAGGACCGTCGCCCTGGTCGGACGCGTCATCGCCGATCCCAATCGCTCCGGTCAGGTCCAGAGCATCACCGGGGGACGGATCGTGGCGCCGACGGACGGGTTGCCCCGTCTCGGCCAGACCGTGCGACGCGGCGACGTCCTTGCGACCGTCGAGCAGGCCGTGCCGCAGGCCGACCGTACCACGATCGCCGAACGCGTCGGCGAGATCGAGCAGCAGATCGCCATGGTCGAGGCGAAGCTGAAGCGCTCACGCGGGCTGGCCGAACGATTCATCGCACCCCAAAGCCAGGTCATCGACGCCGAGATCGAGCTGGCGGGCCTGACGAAGCGACGCGAGATCGTCGGACGCATCCGCGTCGAACCAGAGGTGCTGCGCGCACCACTCGACGGCGTGGTCTCTGCCGTGAGGGTCGTGGCCGGGCAGGTCGTGGGATCGCAGGACGTCCTGTTCCAGGTTCTCGACCCCGGCGGGTTGTGGGTCGAGGCCCTGTCGTATGGCGATGTCGACTTGTCGGAACTCGGTGGCGCTTCTGCGTCGTTGCCGGGTGGCAAGCCGCTCGCCCTGTCTTTCCGGGGCTTTGGGCGGGCGCTGCAGCAGCAGGCGACGGTGGTCCAATTCGCGGTGGAGGATGCACCCGCCACTTTGGCCATCGGCCAGCCGGTCCGGGTGACTGCCAAGAACGGAGCCAGCGTCAGCGGCATCATCGTCCCGCGCGACGCGGTGGTGCGCGGCGGCAATGGCGAGGCGCTGGTCTGGCGCCACACTGACCCCGAGCGTTTCGAAGCCAAGCCCGTGCGTACCGAACCGTTCGACGCGACGCGACTGGTGATCCGGGCGGGCATCGCGACCGGCGATCGGATCGTCGTGCGCGGCGCCGAACACCTCAATCAGATCCGCTGAGGTGAGGGCACGATGTTCAACCTCCTCGTCTCGGCCAGCCTGCGCAACCGGCTCTTCGTCATCGCCGCCGCGCTCGTCCTCGTCGCCTATGGTTCCTATGTGCTGCCGCGGGTGCCGGTCGACGTCTTCCCGGACCTGAACAGGCCGACCGTCACGCTGATGACGGAGGCGGAGGGACTCGCCCCCCAAGAGGTCGAGCAACTCGTCACCTATCCGCTTGAGACCGCGATGAACGGCATGCCGGGCGTGCTGCGCGTGCGCTCGGTCTCGGGTGTCGGTCTGTCGATCACCTATGTCGAGTTCGACTGGGGCACCGACATCTACCGGTCGCGCCAGCTCGTCGCCGAGCGGCTTTCGCTGGTTCGCGAGCAACTGCCGCGCAACGTCAACCCCCAGATGGGCCCGGTCTCCTCCATCATGGGAGAGATCATGCTGGTTGCGGTGACCGCCGAACAGGCCTCGCCAATGGAGGTTCGGGAGCTCGCCGACTTCACCATCCGACCCCAGCTACTCAACATCGCGGGCGTCTCGCAGGTCATCCCAATCGGCGGCGAGGTCCGGCAGTACCGCATCACGCCCGATGTCGCGGCGCTGCAGGCCCTCGACGTCACTCACGAGCAAATCGAGGCGGCGGTGACGCGCTTCGGCACGAACACCGGCGGCGGGTTCGTCGACCAGCAGGGGCGCGAGTACCTCATTCGCAATGTCGGGCTGACGCAACGGCTGGAGGATTTGAGGAACACCGTCGTTCTACAGCGCAGCGGCCAGCCGATCCTGCTGCATCAAGTCGCGCGCGTCGAGTTCGCCGCCCGCGTCAAACGAGGCGATGCCGGCTTCCAGGGAAGACCTGCGGTCATCATCGGCATCCAGAAGCAGCCCGAGGCCGATACTGTCGCATTGACGCGGCAGGTCGAGACGGCGCTCGCCGAGATCCAGAAGACGCTTCCCGCCGGCATCTCGGCCACCAACGTTCAGTTCCGGCAGGCAACCTTCATTGAGACCTCGATCGCCAACGTCGAGCGCGTGCTGCTGGAGGCGGCAGGCGTGGTCGCCGTCATCCTTCTGCTGTTCCTGATGAACGTCCGCGCGACCCTGATCTCGCTGACCGCGATCCCGGTCTCGATCCTGACGACGGTGCTGGTGTTCAAGTTCTTCGGCCTGACAATCAACACCATGACGCTCGGAGGCCTCGCCATCGCGATCGGCGAACTGGTCGATGATGCCGTCGTGGATGTGGAGAACATCCTGCGGCGGCTGAAGCAGAACCGTGAGAGCCCGGCGCCCAGGCCCGTGCTGGCGGTCATCGCAGCTGCATCGCAGGAGGTCCGCTCCGGCATCGTCTACGCCACCGCGATCATCATCCTCGTCTTCATCCCCCTCTTCGCCCTGTCGGGCATCGAGGGACGTCTCTTCGCCCCACTCGGGATCGCCTACATCGTATCCATCCTGGCATCGCTCGTCGTCTCGATCACGCTGACGCCGGTGATGGCGTATTACCTTCTGTCGGGGACGGCCGGCGGGCATGAGAGGGACTCGTTCGTCGTTCGTCACCTCAAGCGCGCCAACGCGGCCCTGCTGCGCTGGGCCTTCGGGGCGCGTGGCCTGATCCTGTCGGTCGTGGGGATCGGCGTGGCGCTGGCCGTCTATGGCGTGACGTTGCTGCCGCGAACCTTCCTGCCGCCCTTCAACGAGGGCACGCTGGTGGTCTCGCTCCAGTACAATCCGGGCATCTCGCTGGCCGAAAGCCATCGCCTCGGGCTGATCGCCGAACAGCTCGCCCTGAAGGTTGCCGAGGTGAAGTCGATCGGTCGCCGCACCGGGCGAGCCGAGCTCGACGAGCACGCAGAAGGCGTGCATTCCTCGGAGGTCGACATCGATCTCCACCGCTCGGACCGGCCCAAGGAGGCCGTCTACGCCGATATCCGCGCCGCGCTCAGCGTCCTGCCGGTCTCGGTCAACATCGGCCAACCCATCGGCCACCGGCTCGACCACATGCTCTCGGGCGTGCGGGCTCAGATCGCGCTGAAGGTCTATGGCGAGGATCTCGACACGATCCGCAGCCTCGCCGAGACGCTGCGCGAGCGCCTCGGCTCCGTGCCTGGCCTTGTCGATCTCCAGGTCGAGCGACAGGTCCGAATTCCGCAGCTGCGGATCGACGTCGATCATGAGAAGGCCGCCCTCTACGGCCTGACGCCGGCAAGCGTAACCCAGGCGCTGGAGACGCTTTCGAACGGTCGCACGGTGTCGCAGATCGTCGACGGCAACCGCCGCTACGACGTCGTGCTCCGGCTGTCTGACCAGGATCGCTCGACGACCGGGCTGGAGGACCTGCTGATCGCGACACCGTCCGGCCACGTGCCCCTACGCCTGATTGCGTCGGTCGCCGAGACGGACGGCCCCAACCAGATCCAACGAGAGAACGGCCAGCGCCGCATCGCAGTTTATGGCAACGGCGATGGCCAGCGCGACATGGCCGCGATCATCGCCGACATCCGGCAGATCGTGGCGCAGACGCCGCTGCCGCAGGGCTATGTCACCCGCATGGAAGGCACCTTCCAGGCGCAAGAGGAGGCAACGCTGCGGATCGGCCTGCTCAGCCTCGTCTCGCTGGCCATGATTTTCGTCGTGTTGTTCACCCGCTACCAGTCGGCGGTGCTGGCGCTCATCATCATGGGCAACATCCCGCTCGCGCTGATCGGCAGCGTCGTCGCGCTTCACCTCGCCGGGCAGCCCCTGTCGGTGGCGTCCATGGTCGGCTTCATCACGCTGGCCGGCATTTCTGCCCGCAACGGCATCCTCAAGGTCTCGCACTACATCAACCTCGCCCTCCACGAAGGCGAGAGCTTCGGGCGGGACCTCGTCATCCGCGGCAGCCTGGAACGCCTCACGCCGGTGCTGATGACCGCGCTGTCGGCGGGGCTCGCGCTCGTCCCGCTGCTCTACGGCGCCGACCAGCCCGGCCGCGAGATCCTGCATCCGGTCGCCGTCACGATCTTCGGCGGCCTGATCTCGGCGACCATCATCGACACGGTGCTGACGCCGCTCCTCTTCCTCGCCTTCGGCCGTAAGCCGCTGGAACGGATCGTCGCCGGACGCGCGTTGGTGGACGGGGGACTATCGCCAGCCGAGACCTACTGAAACGAAAGGAAGAAAGAGCATGCTCAAATCCATCGCGGCCCTCGCCATCGTCGGCTTCGTGTCGACGGCCGGGGCCCATGAAGTCTCGAAGGGTCCAAACGGCGGGCCGGTGGTCGACGTCGCAGGCCACCATGTCGAGATGGTGGCGAAGGGGACCGAGTTCGTCCTCTACCTCACCGACGCCGCCGACAAGCCGCTCGCCTCCGCGGGAGCGAAGTCGGCCCGCGCCATCGTCCAGGATGCCGGCAAGACCGCGACCGTCGCCCTGTCGCCCGTCGAACCCAACAAGCTTGTCGGCAGTCTCGCCCAATCCCTCGGCAAGGGCGCACGCGTCGTCGTCTCCGCCACGCTCGCCGATGGCCACGCGCTGCAAGCGCGCTTCACCCACGACTGACCCCGAAGAAGGAACCGAACCGATGAAACGCTCGATCCCAACCACGCTGATCCTCCTCGCCCTCGCCGGGCCTGCCTTCGCGCAATCGTCCCATCAGGGGCATGGCGCGGCCCCCGCGGCGGGCGCAGCGCCCATGGGCAAGATGGACATGGATTCCATGCAGGCCATGATGAAGACCATGATGCCGGCTGCCGGCGACGCAGCCTCGACTAAGGACTTTAAGGCCGCCGACATGAAGATGATGCACGACATGGCGGTGCCCTACACCGGCAACCCGGACGTCGACTTCCGTACCAAAATGATCCCGCATCATCAGGGCGCGATCGACATGGCCAAGGTCGCCCTGGCCCATGCCAAGGACGAGACGACGAAGGCGATGGCCGCTCAGATCATCAAGGATCAGGAGCGCGAGATCGCCGAGATGCGGGAGTGGCTCAGCAAGAACGCGCCGAAATGAACGCCAATCACGGGGATCAGACCGGTTATGGGGCCTGCTTGATTGAGCCGTACCCGCGTAGTCGGTCGCAATTTGTGATCTGGTCGGGCGTCAACGTCTTTACCATCAGCAGGTGGGCGGGTTCGGACCGGGCTGAGGGCCGGCGTTCGAAAGCCTCCAGGGGAGGAAGCCGCGGCCCGGGGCCGTGCTCTATGGGGATTTCGCCGCGCGGCCTGGTGAGCGGGCCTTGCCGATCTGTCTTGGGCAGCAAAGCATCATGCGAGGCCGGGCCCAGCGCATCGCGTGGCGGGCGGTCGCACCTGAGAGGGGAGCTACCGGCTGAGCGCGGCCGCGTTGTCGTCAACTGACATCATCAGTCGATGTCTGGTTTAGGGCAGGGCCTTAACGTCAACTAGTGGCGCATCTTACCAAGCTTTGACGGCAGGCTATAAAACAGCTGTTGAAGAAGGCGTTGGCTGGGCGCAGTGGTGCAGTGGTACCGGCAGCGTTCGGTGATCGAAGAGGCTTGGGGGGCGCGATCAGTGTCGTCGGCTTCGGCTCGGGGCGCCGCGCGGTTTCGACGTTGATCGCTGCGGGAGCGCGTCGGTGAGCCACCGAGGGGAAGCGCATTTCATGTGGTTGGAGTTTCTTAGAACCCGGTTCCCCGCCTCGTCACCACCGAGCCCACCCTGGGACCTTTGACGGCGCTGAAGTCCGTCAGGCACCTCACGATGGGCATTGGCGCTGGTTCAACGATGCACCGGAACGATCCGCTCGTTGAAATCCGCTCGTCCGCCTCGCGGGCATGGATGCCACTGTTAAAGCGGTCGCCAAAACTCAGTTTCCGAACGGTTTCGTCGAGCCGCCGCATTCCTCCGTTCACTGGTTGAATGCAGCCGAGGCTGCCAAATGGCTCGCGACCGATATCGGGGCCTGTATGGATCAGGAAGTCCCCGCGGAGCAACCACGAACCGTTGAGATATTTGTTCCGCTTCAGGACGAAAGTATCGCATGGCGGCCCTTCGATTGAGAACCACTCGCTGTGGTGCTTTCCGGCCTCCTGGGCGGTGGGATGGTAGCAGACGCCAAAGCGTAGAACATGATACCAGCTCTCCGTTCCCTCCACGATCGTCTGGCCATCCCCTGCGTCCCGCCCGACCTTCAGGATGTAGAGCGGAACGCTGAAGAGGCCAGGTGTCCTGTGCTTGATCTTGCCGTCTCTAGGGTCGGTGAACTTCTCCCGGCTATAGCCCTTGATCGTCGCCGAACCTTCCCTAAGGTCCGACATGATAGCGAGGACCTTCTCCGGGTTCATTGTGAATCGGTTCTGGTCGCTCGGCCGAGCGAGCTCGTTCATCTTTCTGAGCGTCGCGCCGCCGGGCGATGCGACGGCGTCGCAGTTGTTTCCCTTGAACCACTTGTTCTGGAAACTCAGGATATGAATATCCGTCAGTTCGGGGCTGTAGGGCGTGTTGGGCGGGATGTAGACCGGTGCTCCGCCCTGCATCGGCGGGATCTTGTTGAGGATGTCGTGGATCTTGTCGACGTCGCGTTTGGCGTTCTTCGCCTTGTAGCCTACCGGAAAGTCGATCCTGATCATGTGGCTTGCCTCGGTTCCTCGACGCGAATGTCGTCGTTGCCGAGATGATGCCGCCGTTTGGATTGGAGCGCTGTCACCGGGGGAACTAGACTGCGCCCCTTGGCCTGCTGCCGGTTTGGTGGTGACACCGAGATTAGGTGTTTCCTGAAGCGGGACGTGGCATATGCAGCAACGGAAGTTTGGGCGTGAGTTCAAGGTCGAAGCGGTTCGCCCGATCTAGGACCGTGGGGAGCGTGGCCCAAGCGTCGCGCGATCTGGGCGTGTACGAGAATGTGCTGCGCAAATCGGTTCGGGACTTCGCCCCGCGGCGGCGCTTAAGCTCGACAGTCGGACATGTATGGGCGGGCCAGTTCGCAAGTTACAATCCAAACAATCTTGCTGAACTATTGAATGGCATTGAGATAATTGTCGTAAGCGTGATCTGACGACCGCCTGTTCGGGGTGATCTGGAGATGGATAGGTGTCCACCAGATGATTTGGTGGACACCAGATGGCGATGATTGAGGGTAAGCGGCGCAGTTGGAGCGTTGAGGAGCGCCAGCGGATCGTCGATGAGGCTCTGTCGCCTGGCGCCTCGGTTGCGGCGACGGCGCAGCAGCATGGTGTGAACGCCAATCTTGTCTTCAAGTGGATCCGTCGCGGGCAGGAAGGTTGGCTCGACCGGCGTCGCAGGCCACGGAGTAGTGGGTTGCTTTTGGCGCCCGCCGCCACGCCGGGCTTCGTGCCGGTGGAGATCGTCGTGCCGACGCCTGCACTTGCCGCGCCGGCGACCCCGGGGGCGTCGCGTGTTCCGCGGGAGCGACGCTCAAGCGGACGTCGCGGCGCGATGGAGATTACGCTGCCGAACGGCGCACGGGTGTCGCTCGACGCGGACGTCGATGGGCAGGCTTTGCGCCGGGTCCTGGCGGCTCTGGGTGATCTGTGATGCTTACGATAGCCCCGGGCGTGAAGGTCTATCTCGCCTGCAAGCCGACCGACATGCGTCGCGGCTTTGATGGTCTTGCCGCCGATGCGGCTCAGGTTCTGCGCGTCGATCCCTATTCGGGCGCGGTCATCGTGTTCCGCAGCCGGCGCGGCGACTATGTGAAAATCCTGACCTGGGACGGCTCCGGATTGTGTCTGTTCGCCAAGAGATTGGAGAAGGGGCGCTTCGTCTGGCCGCCGATCGTGGATGGCGGAATGCGCCTGACCTCAGCCCAGCTGGCATTGCTGATCGAGGGGATCGACTGGCGCAGAACCATCGCGGCCGAGGAGCCGAAACAGCCGGTTTTTGCGTGAGAATGCCCTGTCTTTGCTATGCAAATCAGGTGCCTGTGGTAATCTTTGGCATGTCGCGCGGTGCTGCTGATTTGCCCGAGGATCCTGCTGAGCTTCGCCGCTTCGCGAGCGAGTTGCAGCGCAGCCTGATCGCGCTCGAAGCCGAAATCCAGGCCAAGTCGCTGCTGGTCGAGAAGCTGAAGTTCCAGCTTGCGGTTCTGCGGCGCGCGCGCTTTGGACGTTCGTCGGAAAAGCTCGACGCGCAGATCGAGCAGCTCGAATTGCTGATCGGCGATCTGGAGGAAACCGAGGCCGAGAGAGCGGCGCTGCGCGACCCAGCCGGACGCGCGAGCGCCACGACGACGCTGAAGAAGCCGTCCCTACGAGCGCCTCTCCCATCGCATCTGCCCACCGAGACGGTGACGCATGACGCCCCTTGCATCTGCCCAGCTTGCGGCGGCACGAAGTTCGGGAGGATCGGCGCAGATGAGCGCGAGGTGCTGGAATACGTCCCCGCCCACTTCAAGCGCGTGCTGCATGTGCGCCCGAAGATGAGCTGCCGCGCCTGCGAGACCATCGTGCAGGCGCCGATGCCGACCCTGCCGATCGAAAAAGCCCGGCCCGGGCCTGCGCTGCTCGCCCATGTGATCGTCGCCAAATACTGCGACCATCTCCCCTTACATCGCCAGTCGGCGATCTACGCCCGGGAGGGCGTCGGGATCGACCGCTCGGTAATGGCTGGCTGGGTCGGCCACATGGCCGCGCTGCTCGAACCGCTCGCCGAGCGCATTGCGCGCCATGTCCGCGCCGGTCCCGCGGTTCACGCCGACGACACCACCGTTCCCGTGCTCGATCCTGGGCGGGGACGAACGAAGACGGGCCGCTTATGGGCGGCGGTTCGCGACGAGCGGCCCTATGGCTCCACCGCGCCGCCTGCGGCCTTCTATCTCTACTCGCCCGATCGCAGCGCCGTTCATGCACATGTGCTGCTCGCGGGATGCAAAGGCCATCTGCACGCCGACGGCTACTCGGGCTTCGGGCGCCTCTATGAATCCGACGCTTCCAGCGGCGCGCCCCCACCGCTGATCGAGGTCGCCTGTTGGGCCCATGCCAGGCGCAAGATCTACGACATCCACATCGCCACTCAGTCGCCGGCGGCAGAAGAGGCGCTCGGCCTCATCCGCGACCTCTTCGCCATCGAGGCTGACATCCGCGGGCGCTCGCCCAACGAGCGCGCCACTGTGCGGCAGCGTCGATCCGCGCCGGTGCTGGCCGAGCTGCGCGCCGTCCTCGATGCAACACTGGCCAGGATCAGCGGCAAGAGCGAGTTCGCCAAGGCGATCCGATACGCCACCTCGCGCTGGGCCGCACTAACCCGCTTCCTCGACGATGGTCGTCTCGAAATATCGAACAATGCCGCCGAGCGCGCCATCCGGCCCCTGACGCTTGGAAGAAAGAACTATCTCTTCGCCGGGTCCGACGCCGGCGGCAAGCGCGCCGCCATCCTCTACACCCTGATCGAGACCGCCCGCTTCAACGGCATCGACCCCGAAGCCTGGCTCACCGACGTCATCGCACGCATCGCCGATCACCCAAACTCCAGGATCGACGAGATGCTCCCATGGCCATGGGCTGCAAACACGCCCCAAACCGCCGCTGCATAGTCGCACGCGGCCATCGGATCACGCTTACTAATTGTCTTCAATTTCACAGACAACAATTATACCAAATAATCTGGCGCGCTCATTTTTCTGATGTCCGTATTCGACGGAGAGGCGCAATGCTTCTTGACGTGAGCGCGACCCAAAATCCCTGATCAAGATTGCCGCTGACAATCGAACCATAGAATCCCAAGCCGAGTCATTGATTTCAACAGCATCGCATTTATCGCTCATGCCCACACCACCAATTCAAAAACCCTAAGCATTGCAGCGCGCTGTTGTAACCAGCTTAGAAGCAAAATACCTGACTACGGCTCCCAGCAAAATAGCCTGATTAACTGCAAATTTAACGGTAGGTACACATCATAACGATTGGTATGAAGCGGCCTTATCGCATCTAAGGTGACACTCGGTTCACACCAACGCCGACGTCTAAAGTTCATTGGTCTGCTGGCGCACGACCGTTTGACATCCCGGTGCGGATTAATCATGCGCATCAACCATTTGTCGACGATTGTCCTTTACCCGTGAATGATTGGGATTCCAGCTTAGGATCAAGATTGGGACAGATATGACTACGCGTGATCCCTCGGCAGTCCTCAACGATCCTGAGCTGCGCAGCGTCATGGTGCGCGCACTATATGGCACGCCATGGGCGATTCCGGTGGGGATGGCTATCGCCACGGTCGTCATCGCGGCCTGCGCCATCATCACGGGTGACACCGTGTTTGGGCTTTTGAGCGTGACGATGGGTCTGACTGGCGTCTTCCGCCTCGTTGCCCAATTCCTCTATCAGCGCAGACAATCCTCGATCTCGACGGTGGCGTTCGAGCGTCTAGCTTATACCGGCGCCTGGGCGACGGCGTTCACGATGAGCTGCTTCGGCGCCTATTCCGTTGCATTTCACACCGACGACCGGATCGTGACCTTGGCCGTCGCGCAGACTATCGGCTACATCGCAGGCATTGCCGGCCGCAACAGCTCGCGACCGTTTGTCTCGAACGTCCAGGTGACCTTTGCGGCGCTTCCGTTTGCCGGCGCGCTGATTGCCTCCCAGATCCCTGCCTTTGTCGTGATCGCGGGCGCGCTACTAATGACGGTCATGCTGACGATCTCATCCTCGAACGTGATCCATCGCGTGTTCGTCTCGAATTTTCTTAAAACGCGTGACCTGCAGACAATGGCAACGACCGATAGCATCACTGCGCTCCTCAACCGACGCGGCTTTATCGATGATGTCGAAAAGCGCCTCGCGTCCCGCGATCGCCTCCACCTGCTGTCGGTCGATGTCGACGACTTCAAGCAGATCAACGACACGTTGGGACACGATGTCGGTGATGCACTTCTAGCGCTGATCGCCCAGCGCATCTCGTCGATTCTGTCACCCTGCGACAAGGCGGCACGGATCGGAGGCGACGAGTTCATGATCGCCTCTGGCCGAGCCAGCGACGACATTGCTGGCTTCGCTGCGCAGATCGTGAGCCTTTTTGAGGAGCCCGTGTGTGTCGGTAACGCCCGGCTGTCTGTCTCCGTCAGTATTGGCGTGACCAATGCAACCGGCGAAACCGTCGAGCGTTCGCTCAAGCATTGCGATCTGGCTTTGTACAAGGCGAAGTCTGAGGGCAAATGCCGCTGGCTGTCGTATGTGCCGGAAATGAGCGAAGCTTACGACAGCCGCGTGCGTTTGGAGAAGGACCTGGCCAGGGCCATTACAGATGGACAGATGGAGCTTCACTATCAGCCGATCTATAATCCACGCGGTCGAACCATCCTCATGTGCGAGGGCTTGCTTCGCTGGAATCATCCTACCCGTGGCTTGATCAGTCCATCGGAATTCATTCCCCTCGCGGAGCAGAATGGCATCATAAAAATACTTGGCGCCTATGCAATCGAGCAGGCATTGAAGGATGCGATGAGCTGGCCGGAGCCGATTGGCGTCAACGTCAATGTCTCAGCTAAGCAATTTCACCGCGATCATGATCTTGTCGGTATCATTCACGATGCGCTTCGTCGGACCGGCGTCTCTCCGCATCGTCTGACTATGGAGATTACCGAGACGACGCTCGCAGACGACAAAGATTTCGTTATCGAGCATTTGCATCGTATCCGCGCGTTAGGCGTGAAGATTGCTCTGGATGATTTTGGGACGGGATATTCGTCGCTCAGTTATTTTGCAGAGCTTCCGATCGATCTGTTGAAGATCGACCGAGCCTTCGTCGGCAGCATCGCCATCAGCAGCAAGGCGCAAGCGTTGATGAAGGCGATCAGGGGGCTTGCTACCGATTTGAATGTCCCCATGGTTGTCGAGGGAGTGGAAACGCCCGAGCAATTCGACGCTGTGGCCCGCTTCAAACCCTTTGGCATTCAGGGCTTCCTGTTGGCGCGCCCCTTGCCGAAGGACGGGATTGACCTGATCATCGACCGCCGCGTGACGCTTCCGGCCATCGATCGGCCGGCCACCCCGCTGCCCAACCAGGACCGTTCCTCCGCAGCCTAATCCGTCTATGTTTGGCGTTCGAGTAACGGGAGCCAGACCCTCATGGCCGGCTTAAGCGTCAAGGATCTCCTGTCAGCCGACGATATCGACGACGCTGATCTGGCCGACGTCCTAAGCAGGGCTGCGGCAATCGCCGATGGCGCGACGCCGCCAAGGACGCCTGCCAAGATGATTGGCCTGTTCTTCGAGCAGGAAAGCACGCGGACCCGGATCGGCTTCGACGTAGCAGCCTCCCGTCTTGGTCACCACGTCGTCGACGTTTCAGCTTCGCCTGGAAGTCGACTAGGCAAGGCCCAAGGCGAAGATCTCGAGGACCACATCCGGACAATCTCCGAGTACTGCGACCTTCTCGTCGCAAGGACGCAGCACGTCGTGACGGTCGAAGAGATTGCTCGCCTGACACACATCCCCGTCATCAACGGCGGCAATGGGATCGGAGAACATCCGACACAGGCGCTTGTCGACCTTTTCACCGTTCAGCGTCGTCTTGGAGATATCCGCCAGCTGTCTGTGGCGCTATCCTGCGATCCGACCGCTCGCCACGCTCTTTCCTTCATGAAGTTGTTGAAGTTGCGCCCTCCACGGCGCTTCACGCTCTGCCTGGCGCCGGAGACATTATTGTCGAACGTCATCGCCGCCATCATTGACGATCTGCGCCAGCATGGGACGGAGGTCGACCGCGTGGACGACATCGAGGCCACGCTGGATCACGATGTCCTGTCGATCCAAACCCAAAAAGCGTCGAGCATTATCAGCGGACGGATCGGTGAGATGGATTCGGTACAGCACGTCGAGGATGAAAAGTTCACTTTGACCGCCGACAAAATCCTTCGAGCACATTCCAAAACGATGATCCTGAATCCGTTGCCCCGGCATTCCGAGACCGATAAGTCATGCGACAGCCTTCCAAACGCGGCCTATTTCGAACAGGTCCGGTTCTCGATTCCCATTCGGATGGCGGTCCTAAGCCGGATGCTGTCAGGTCGGCGCTGGGCGGGGCGATCCCGATTGCACTCGCAGGCTGGATGGCCGGAAACATTGTCGCCTATCTCCTCCTCGCTCTTGCCATCCGCCAGCTCAAATTAGATCTCTCATTTCCGGAGATCTTGGCCATCCGCTCTGCCGGAGGGCTCGCGATCGGCGTCGCTTTGGGATGCCGTGATCCATCGCTGTTCCGGGAGGTTTGGCATTCCCGCCTGCTGCCGCACGTCGGTCGCAGCGCATTGCATGCCGCTGGCTCAATTGCGGTCGTCTGGAGCGTCGCGAACCTGCCTCTCGGTCTCGTGGCCAGCATCGATTTCAGCGGCCCGCTGTTTGCGGCAGCGATCGGCATTGTCGCGTTTCGGATCTGGCCCGCCCGATATGCCTGGATTGGCCTTGCTTTGATTTGCGTTGGCGCTGCGATGATCGTTCTACAGTACGAGAACGTCATCGGGTTAGCCATCATCATTCCGTTTGTCGGGGTCGCCGTCCTGACGTCCACCAACATCCTCCTTGCGATCCTCAGCCGAAAACAGTCTACGCGATCTATCTTGTTCTTGATGAACGCGACGCAGCTCGTAATTTTTTTGGCCTTAAGCATTGTCGGTGCTGAACAGCTTCATCTTCCGAGCCCATCACTGGCCAATGCAGCGGCTCTCCCGCATGGAACCACGACGCTAGCACTCGCCATCGTTGCGATGGCTGCGTCCGGATACATGACCCAAGCCTCCCTGAGCCAAGCAACCCGACACGGTACCGTCGTACAGGTCTCAGCGCTCGATACACTCCGCATTCCGGCGCTCGCAATAGCCGGCGCGCTCATCCTGGGTGAGCCCCTGAACCCGGGGCTGGTCGTGCCGGCATTGGTGATCATGGGCGGAGCGGTTCTAACGGCTATCCTCGATCGTTCAAAGCGAGGTTAAGAACGCGACAAGATCACTCTAGTCTAGCGCCGTAGGCCGTAGTCTTCATGGCTTTATTAGAAATATTCAGTCAATTGTGTTCTGGATCGGAATCCCCTGATTTTCGCCATGGAAGCGGCGGCTGTCGCGGTGCGCTGGCAGTCGCGTTAGGAGGCAACCCGGCCGATCCGAGCACGTGAAAGCATGGTTGTCAGAAATCGGGTGTCTCCACCTGTACGTGCCGCCTCTATTAGGCCTTAAGCCACAAAGGAGCAGTGCTTTGGAACTCGAAGGCAAGACGATCATCCGGTGCCAGCAGTGGGATCGGGGCGGCGTGTGCACTATTGTTTGCGGTGGAGGGGGCGAACGTTGTGTTGGGCGCCCGCCGTGCTGCTGAGCTTGAGGCTCTTACCGGAACGATTAAGTCGGGCCACGGCAAAGCAATCTTTCTGGCGGGCGACGTGAGGGATGAAGGTTACGCTTTGGCGCTGGTCGATCTGGCCACCCAGGAGTTCGGCGGTCTCGACGGCGCTCTCAACAATGCCGGCATCGTAGGCGAGATGGTGCCTGTGCCCGATATGACCAAGGAAACCTGGGATGACGTCATATCGGTCAACCTCAACGCGGCCTTCCTGGCGGCGAAGACCCAAATCCCCGCCTTGAGAAAACGCGGCGGCAGCTCGATCGTGTTTACGTCCTCGTTCGTGGGCTTCAGCAACGGCGGGATGCCGGGAATGGGCGCGTATGCGGCATCCAAAGCCGGCATCAATGGTCTGGCTCAATCGTTAGCCTCGGATCACGCTGTGGAAGGTATCCGAGTGACCGCGCTGATGCCGGGAGGTACGATCACACCCGCAGGAGGTGAGGGCAATCCTGACGTCCTGAACTTCATCGCCGCTCTGCATCCGATGAAGCGCATGGCAGACCCAAGGGAAATCGCACATGCAGCGCTCTTCCTACTGTCGGACCGATCCAGCTTCATGACGGGAAGTCCGATGATCGTCGACGGCGGGGTGTCGGTCCGCTTGGCTTGATCCTCAGCGCTTGATTCGACGATCAAAGTCGTCCGAGAGTCGTCCGAGCCGCTGGGGTAACCCGGCGGCTCTTCGACATCGCGATATAGACATCGGAACGATCTCAATACCTTAAAGGCGCGGGCTACGTCGGCGAATCAGGCCGTATGGGCTCTGACCTTCGGTTTACAAAAACCGCTGCACTACCGCTGTGCTACGCCGGCGCCGAAACAGCCTCTCCCATGGGCGGCAGCCCGTGGCATCGGCCGATGCCGGTCTTGCTCCGGCATCATCGCCGTAGCGATTACCAGCCGAGCCGCGTCAGGGCAAGA
>QBLV01000027.1:37753-39895 GCA_003241815.1 Hyphomicrobiales bacterium | reverse complement strand
GGTTTGGGCCAGCGGGTCCAGTCCCCGCTGCGCCAGCTCGGCGCGGCCCTGCGCCAGCAGCCGGTCGCTGGCGGTCTCGATCCGGTCCTGCAGCAAGGCCTGGAAGGCGGCCTTGCTCAGGCCCGGCGCGATGGCCGGCAGGATCTCGAGACGGATCGTGCCCGGCAGGCGCAGGAACTTGCGGCGCGGCCAGTAGAGCCCGGAGTTCAGCGCAATCGGCACGCAGGGCAGTTTCAGTTCTGCGTAGAGATGGGCGACGCCGAATTTGTAGTCCGGCTGCGCGCCGGCCGCGCGGCGTGTGCCCTCGGGGAAGATCAGAAGCTGGCGATGGTTGTCGCGCAGCTCGATCTTGGCGCGGCGCGTGACCTGAGCAAGCGCCCGGGCCTTCCCGCCGCGATCCACCGGGATCATCTTGAACTTGTAAAGGCACCACCCGAAGAAGGGGATCCGCATCAGTTCGCGCTTCAGGATGAAGATCGGGTCCTTGAAGAGCATCATCAGAACGAAGGTTTCCCAGAAGGACTGGTGCTTCGCCGCGACGATGATGCCACCTTCCGGGATGTTCTCGCGACCCTTGATCTCGTAGCTCGTCCCCGCGACGACCCGCATCAGCCAGAGCGCCGTATGAGCCCAGCCGACCGTGACCGCGAGCAAGGCGCGGCGCGGCAGCAGCAGCGCGGGAAACGCCGCGAACACCAGCCAGAGGGCCAGGTTCACATAGAACAGGACGTTGAAGACCAGCGAGCGTAGGATCAGCATGGCGCGCAAAGAGCTTGCCGCCCGGCTGCCGTCAAGCGCAGAGCGGGCTGTCAGCCGTCCTGGCGGCCGTTTTTCAACTGGCTGCGTCTTTCCTGCTCCGGGCCCAAAAGTTCGGCGGGCTTTTGCGAGACCGGCTTGCGGCCGCCGATGATGATCGAGAGCCGCGAGGTTTCGGGATCACTTTCGACCATGCTGCGCAGGCGGGCCGCGAGGTATTTGCCGTATTCGGGCACGAGCACCTTGATCGTGCTCCAGCGGTTCCACCAGCCGGCGGTGTCGATCTGGTCGGTCACGACGGGATGCGGCACCAGGCGTACGCCCGGCATGGCATGGGCGAATTCCGCGATCGTGCGGGGCATGTGATAGTTCGAGGTGACCACCAGCAGCGAACGGAAGCCGTGCTTGCGCTGCCAGCGACGCGCCTCGATGGCATTGCCGATGGTGTTGCGAGCGCGATAGTCGAGATCGACGCAACAGGCGAGGAGATCGCGGGCCGAGGGGTTGAGCTTGGCCAGTTCCTCGCGGCCGGTCTTCTCGTTGACGCCTGATATCAGCAGGCGCGAGCCGCGCTCGGCGCCGAGCAGTCCGATGGCGTCGCCGACGCGCTGGGAGCCGCCGGTGACAACGACGATCGCATCGGTGCGGGGCACGGCGACGGGCTCGCGATTGACGATGCCGGAGCCGAAGCGGACATAGCCGAGGCCGATCACGATGGCTGCCGCGCAGGACAAGAACAGCGCAGTCCACAGGGCCGCGCGCCAGACACGCAGGCCACCGCGTGCGGCGGGCGCCGGGTTGACGGGCGCCGATGTGTTGCCGCGCGCGGCATAGGCCAGTGGCTCGTGCCTCGTTCCGATCATCGCCATGATAATCTCATCATAGAGCAGCAATCCGGCATAAGGACGGCAGGGCGCGGCACTGCCGCGCCATAAAGGTTGAGCCGCCCCGGGTTGCGCCCGTGCCTGTCGCTGCCGAGCATCATGCCGCTCCCCAGGCCAGCACGCGCAGATGGTGCCTCACGGTGAAGCGCGAGACGAGCCCGGAAATCGCCGCCACCACCATCGCCACCAGGATGACGGCGACATAGCCCGACCAGCCCATCTCGAAAGCCCCGAACATCGCCTGAAGCTGCTCGCCCTCCGGTGCCGCGCTCCAGCGCGAAGAGAGGAAGCCCAGGACGGCGATCACGATGATCGCGGCGAGCCCTCCGACGGTCCCGCCCCTGAGGCCGAGCCTGACGAAGCGGGTCTGGAACTCGCGCGCGATGAAGGCATCGTCTGCGCCGACGAGATGAAGTGCCTCGACGCTGTCGCGGCTGCCGGCCATGGCGCCGCGACAGCGTCGAGGTACTTCATCTCGTCGGCGCAGACGATGCCTTCATCG
>QBLV01000027.1:0-37743 GCA_003241815.1 Hyphomicrobiales bacterium | reverse complement strand
GGCCATGGCGCCGCGCGTGGCAAAGCCGACCGCCAGTGCCGCCGCTGCCAAGACCAGCAGGACGATTGCAGCGCCGGAGAGGATGATGGTGCTTGCCATGGTCGAGAGCCTACGGACCCAGAGGCGGTGGTCGTCGAGGATCGCGGTTGGAACCTCGCGCCGCAACGCTGCCCCAAAGGCAGCAAGATCCGGGCCCGTGCCGGATCTCAGCCTGAGCACGATCAGCCTGGGCACCGGTAGCTCGACCAGATCGAGCCCCGTGCCGAGCCAGGGTTCAAGCAATTTGTCAGATTCGGCCCTCGGCACCGCGCGCACGGACTCGATGCCCTGCGTGGCCTGGGCCATGGCGACGGCGCGCGCGATGTCGGCCTCGATGTCGCGGCGCGAATCCGGCCGGATCTGGACCGTCATCTCGTTGGCGACGGCGCCGCGCCATTGCTCGGAGGCGCGGGCGGCGAGCACGGCGGCGCCTGCGCTCAGCGCTGCGAGAAAGGTCAGGATCGCGATCACTGCCATCAGCGCGCGGCCGGCGACGGAATCGACCGGGACGAGCGGCTGCTCGCGCCGCAGATTGTTCGGCAGCGCCCGCTCCTGCGGTTCGAACTCGCGGCCGCCTGATTCCGGCATCGCCATGGGGTCAGGAATCGACATGGAGATGGCCGTCGGCGAGGACGAGCCGCGGCGCGTCGTAGAGCTCCATCAGGCCGAGATCATGGGTCGCGATGACGACGGCGGTGCCGAGCGACTGCAGCTCCATGAACAGGCGCAGCAGGCGGCGGCCGAGGCCAGGATCGACATTGCCGGTCGGCTCGTCGGCAAGCAGCAGCTCGGGCCGGCCGATCAACGCACGCGCGATCGCGGCGCGCTGCTTCTCGCCGCCCGAGAGCACGGGCGGCACGGCATGCATGCGTTCTCCCAGGCCGACCCAGCGCAGCAGCTCGACGACCTCGGCACGGTAGCTCGTCTCCTCCTTGCCGAGCACGCGCAACGGCAGCGAGACGTTCTCGTAGACAGTCAGGTGATCGAGCAGGCGGAAATCCTGGAAGACGACGCCCATGCGGCGACGAAAGGCCGTCAGGGTCG
Source organism: Hyphomicrobiales bacterium (assembly GCA_003241815.1). Lineage (GTDB taxonomy): Bacteria > Pseudomonadota > Alphaproteobacteria > Rhizobiales > Beijerinckiaceae > Allobosea. The sequence continues at coordinate 36,660 of QBLV01000027.1, read as the reverse complement.
CCGCATCGAGCCGCGAGACGTCCTGCCCGAACAGGTTGACGAGGCCGCGCGTCGGCTTCAGGGCCATCAGGATAAGCCGCATCAGCGTCGTCTTGCCGGCGCCCGACGGGCCGGTGAGATACTGGAACGAACGCGGCGCGATGCTGAAGTTGATGTCCTTCAGCACCTCCGGGCCCATGCCATATCGCAGGCCGACATTTTCGAACCGAACCAATCGTGATGTCCCTGCGCGCGCTCTGTGCGAATCCCGCGATCCGCGAATCTCATCCCGATCCTACACCTCTTGCCCGGCCGATCGGAAAGCCGCGCGAAGCGGAGCATGGCGCAGATATCTTCACGAGGCGTTAACCATAAACCGGCCAATAAGGCAGACGTTCGCGGCAGCGGACGCTTGGGGTTGAATCGGCGGCCCTGTCAGTGAAGGTTTGGCCAAGCCGCCAGCCTACACGACACCCGCTGGTCCGCGACTCGATCCGCTACGCCAAGGAGCCGTCCGGCCACCGCCATGCTCATTGTCTGCCCCTCCTGTGCCAGCCGCTATGAACTCGATGTCGCCAAGCTCGGCACCGAGGGCCGCAAGGTGCGCTGCGCGAACTGCCAGACCTCTTGGCATGTCGTGCCCGAGGCGTTTCCAGACGCTCCGACCGCCGAGGAGACGCAGGCGCTGTTGAACGCGGAGCTGGAGCAGGCCGCGGCGATCGAGGCGCAGGTCTCGGCTCTGGCTGCCGAGCAAGGCGTCGAGTCCGCCGAGGCCCCGCCCCCAGGCGGCAGGCGCGGTGCCGGTCGTTCACGCCAGGTCTCCGGAAAGGCCAAAAAGACGCCGGTTGGCGCGGTCCGTGTCGCAACGCTTTCTCTGGTGGGGCTTGCTCTGCTCGGCGTCCTGGTCTGGCAGCGCGACCGGGCTGCGCGCAGTGCGCCGCAACTCGCCTCGGTTTTCGAGACACTGGGATTTCCTGTCAATGTCCGCGGCCTGAAGCTGAGCTCGATCGATAGCGGTCTGGTCGAGGACGGCTCCGGCCGCTTCCTCGTGGTCGAGGGCGATGTGACCAATGTCACGCGGGGCAACGCGAAGGTGCCGCCGATCGAGGTCGCTGTGAAAGATGCCGCCGGGCAGACGCTGTACAGCTGGAAGACCGATCCGCCGCGCCCGGAGCTGGAGCCCTCCGAGCTGATACGCTTCCGGGCCAGGCTCGCGGCGCCGCCGGCTGCCGGTCATACCGTGTTGGTACGCTTTGCCTCATCAGGGCCGGTCAGCGCCGCCAGCCTGCGCTGAATTGCGCTGCACCCTGCCGCTTTTGGCGTGCAGCCCTATCCAGTTCCCGTCAGGCGCTCTAAATCTCCTGACAGGGCGAAACCGCCAATGAATCGCGCGATGACCCGGGCTCTCGGAGGCCGGGCGGCTGCGTGCCGCGAAAGGACGATGAAACCATGCCCGAGCCACGGCGCATCAGGGTGCTTTACGACGAGGCTGCGATCGCGAGCCGCAACGCGGAGATGGCGCAGGCCATCGCGGCGACGGCGCCTGCCGATCTGCTCGTGGTCGCCGTGCTCAAGGGCAGTTTCATGTTTGTCGCGGACCTGATCCGCGCCATGCACCGGGTCGGCATGACGCCGCAGGTCGAGTTCGTGCATCTGTCGAGTTATCGGGCCGCGACCGTGTCGTCGGGTCAGGTCGAGATCCTGCGCGACGTGCAAAGCGATGTCCGAGGCCGCGAGGTCCTGCTCGTCGACGACATTCTCGAATCGGGCCGCACGCTCGCCTTCGCCAAGGATCTGCTGGCGGCGCGCGGCGCGGCGAAGGTGTCATCTGCTGTGCTGCTTCAGAAGCCCGGCAAGCGCGCGGTCAACATCACAGCCGAATATGTCGGATTCGAATGTCCCGACTATTTCGTCGTCGGATACGGCATGGACGTCGCGCACGCCTACAGGCAGCTGCCCTTCGTCGGTGTCATCGAGACGGCCGATCAGGCCGGCCTGCCCGGGATCTGAGAGATGTCACGCATTCTGGTCGTCGACGACGAGGAACCCCTGCGGACGCTGGTGGCGCGCGGGCTGACGATGGACGGCCATACCTGCCTGACGGCGGCCGACGGCGCCGAGGCGCTGGACACGCTGATCGCCGAGCAGGGTCGTTTCGACCTGCTTCTGACCGATATCCGTATGCCGCTGATGGACGGGATCGCGCTGGCCCTGGCCGCCAAGCAGGCCTTTCCCGACCTCACGATCATGCTGATGACGGGCTATGCCGAGCAGCGGGAGCGGGCCCGAAGCCTGGAGGCGATCGTATCCGAGGTGATGGCCAAGCCCTTCACCATCGCCGACTTGCGGGAAACGGTAATGAAGGTGATCGAGCGCTCGATCGGGTGATGCCAAGGCGGCGTCAGCGGTTTAGCCACCAGATCGAAACGGTGAGCAGGGTGGCGAAGGACACCCAGGCGGCATAGGGCCAAAGCAGCGCCGCCGAGATCCGATCCAGCCGGGCGAAGGCCGCGATCGTGACGAGGATCATGACCAGCAGCGGCAGGATGACGAGTATGCCGCCGAGCGGGCTGTTCAGCCCGAAGAAGACGCAGGACCAGGCGAGGTTGAGCGCAAGCTGGACGTGATAGGCGATGAGCGCGCCTCGTCTCTCCAGGGGCTGCCGCAGGATGCGGAAGACCGCATAGGCCATCATGGCGAAGAGCGTCGTCCAGACCGGCGCGAAAAGCCAGTTCGGCGGGTTGAAGGGCGGCTTGGAAAGCCCCGCATACCAGCCCGGAATCTGCGGCACGGTCACGGCGCTGCCGATCGCGGAGACGATCACGACGGGCACGACCGCGATCAGGAGATCGAGCCAGAATGGCCGGCGGGCGAAAGGCGGGGCTGGATCGGCGGTGCTCATGAGCGGAGGATGGGGGCCGGTTGCAGTCAGTACAAGGGCCGCAGCCTTGCGCCCGGCATGCGCCTGCGTCAGATGTCATTCCAGTCCCTCATGGAACTTTATCGGATTTCTCATGCCCCAGCGTCCGTTGCACCCCCGCTCTCTCGCCGCGCAGGCGATGGGCAAGATCGACCCGCTGACCAAGGGCGTCGTGCCGCCGATCCATGTCTCGACAACCTATATCCGCGACGCGGACAACGGCTATTCCGGCGGCTTCATCTATGGCCGGCCCGACAACGAGACGACGCGCGAGGCCGAGAGCGTGCTGGCCATGCTGGAGCAGGCCAAGGCCGGCGCGCTCTTGTTCGGCTCGGGCATGGCGGCGGCGACCGCCGTGTTCCAGGCACTGTCGCCGGGCGACCACGTCGTGGCCTCCAAGGTGATGTACTGGGCGCTGCGCTCCTGGCTCCTGACCGAGGCGACACGCTGGGGCCTGGTGATCGATTTCGTCGAGACCGATGATCTCGCCGCGCTGGCCGGGGCCGTGAAGCCCGGCAAGACCAAGCTGGTCTGGGCCGAGACGCCCTCGAATCCGCTCTGGACGATCACAGATATCGCGGGCGCCGCCGAGATCGCCCACAAGGCTGGCGCGAAGCTCGCGGTGGATTCGACCTGCGCCTCGCCAGTGCATACGCGGCCGCTGCTGCTGGGTGCCGATATCGTCATGCATGCCGCGACGAAGGTTCTGAACGGTCATTCCGATGTGGTCGCCGGCGCGCTCTGCGCCCGCGAGGACGACGAATTCTGGAATCGCATCAAAACCGTGCGCAAGGGGCAGGGCGGGATTCTCGGGCCGTTCGAGGCCTATCTGCTGATGCGCGGCATGCGCACGCTCCATGTCCGGCAGGAGCGCCAGAGCGCCTCGGCGATGGCGCTGGCTCAGCGGCTGTCGGCCCATCCGCTGGTGGCGCGCGTGCTCTATCCGGGCCTGCCGCAGCATCCCGGCCACGACATCGCCGCGCGCCAGATGGAGGGAGGCTTCGGCTACATGCTCTCCGTTCAGGTCGTCGGTGGTGAGGGGGCCGCGGTCAAGGCGGCGGCACATGTCGAGCTCTACAAGCGGGCGACCTCGCTCGGCGGCGTCGAAAGCCTGATCGAGCATCGCGCCTCGATCGAGGGCGCCGGCTCGCCCTGCCCGCCGGACCTGCTGCGACTCTCGACTGGAATCGAGGATCTCGAGGATCTCTATGCGGATCTGGATCAGGCGCTCAAGGCGGGGCACGGCTGAGGCACACGGATCGTCATGGTCGGGCTTGACCCGAGCATCTCGGAAACGAGCGGAAGCTCGTCATGAGATTCTCGGGTCTGCGCTTCGCTTCGCCCGAGAATGACGGCTGGCCTTACACCCAAATCTCCTTCGCCACCGCCAGCAGCCGCGTGCGGTCGGCCAAGCCGTTGCGGCCGCCATTGATCAGCTTCGTCACGCGCGCCACGTCGTCGGAATCGGCGGCGACGTTGATCTCGCGCTCGCGCCAATAGGCGAAGGCAATGGACAGTGAAATCGCAGGCTCCATCGCGCGATCGGGATCGGCTTCGAGGTCGATGCCGATCAGTGCGCCGAAGCGGCGATAGTTGAAGCGGCCGGTGAGTTGGAAGATGCCGCGGCCGTGATAGCGGGCGCCGTCGCCCGGCATCGTGTTGCCGAGATCGCGGCGGCCGTCATAGCGCCTGAAATAGGTGGGTCCGCCATATTCCGCGAGTGTGCGGAAGCCGTCGCTCTCATGCGCCGCCTGGGCGAGGAAATGACAGAGGCGCAGCCGCGTGGTGATGTCGTAGCGGAGGGCGAGCCGATCGAAGCTCTCGGCGATCGGTGCGACGATCTCAGGCCGACCGGCCGGCACCAGCCGTTGCAGCCGTTCCGTGGTGACCGCGAGCGGGTTTGGTGACGGTGTGACGGCCGCCGCCGGCGCATCGGTTCCTCGCATCGACATGGATGGTCCCTCCTCGAAAGGAGGCCATCTTCGTGCTGCGAGGGCGCAGGGGGGATAAGGCGGCTGGCTTATCCCCGCGCGCAGGCTGGAGCTTGATGATTTTGTAGGGAAGCATCACAGGCGAGCGCTTGATGCCGCCGATGGCCTGTCAGCCGTGGATGGCGGTGTATTCCGTCTCGATCGAGGAGGCATGGGCCTCGTGGTCGAAGCCGTAGATGTGGATCGAGATGGCGTCGCCCGTGCCCAGATTGCGCATGCGGTGAATGTTGGGGCCGGACGGCAGCATGCAGGCGACATAGCCGGCCTGGCGCTCCTGTTCCTCCGTCGGGACGGCACGGGTCGCATCGATGGCGCGATACCAGGTCTCGGTGACGGTGCCGCTGACGACGCCGAAGCAGCAGGAGCAATGATGGTCGTGGATGCAGGTGGTCGCACCTTCCGCCCAGACGATCGCCCAGACGCTGACCGCGTCGTTGCCGGCCAGCAGGTTGCGGGTGTAGCCACCGGCTTTACGTTCGAGCGGCAGGCGCTGGACGAGGTCGGGTATCGCGACGAGTTCGCGCAGGACGGTGCGAGCGGCCGACAGATAGTCGCGCGAAAGCGTGCCCTCATCCGTCCGCAGACTGCGCAGCACGGCCCCGCGCCGCTCCTCGTTCAGAAACCCCTGCATGCCGCGACTCCCCTCGACCCAATCACCAGACAAGGATAGCGGAGCGGAGCGAAACGGGTTTGCGATCTTGCCGCGAATTCGGTCCGGTGAGAAAACGATTGCCGAGCATGAGTCGAAAGTTAGAAAATTATTGCGCCGCCCTGCTTGTCGGCAATCAGTGAATTCCTGAATCGCGCTGGAGGCGCCATGTCCAAGCTCGATAGCTTCGATCTCAAGATCCTGGCGCGGCTGCAGGAGGATGCGAGCCTGCCGCTGGCGGAACTCGCCGAAGCTGTCGGGCTCTCTTCGACGCCGTGCTGGCGACGCGTGCAGAAGCTGGAAGCGGCGGGCTATATCCGCAAGCGCGTCGCGCTGCTCGACCGGGCCAAGCTCCACGCCGGCGTCACCGTCTTCATTGCGGTGAAGACGGCCCGGCACTCGATGGAATGGCTGGAGCGCTTCCACGCGGCGGTGCACGACCTGCCCGAGATCGTGGATTTTTACCGGATGAGCGGTGAGATCGATTATCTGCTCAAGGCCTGCGTGCCGGATATCGCGGCCTATGACGCGCTCTACAAGAAGCTGATCTCGCGAATCGATCTCAACGATGTGACCTCGATGTTTGCGATGGAAGAGTTGAAGTCCACCACCGCGATTCCGCTCGGATTCGTGGCGACCGGCGGCTGAGCGCGGCCATGAAAAAAGGGAGCGGCGAACCGCTCCCTTTCTCCCCAGCCGAATACTGTCGGGTCAGAAGCGATAGGTAACGCCGGTGCCGATCAGCCAGGGGTCGATCTTGACCTTGCCTGAGACGAGGCCGTTGTTCACCTTGACCTTGGGTTCGAGGAAGATCTTCTTCACGTCGAAGTTGATGCCCCAGTGCTTGTCGATCATGTAGTCGACGCCGACCTGCAGGGCGAGGCCAAAGCTGTCCTTCAGGTCGAACTGGGTGAAGCCGCCCTTGGCCTTCTCGTTGAAAAAGACGGTGTAGTTCACGCCGACGCCGACATAGGGCTTGAAGGCGCCGAGGTCGGTGAAGTGGTATTGCAGCATCAGCGTCGGCGGCAGCAGCCAAGCCGAACCGATGCGCGTGCCGGCGAGCGTACCGGCGCCCTTCACATTGTGCGGGGTGACGCCGAGGATGAGCTCGACGGCGATGTTCCTGGTGAAGAAGTAGCTGATGTCGAGTTCGGGGACGACCGAGTTGGAGATGTTGACGTCGCCGCCGACGACCGGCGCGCCGCCAAGTGTGAGCTTCGCATCCTCCTGCGGGACGACGAAGAGCGCGCGGCCGCGGATCATCCACGGACTCCACTGGGTCAGGATCGGCGCGAGCGGAGCGGTCCTGGCGGATGGCAGGTCGGCAGCCTGAGCCGAGGTCAGGGCCGTGCCGGCGAGCAGCGCGGCGCAAATGGACAGACGGATGAAGCGTGACATGGCGAGAGCCCCCAGGATCGAGAGCGCGATGCGCGATGGCGCCCGCAGCTCACGTGCCCAACAGCCCGAATTCCATCGCGATCGAATTGATCAGGATCAAACTCGACAAGGCTGCCGTCGCCTTGTGACATTCGCGACACAGAGGTGAAGCAGCTCAGGCCTTGGCGACCTTCTGATAATCCTTGATGTCGGAGAACGTGACCTCCGGCGACCGCTCCGCATCATATTTCAGCGTGAACTGGCTGGAGGCCATGAAGACCGGGTCGCCGTCGAGGTCGTCGGCCATCGAAGACGGCTTCAATCCGACGAATTTCTGAAGCGCCAGCTTGTCGTCACTGGAGACCCAGCGCGCGATCGAAAACTGGCAGGGCTCGAAATCCACCGGCAGCGAATACTCCGCCTCCATGCGTTCCTTGAGCACGTCGAGCTGCAGCGCGCCGACGACGCCGACGATGGCCGGAGCGCCGTCATGGGGCAGGAAGATCTGCACGACGCCCTCCTCGGCCATCTGCTGCAGGGCCTCGCGCAGTTTTTTGGCCTTCATCGCGTCCTTGAGTTTGACGCGGCGCAGGATTTCCGGCGCGAAGCTCGGCACACCCTTGAAGACGACGTCCTCGCCCTCGGTCAGGGTGTCGCCGATACGCAGCGTGCCGTGGTTGGGCAGGCCGACGATGTCGCCGGCATAGGCTTCCTCGGCGATCGAGCGGTCGCGGGCGAAGAAGAATTGCGGCGCGTTGAGCGGCATAGGCTTGCCGGTCCGCACCAGCCTGGCCTTCATGCCGCGCGAAAGCTTGCCCGAGCAGACGCGCATGAAAGCGATGCGGTCGCGGTGATTGGGGTCCATGTTCGCCTGGATCTTGAAGACGAAGCCCGTCATTTTCGGCTCGCCGGCCTGGATCGTGCGCTTGTCGGCGGTCTGCGCGCGCGGGCTCGGCGCGAGCGCGCCGAGCGCGTCGATCAGGTCGCGCACGCCGTAGTCGCGCAGCGCGGCGCCGAAATAGAGCGGTGTAAGATGGCCTTCGCGGAAGGAATCGAGGTCGAAGGGCTTCAGGCCTTCGGCTGCCAGGAACACCTCCTCCCGCCAGACCTCTGCCGCGCCGTTCGGCAGCAATTCGTCGAAGAGTTTGTCGTCGGGGCCCGAGACGGCGAGATCCTGCGCGCTTTCGTCGCCCTTCTGGTTGCGGCGGAAGGTGTTGGCCTTGAGGTCATAGGTGCCGACGAATTCGCGCCCGCGCCCGACCGGCCAGGTCATCGGTGCGACATCCAGCGCCAGCGTGGTCTCGATCTCGTTGATCAGGTCGAACAGGTCGCGCGTTTCGCGGTCGACCTTGTTGATGAAGGTGACGATCGGGATGTCACGCAGGCGGCAGACCTCGAACAGCTTCTTGGTGCGCGCCTCGATGCCCTTGGCCGCGTCGATCACCATCACAGCGGAATCCACCGCCGTCAGGGTGCGGTAGGTATCTTCCGAGAAGTCCTCATGGCCCGGCGTGTCGAGCAGATTGAAGACGTGGCCACCATATTCGAAGGTCATCACCGAGGTGACGACCGAGATGCCGCGCTGGCGCTCGATCTTCATCCAGTCCGAGGAGGTCTGGCGGCGGCCGGCTTTGGCGCGCACTTCGCCGGCGAGCTGAATCGCGCCGCCGAAATAAAGCAGCTTCTCTGTCAGCGTGGTCTTGCCGGCGTCCGGGTGCGAGATGATCGCGAAGGTGCGGCGGCGCGCATGCGGGGCGGCGGCGTCCTGCGCCGGTGCATCGGAAGTCTGGCTGTCAGTCATCGCGTCTGAGAACAGGATGAGGCCGTCGAAGTCAATCAGAGTTGGCCGTCGAGGCAATGCGGGGCTGGCTTCGCAACGCAGGTCAGTCACCCTTAACCCTTTGCGCTGATCATGTCGTCGAAGCGGGGACGCCGTGCACCTCATTCGGGAAAGCTCACTGCGATGTTCGGCCCGCGCAAGATTTCAACGCAGATTTTCGGCGCTTTCGCGCTGTTCGGGCTCGCGGCCGGGCTCTCCGTCGCGATCGGCGTGCAGACACTGGGCCGTTACGCCGCGATGACGATCGAGATGGAGGCGGTGTCCGACCGGGCCCTGTTGGCCGAGCGCATGAACGGACTCGTCAATGCGGTGGTGATGGAGTCCCGGGGCATCTACATGAGCGCGGATGCCAAGGACAGCGAGCGTTTCGCCCTGCCGTTGCGCGAGGGGCTCGAAGAAATTACCGGGCTGGTCCAGAAGTGGCGGGGGTTGATCACGCCTGGCGACGAGGCCGCGGTCGAAGCCGTGGCGACCCAGCTCGAGGCCTTCGTCCGGTTCCGGACCGAACTGGTCCGGCGCGCGCGCGAGCAGGGTCCCGCCGCCGCTGCCGAGATCGGCGACAACGAGGACAGCAGGAACATTCGCAAGGCGCTGAATGTCGCGCTGAAGCGTGTCACAGCACTGAACGAAAGCCGCAGCGAAGTCACCGAGGTCGAGCGCGGCCTGCTCCAGCGACACGGCCTGTGGCTGCAGGCGATCAGCGGCGTGCTGCTGATCGTGCTGGGGCTCGGCGCCGCTCTGGCGCTGGTGCATTTCCGCGTCGCCCGCCCGCTGCGGCGCCTGGCCGCGACCATGCACCGCCTGGCGCGCTCCGAGGCTGTTGATGTGATCCCCTGCGTCAGGCAGCGGGACGAGATCGGCGACATGGCCCGGTCCGTCGCCGTTTTCCGCGAGAACGCACGTGCTCGCGAAACGCTGGAGGGCGATGCGAGGGCTTCGGAGGCGGCGCGCACGCTGCGCCAGGCCAAGCGGGAGCAGCTGATCGCAGACTTCGATGTGCGGATCGATTCCGTGCTGAACACCGTGCGCAGCAGCGCCGAGGAGATGGAAGACACGGCGCGCAGCCTCAATGCGGTGGCGACCAGCGCGACATCGCAGGCGAATGAAGCCCGTGTTGCCGTGCTCGATGCCTCCGACAATGTCCGCGCGATTGCGGCAGCCTCGGAGCAATTGTCGGAATCGATCTCCGACATCGCCGACCGCATTGGCCAGACCAACGGTGTGGTCAGAACCGCCGCGGGCGATGCGGCCCGCGCCCGCGGCAATGTCGCCAACCTCGTCGGCGCCGCCGACAGCATCGCCAGGGTCATCGGGTTGATCCGCGAGATTGCGTCGCAGACGAACCTGCTAGCCCTCAACGCCACGATCGAGGCGGCGCGGGCCGGAGACGCTGGCCGCGGCTTTGCCGTCGTCGCGGGCGAGGTCAAGCTGCTCGCAAGCCGCACGGCCCAGGCGACAGACGAGATCGCCGAACGCATCGCGATCTTCGAAGGCGAGACGCAAGGCGCCGTTTCGGCGATCGAGACCATCGCCAGCGTGATGGACGAGGTGGCGCACCATACGGTGGCCATCGCCAGAGCGACGGGTCAGCAAATGATCGCAACCTCCGAAATCGCCGGGAGTGTTCAGGCGACCGCTTCCGGAACCGCTGGCGTCGCGCGCCAGATGGTGGAGGTGACCGCAACCTCAGAGGCTGCGATGCTCTCGGCCAATCGGGCGCTATCGACTGCGGAGAACCTGGCGCGCGAGGCGCAGGTTCTGCGCGGCGCGGTCGGAACCTTCTTCGCCGATCTCAAGGCGGCCTAGATCGGGCCTCCTGCCTCAGTTCTTGAGGCGGTAGCCGGTCCGGAAGATCCAGGCGACGGCGGCGATGCAGAGGGCGAGGAAGACGAGCGTCATGCCGAGGCTGACGCCGACGCCGACATCGGCGATGCCGAAGAAGCTCCAGCGGAAGCCGCTGATCAGGTAGACCACCGGATTGAACAGCGCGACGGTGCGCCAGAGCGGCGGCAGCATCTCGATCGAGTAGAACGAGCCCCCGAGGAAGGCGAGCGGCGTCACCACCAGCAGCGGGATGACCTGCAGCTTTTCGAAGCCATCCGCCCAGATGCCGACGATGAAGCCGAACAGGCTGAAGGTGACGGCGGTCAGCACCAGGAACAGCAGCATGAAGCCGGGGTGCTCGATCCGCAGCGGCACGAAGAACGTTGCCGTCAACAGGATGATCAGTCCCAGCACGACCGATTTCGTCGCCGCTGCGCCGACATAGCCGATGACCACCTCCCACCAGGCCACCGGCGCGGAAAGCAATTCATAGATCGTACCGGTGAACTTCGGGAAATAGATCGCGAAGGATGCATTGGCGATGCTCTGGGTGAGCAGGGTCAGCATCATTAGTCCCGGCACGATGAAGGCGCCGTAGGCGACGCCGTCGATCGCCTCCATGCGCGAGCCGATGGCCGCGCCGAAGACGACGAAGTAGAGCGACGTTGAGAGCACGGGCGAGACGACGCTCTGCAGCGGCGTACGCAGGGTTCGGGCCATCTCGAAACGGTAGATCGCGGCAATCGCCGGCCAGTTGATGGCGGGCGGGCTCGCATCGAGCGTTTTCATGAGCGGTCCCTCACCAGGCTGACGAAAATGTCTTCGAGCGAGCTCTGGCTCGTGCGCAGGTCGCTGAAGCGGATGCCGGCCTCGCCGAGGGCCTGCAGCAAAGTGGTGATGCCGGTGCGCTCGGCCTTGGTATCGTAGGTGTAGACGAGCTCTTCCCCCCTGGCCGCCAGCGCCAGATCGAAGGCGGAGAGGGCGGACGGAAGCTCCGCCAGCGGCGCCTGCAACGTCAGGGTGAGCTGCTTGCGGCCGAGCTTGCGCATCAGCTCGACCTTGTCCTCGACCAGGATGATCTCGCCCTTGCTGATCACGCCGACGCGGTCGGCCATCTCCTCGGCCTCCTCGATATAGTGCGTGGTCAGGATGATGGTGACGCCGTTCTCGCGCAGGCGCCGCACGAGCTGCCACATGTCCTGCCGCAGCTCGACATCGACGCCGGCCGTCGGCTCATCGAGGAAGAGGATGCGCGGCTCATGCGCGAGTGCCTTGGCGATCATCACGCGGCGCTTCATGCCGCCAGACAACGTACGGATCTGCGCGTCGCGCTTGTCCCAAAGCGAAAGGTCCTTGAGCACCTGCTCGACCAGCGCGGGATCCTTGGGCTTGCCGAAGAGGCCGCGGCTGAAGGCGACGGTGGCGCGCACGGTCTCGAAGGCGTCGGTGGTCAGCTCCTGCGGCACCAGGCCGATCGTGGCGCGAGCGGCGCGGTAGTCGGTGACGATGTCGTGGCCGTCGGCGCGCACCGTCCCCGTGCTCGGATTGACCAGCCCGCAGATGATGCTGATCAGCGTCGTTTTGCCGGCGCCGTTGGGGCCGAGCAGCGCGAAGATCTCGCCCTTGCGGATATCGAGATCGACCGTCTTCAGGGCCTGGAAGCCGGAAGCGTAGGTCTTCGAAAGGCCGGAGACGGAGATGATAGGCGACATATGGGGATCAGACATGCGGGGATCAGACATGGGCGGCATATAGGGCAGTTCCGATGACGATGCGATGGCGCGCGGGCGCAATGCTGCAATGCGCTGTCGAATCATGGGCAGGGTCGCATGACGGGTTTGGTCGCATGACAGGATTGGCTGTCAGCCCGTGTCGGTATCGAGCCCGAACAAACGAACATGGCCGGGACGAGCCCGGCCATGTCGATGGTGCTTCTGCTGCGAAGTGGTCAGTGCAAACCGATCAGCTCATGAAGAACCAGAGAAGGATAATGATCGGAATCGGAATACCAAGAAGCCAAAGAGCGATCGAACGCATCGGTGCATCCCCCAATGTTTGCGTGTGACAACAACTGCCCGGGCAACGCGGCGCCGGCCGGAAAGGTTCCTGACGGGACCAACGCATGGCGCCGGGGCGCCCGTCAGGCGGTGGTGTGCCACAGGGGGTAGTAGCCGTAGGCGAGCGCCGCCAGCGTCGAAGGCGGCGTCAGCACCCAAGCCATGCCCGGGGGCCGTTTCATGCGCGCGACATAGCCCGCCGGCGACCAGAGCAGGGCCTGTCCACCTTTCAGCGCGAGGAAGCCCGGACCATCCTGGCGCAGGACCATGCTGCCGTCGGGAAGGTCCGCGGCGGGCAAGTGATGCAGCCGCCCATCGCGTCCGACACGCCGCTCGCCGTGGAGGCGGCGGTCGATTTCGGGGAAGGAGGGCGGGGCCCTCAAGCCGGCTCCCCGCATCATGGCGGTCCGATAGGCCAGCGCGTCGCTGCGGCGACACTCCATGCAGGGGCGGTGGCCGGCGGCGAGCGCCGTGACCTCGTCGCAGAAGAACAGCTCGGTGTAGCCGCGACCCCAGACCTGCCTGCGTCTGCCCTTGAAGGCGAGCACGCAGCAGATCCATTGCCGGCTCGCATAGGTCCGGCGCGGCAGGTCGCGGCTTTCGGGGTCGTGAAAGCGCCCGCCGCGATTGCCGAACAGCAGGCCGCGGGCCGGGTCGGCGAAGAGGCGGCCGTCAGGCGCGACGCGGTTGGGCAACGGCATGGCGGAAACCCTGCGGTACCTGACACGTTGCGACAGGCGGAGCGGTCCAGACTGCCGGTCGGGGCATGACCCGCCCCGGTGTTGCGATGGAGGATACCATGCTGACCTTCTACCATGCTCCGCAATCGCGGTCCTTCAGCATCCTGTGGCTGCTCGAGGAGCTGGGCGAGCCCTATGACATGCAACTGGTCGATATTCGTGGGGAGGACGGGGCGCCCGAATCCTATCGCGAGATCCAGCCGCACAAGAAGGTGCCGGCCATCGTCCATGACGGCGTCATCGTCGCGGAGCGCGCCGCGATCACGCTTTATCTCGGCGACGCCTTTCCGGGTGCCGGGCTGGCGCCGGCCGTCGGCGCTCCGGATCGGGCCGCCTATCTGACCGCGCTGGTCTATGCCGACGCGGTGCTCGATCCGGTGATCGCGACCAAGGCGCTCGGTCTGTCCTACCAGCCGAGCAGCGTCTCCTTCGGCTCGCTCGACGATGCCGTCGCGCATCTGGAGAGACGGCTGGCGCACGGGCATGCGGCGGGCGAGCGCTTCACGGCGGCAGACACGCAGATCGGCACCGCCATGTATTACGGCATGAACCTGATCAATGTGCTGCCGCGCCGGCCGGCCTTCGAGGCTTATATGGAGCGCATGCTGGCGCGCCCCGCTTTGCAGCGGACGCTGGCGAAGGAGGAGGAACTGGCGAAGGGCTGAGGGCATGCCTCAACCGACGATCAGCACCTCGGACATGCCACCGATCTCTTCGGTGGAGTATTTCCAGCTCCAGCCCGTCTCGCGCTTGATGTCGAGGATCTTCTTGGTGCGCTCTTTGCGCTTCATCTCTGTTGTCTCCGCTGACGGGTGGTCGATATCGCCAGCGAGGCACGGGCCAAACCGCCCCATATCCCAGGCCAATAATCTGCGGTCTGGGCGAGCACCGGTGCCATTGTGGCGGCGATCCCGGGGCATTCCCGCGAAGACCTGGCCTCACGCATCAGGACGCTGGGGATCCGCGCGGGGCAAGAAACAGCCGCTCCCGAGCGCCCGCTGCGGATTGACGGCGTCTTTCTGAAATCGCGTCAGGTTTGTCTTAACGTTACGCCAAGGTAAGGCCCGCAGCGTAAGGCATTTGAAGTATTTTCCGCGTCATCCAGAGGCTCTGATGGAACGCGGAAGAGCTCAAACGTCGATGAATGCCTATATTCCCCTGATCCTGTTCACGGTGCTGACCAATGCGGCGGCCCAGCTCATGCTGAAGCGCGGCATGACCGGCGTGGGCACGCTCGACGTCGCTGGCGACGGCGTGATTTCGACCATCTTCCGCATTGTCTTCAACCCCTTCGTCTTCGCAGGTCTGTGCACCTTCGTCGTCAGCATGGCCTCGCATCTGGTCGTGTTGTCGAAGGTCCAGATCTCCTACGCCTACCCGTTTCTGAGCCTCGCCTATGTCGTGGTCGCGGCCTACGCCTATTTCGTCTTCAACGAGGACATGAGCGCAGCCCGGATCGCGGGCATCGGCTTCATCGTGCTCGGCACCATTTTCATCGCACAAAGCTGAGGGACATCATGGATTGGATCGTTCGCCTGTTCCTGCGCCTCGGCGCCCTGCTCGAGCCGAAGCCCGAGCTCGTGCCCATCCCGGTGCCGGTGCGCGATCAGCGCCCGCACCGACCCCGCTGAGCCGGAGAGATCGCGTGAAACACATCATCATCGGCGGTGACGGCTTTGTCGGCTCGCATCTGGCGGCTGACCTCTCAGCGATGGGCGAGGAGGTGCTCGTCGCCGATATCGTCAAGAGCGGCCATGCCCATTATGCCAAGGTGCCGTTCCACAAGATCGACGTGACGGAAGCGGCAAGCGTCGCCACGATCCCGCTCGACAAGGACGACCTCGTCTACAACCTCTCGGCCAAGATGTTGTCGCCGATCGTGACGCGGGCGGAACGTCACGACTTCTTCTGGCCGGTGAATTATCACGGCACGCAGAACATCCTGAGCTGGATGGAGAAGGCGGGCGCCAACAAGCTCGTCCACTTCACCACCGACATGATCTACGGCCATTCGGTGACGGTGCCGCAGGACGAGGACCATCCCGCCCGGCCGCTCGGCGAATATGGCGAGAGCAAGCTCGCCACCGAGACACTGGCGCAGACCTATCGCGACCAGGGCTTCCAGATCCCGATCTTCCGCCCGCGCCTGATCATCGGGCCCGGGCGTCTCGGCATCCTGGTCAAGCTGTTCAAGCTGATCGACCTGAACCTGCCGGTCCCGATGATCGGCTCGGGCAAGAACCCCTATCAGTTCATCTCGGTGTTCGACTGTGCCAGCGCCTGCATCGCGGCCTGGAAGGCGGGTTTTCCGAACAGCGCCTACAACCTCGGTTCGGATGATCCGCCGCCGGTGAAGAAACTGCTCGGCGATCTGATCAAGCATGCCGGTTCGAAGTCGATCCTGCTGCCGACGCCGGCTTCGCTGGTCAAGCTGACGCTGAACGCGCTCGATGCGGTCAACATGCCGATCATGGACCCCGAGCAGTACATGATCGCCGACGAGATCTGCATCCTCGACACCTCCAAGGCCAAGCGTGAGCTCGGCTGGAAGCCGATGCACCGCGACGAGGACATGCTGCTCGCCGCCTACACCGAATACCGCCGGGCCAAAGCGCCCTCCAACGAAGCCCCGAGGAGTGTCGCCGCATGAGCATGCCCGCTTTCAAGACCGAAGATGCCGCCATGACGGCGCCGACGCGCCCGAAGCTCTACAGCGTCGAGGATGCCAAGAACCTCGACGTGCAGACGGTGAAAGAGCTGTTCACCAGCCACATCAATCCCGGCCAGGTGCATTTCCTGAAACTGCTCGGCTTCGACAAGATCCTCGTCGATCGAGCCGAGGGCATGCACTACATCACCAAGGACGGCCGCAAGATTCTCGATTTCTTCGGGGGTTTCTGCTCGGTCGCCTTCGGCCACAACCATCCGCGCATCGTTGCGGCGCGGAAGCGCTTCCAGGACGAGAACCGCCATGAGATCTGCATGGCGTTCATGTCGCAATATGCCTCGGCACTCGCCGCCAATCTCGCCGCGATCTCGCCGGGCGATCTCGACATGGTTTTCCTCGGCTCGACCGGCTCGGAGGCGATGGAAGCGGCGCTGAAGGTCGCCGAGCAGGCGCAGGGCCCGGCCAAGTCCAAGATCCTGCACGCCGCGAACTCCTTCCACGGCAAGACCAAAGGCGTGCTCTCGGTCACGGATTCCACGCTTTACCAGTCGCAGTTCAAGCTGGTCGAGAACCGGGTCAAGGTGCCGTTCGGCGACATCGAGGCGGTTCGCCTGGCGCTGGAAAGTGATCCCGCGATTGGCATCGTGGTGATGGAGACGATTCAGGGCGGCGGCGGCATCGTCGAGGCCCCGCTGGGCTTCTGGCGCGAATTGCGCGCGCTCTGCGACAAGCATGGTGTGCTCTGGGTCGCCGACGAGGTGCAATGCGGGCTCGGCCGCACCGGCCAGTTCTTCGCCTTCGAGCGCGACGGTGTGGTGCCGGACGTGACCGCGCTCGCCAAGGCGCTCGGTGGCTCCAAGGCCGCGATGGGCGCGATGATCGCCCGGCGCGAGCTCTACATGAAGGCCTATGGCAAGCCCAAGACCGCGCTGATTCATGCCCAGGCGACCTTCGGTGGCATGGGCGAGGCCTGCATCTCGGCGATCGAGGGGCTGAACGTGCTCTATGAGGAAGACCTCATGGGCAACGCCCAGCGCCAGGGCGACTACCTGATCGGCCGCCTCAACGAGCTGCGCGTCAAATATCCGAGTCTGCTGAAGGAGATCCGTGGGCGCGGCCTGATGATCGGCGTCGAGTTCCAGGACATCAGCGAGACCATGCCCTTCGGGCTCAAGCACATGGTCGCGCTGCTCGACGACAAGCTCAAGGGCTCGCTCTGCGGCTTCATCGGCGCGCTGCTTCTCAAGGATTACGACGTGCTCGTCGCTTTCACTGAGTATAACCGCAACGTCATCCGCCTCGAGCCGCCGCTGATCGCGACGCGGGAGGATTGCGACACCTTCATCAACGCGCTGGACGATCTGCTCGGACGCGGCATCACCCGCATCGTGACGGATTACCTGCGCAAGGTCGCGGTGTCGAAGGGCTGAGGCACTCCCCTCGGACGCCTGTTTAAAGGGCCGGTTCGCCGGCCCTTTTTCGTGCGCTTTGGCCAAAGGAAACGGCCCCCCGGGAGGATCGGGGAGCCGCTTCAAGGGTCTGCGAAAATCCGGCGGTGTTGGGCGGCGGCCCTGCGGGTTCCTGGCCCCGGGCCGCCTGTACCCCGTGTTCTCAGTAGTAGCCGCAGACGCGGCGGTAGCCGACGACCTCACCATATCGGTTGATGCGCTCAACCATGTCGCAGCGGCGAACCGGGCCGTAGGCATAGTATCCGCCATAGGCGGGGCGGGAGGCCGCCGCGAGGAGCCCGCCGACCGCGAGGGCACCGACGATGCCGGCTCCGACGCCGTAGCCGCGATGGCCCCAGTAGCGCGGACGTGCTTCGGCCGAGGTGGCAGCCAACGTGGTGGCGAGCGTGAGAGCGGCAAGGGTGGCGGTCGCGATCTTCTTGAAGCGGGTCATCGTCTTGATCTCCCAGAATGTCGTCGGGAGCGAACCATTCGCCCTCCATGACCGTTGGTCGCGGCGACCGGCGAAAGGGTTCAAGGCGATTGCAGATTTTTTCGCGGCGAGCACGGCCGGCCTTGTCAGCTGGCCGTCACCCGGCGCCAGAAGCTGGACGAAAATCCCGGATCGATATGCCCCGCGAAATCGCGCCAGCGAGGGAAAGACGCCTCGAAGGTCGCCGGCGACATGCGGGCGTCCTTGTAGGGGTTCACGCGGCCCCCTGCCGTGATGGTGATGCGATCGAGCTCGTCGAGCAGTCGGTCCGTGCGGGTGCCGCGATAGGGGAAGTCCAGCGTAAGCGTCGCTCCGGCGACGGGAAAGGACATCATCCCCGGCGAGGGCACATCGCCGAAAAGCTTGAGCACGGTCAGGAATGAGGCCTCGCCGGCAGCCTGGGTTCGCCGCAGCATCTCATCCACGCAATCTCGGGCGTGCGCCATCGGGATCGCGCATTGGAACTGGCGCAGGCCTTTCGGCCCATAGGCCCGGTTCCAGTCGCGGACCCGGTCGAGCGGATAGAAGAACGGGCGATAGGAGATCAGTCGCGGCTGTGACGAGCGTGGCTGCATGGAGCGATAGAGCAGGTTGAAGGCGCGCAGCGTCAGGCCGTTGATCAGCGGCACCGGCGGCCTGACCGGGAAGGGCAGGCTTTGACGCGGCCGGCTCGGCGGCCGCTGCGAGGCCGGCGCATGGTTGGCGCGGAAGAAAACGCCGCGCCCGAAGGCTGGGCCGCGCGCGAGCGCGTCGATCCAGGCGACGGTATACTCATGGGTCGAGTCGGATTGCGCGGCGATTTCGAAGAAGCGGTCGAGGCCGTCGAAATGGACGACCTCCTGGCTCATTTCGGCCGAATCCACCGCCATGAGCTGCAGCGTCACCTGCGTGATCAGGCCGGTCAGGCCCATTCCGCCGATCGTAGCGGCAAAGAGCGCAGGGTTCATGTCGGGCGCGCAGGTCCGCCGCTGCCCGTCCGAGCGCACCAGCTCGAAGGCGCGGACATGGCGCCCGAAGGTGCCGGCGCGGTGATGGTTCTTGCCGTGGACGTCGTTGGCGAGTGCGCCGCCGATGGTGACGAAGCAGGTGCCGGGCGTCACCGGCGGAAACCAGCCGGCGGGAACGGCGAGCTTCAGGAGGTCGTCGAGCAGCACGCCGGCCTCGCAGGTGACGATCCCGCTCTTGCGGTCGAAGGCCAGTACGCGGTCGAGCCCGCGCGCAAGGATGAGGCGCCCGCCATCGTTCAGGCAGGAATCGCCATAGGAGCGCCCATTGCCATGGGCGAGGACCAGCCCCTGCTGCGGCGCAGGCGCCGCGATCCAGGCGTGCGGCGCCACGAGGTCGCTGCCCCGAGCGTTCAAACCGCCCCAGGAGCGTATGACGCTTTGGAACCCGCTCACGGAAGCACGGTCGCGGCGATCATGATGACAACGACAATCGCTCCCGTGACCTGGCTGCGCCAGTCGCGGATCATGAAGACCAGCGGATCGTCCGGCATATGGCCGCGCCGCGCCAGGAACCAGATCCGTGCCATCTGGTAGAGGATGATCGGGCAGACCAGCCAGATCAGCTCCGGGCGGCTGTAGAGCTGCTTCACCGCGGCGCTATCGACATAAAGCGCCATGATCAGCGCGCAGGTGCAGCCCGAGGCCATGCCGAGCTGCGACAGCGCCTCGATATCCTCGGCCTGGTAGCCGCGTCCGGCCTTCTTGAGGCCCGACTGGTCCTGCGTGATCCGCAACTCGGCATAGCGCTTCACCAGCGCCAGGCTCAGGAACAGGAACATCGAGAAGGCGAGCAGCCAGGAGGAGATCGGGATCGCGGCAGCAGCATTGCCGGCGAGGATGCGCAACGTGTGCAGGGCGGCGAGGCCCAGCACATCGACCAGCAGCTTGCGCTTCAGTACGAACAGATAGGCCAGCGCCAGGGCGAGATAGGCACCGAGCGCCAGCACGAAGAGCTGCGGCTGGGGCAGCAGCCAGGACAGTGCGAAGGCGGCCGCCAGCAGCAGGGGCACGGCGGCATAAGCCTGCCGCTCGGTGATCTCGCCTGCCGCCAGCGGGCGCTTGCATTTGGTGGGATGGCGCCGGTCGGCCTCGACATCGATAATGTCGTTGAGGAGGTAAATCGACGATGCCATCAGGCTGAAGGCGACGAAGGCGACGACGCCGTGTCCGATCGCGGAAATGTCGAAGACGTCGTGGTTGAGCAGGATCGGAACGAAAACCAGCCCGTTCTTGAGCCAGTGATGCGGCCGCATCGCCCTGATCATCGCGGATAAAGACATGTCCTTGTCTCTTCTTCCCTGGCGTCGTTATGGTTCAGGCCGGTCGATGACAAGGTCCCGACAAGCGCCATCAAGACAGTGAGCCGTTCTGACCCTGCCTTACTCGCCGATAAATCCTAAACCTCGGTGGACGTTGTGCGCGGTGCAGGGGTCATTCGGCTGCCATGATTAACAGCCGACTGAAGCGTCCCTTCGATTCCCGATCAGTCGCGGCGCGGCGGCCAATGGTGGCGAGGGGCCTGAACTGGCTTTGCCGGACGCTGGCGGGGCGCATCGATCGTGATCGACATAACAATGCGCCCCGCCACTGGGGTGGCGGGGCGTTCCAGTCGGCAAGCAGTGTGGCTGGGGAGCGACCCCGGCGCGTCAGACCTTCGCGGAGCTGGCGGCGGCGTCGATGTTGGCGACCAATTCGGCATCGAGACCCAGCGAGCCTGCCAGACCGGCAAGGAAGTCCCGCTCTTTGGGCGTGTCGGGATTGATGGTGATGCGCGCGGCCGTGTAAATCTGCGCCGCGAGTTCGGGGCTTTGAGCCCCCTCCACCAGCATCTCGACCGAAGCAGGGTTGGCCATTTCCCTGGCGAGCCATTCGTTCGCCTCGGTGTCGAAGCCGGCCTCGCGCAGGCCGCCCAGGATCCGGGCGCGCTCGTCGGCGTCGATCGCTCCGTCCGCCGCCGCGGCGGCGATCATGGCGCGGATGAAGACGAGAGCCGTCGCCTCGCTCGCGGCTTCGGGCTCGAAGCCGGTGCCGGACGGGGCAGGAAGGACCTCCGGGCTCCCGACATCGAGCATGGGCTTGCCGGACTGGTAGTTCTGATAGGCCTTGTAAGCGAGGCCACCGATCAGCGCCATGCCTCCCATGCGGGCCGCCGAACCGACGACGGCGCGGCCGGTGGACGAGCCGAAGACGAGCGCGCCGAGGCCGCCGAGCACGGCGGTCGCCATTGCCGGGTTCTTGTCGAACATCGCCTTGGCCTGGGCGAGCACATCCTGTGCCGAGCGCCCTCCAGTGACCTGCCCCAGCGCATCGCCCGCTTTTTGCTGGACGCCGGTCTGGCGCGCGGCGTCACCGACCCCTTGCGTCGCCTGGGTCAGGATTTGGCCCGCCATGCCTGCAAGTCCGCCGACGCCCCCGCCTTGCTGCATTTTCCCGGCAAGCCCGCCGAGGATCGAGCCGAGCGCACCCGTCTGGCCCTGGCCGCCAGGCTTGCCAGCCTGCGTGCCGGCACTGACGAGGGCGTCGAGAAGGGATTTGGCGTTGAACATCAGGCTTCCTTCCGTTTGCCCAGGTTTTGCGGGCGCCTGGCACTCATCTAGGAACGATCCCGCTCGATCGCCAGAGAAGGCCGGCAGTGGATGATCGCATTAACGTGAGGGAATGAACCGGCCGGCACACAGCCGCGGATTCAGGCCTCGGTCAGGCTCAGGGCGAGAGCCTGCGCAGCAGCAGCGGTGCGCCGACGGCCGGGTCCTTGCGCCATTGGCCGTTCTCGAAAACGAGGTCGACGCTGTGGCCCTTGCGCGCCACGAGGGAGAGGCGGCCTGCGCTGTAGCGCCAGCCGACAGGATCGAAGATGGTGAGGCCTGTGTCCGTGCAAGGTCCTTCAAAGGCGGCAGGCGCGTCCGGCTGGGGGCCGGGGCTCAGCACCAGCCGGCAAGCCTCGCGGTTCTGCTGGCGCATCAGAGTGTAACGTCCCGGCAGCGTGTCGGCGGCCGGAGCACGGCCCGGATCGACGACGGTTGGTCGCTGCGCCGCTGCGGCAGCCAGAGCGGCGGCGCTTGCAGGCGGTTTGGCGCTACGCGGATAGGATTTCGGGTCGAGGCGATAGGCCTTGCCGTCGCCCGCCTTCGCCTGCAGCGCGACGGTGGGACCGGTGCCATCGAAGCCGAGGACTGCCTTGCCCTGCGCATCGGCGAGAACCGGCAGGCCCTTTGCGGTGACAGTCCAGGTCGAGACATCGGAAAGGACCGGCAGGGCGCGGCGGCAGGTTGCCGGGAAGCGCACCTGACGGCCGTGTGCTACCGTTTCCGCGCCGAGAATGATCGTGCAGCGGCGCGGTTGGTCGACCGCCTCCAGATCCCAGGCGCCCAGCAGAGGCCGAAGTGAGTCGGGGGCCTGATCGGCCCCGCGCGGCGGCATGGTCGTTTGCGCACAGACCGGGGCGACCGCCAGCCAAACGCCCGCCGCGATCAGCGGCAGGCGCAAGCTGGCCCCGGTCTGCCCGGCCAGCGTCAGGCCTTCCATGGCGTCTCGGGCACGGGCGTCAGCGGGCCCTTGCCCTCGAACCACGAAACCAGGTTGTCGACGACGAGCTGGCCCATCTGCTCGCGGGTGTGGACCGAGGCCGAACCGACATGGGGCAGCAGCACGGCATGCTCGATCGCGATCAGTTCGGCAGGCACGCGCGGCTCGTCCTCGAAGACGTCGAGGCCGGCCGAGAGGATGGTCTTGTTCTGGAGAGCCTCGATCAGCGCCGTCTCGTCGATCACCGTGCCGCGTCCGACATTGATGACGATGCCGTTGGGGCCGAGCGCCTTCAGCACCTCGGCATTGATGATGTGATGCGTCGAGGTGCCGCCGGGCGCAACCGAGATCAGCGTGTCGACATCCGCCGCCATCTCGACCAGCGAGGGATAGTAGCGATAGGGCACGTCGGCCTGGCGCGAGCGGCCGTGATAGGAGATCGGCAGGCCGAACGCCTCGACGCGGCTCGCCACGGCCTTGCCGATGCGGCCGAGCCCGACGATGCCGACGCTGCGCTTGCGAAGCGAGGTGGTCAGCGGATAGGGCGCCTTCAGCCATTTGCCCTCGCGCAGATAGCGATCGACCTGCGGCAGTTGCCGGACGGTGGCGATCAACAGGCCGATGGCAAGGTCGGCGACTTCGTCGGTGAGCACGTCGGGCGTATTCGAGACGACGAGCCCGCGCTTGCCCGCCTCCGTCGCATCGACATTGTCGTAGCCGACGCCGAAATTCGCGATCATCTCGAGCTTCGGCAGCGCATCGAACAAGGCGCCGTCGATCTTGACATGGCCGCCGCCGGCGATGCCACGCACGCGGTCGGCGACCTCGCGCAGCAGGGCGTCCTTGTCTTGCGCTTTCCACAGTTCATGCACGGTGAACTGGGCTTTCAACTGCTCGGCCGCATAGGCGATCAGCGGGCCGGTCATCAGGATCTCGGTGGCGTTGGGCCGTGTCATGGGAGCGTTTCCGTAGGCTTCGGGTGATGGTCGGGCGGCTTGATCAGGCCATTATGAATCGATTAGATGCCGCATATGGCGGCTGGATGGAAGCATCGGCTCGCCGCGATCGATGGTGGGATATCCCACCACGCCGCACGCTGTCGGGAAAGTGCCGATGGCGCATATATAGTATGACTTAATCACGCGGATTTGTGGATTCTCGCCGACGCGCCTGGTGTCAGGAAGGCGAGGGTCGTGTTCAGGCTGTCGATCACCAGCGTCGTCATCCGTGCCGATGCGAGGTCTCCGTCGCGCTGGATGATCGCATCCAGAACGCGCTCATGGTCGACCAGCGAGGCGATGTAGACATCGCTGCCGTCGACGGATTTGAGCAGCAGGGACCATTGCACCGTCGCCGCGACCGCGCTGGCCAGGCACATCAGCGTGGCGTTGTGCGAGGCGGCGAAGACCGCCTCGTGGAAGGCCAGATCGGCGCGGATCGTCGCGTCGGCATAAGGCGGATTGGCGGACATGCCGCGATAGGCGGCCTCGATGCGGGCGATGTCGGCAGGGGTGCGGCGCTGGGCTGCCAGCCGGGCGGCGGCAGGCTCGGCGAAACGGCGCAACTCGAAGAGATCGCGAATGAATTTCTCGTTCGGGTCGGCCTCGAAATGCCAGGAGAGCACGTCGGTGTCGAGCAGGTTCCAGCTGTCGCGGGGCGCGGCGCGGGTGCCGCTCTTGGGCCTGGCCTCGACCAGCCCCTTGGCGGTGAGCACCTTCACGGCCTCGCGATAGGCGGTGCGCGAGACCGAGATGTCGGAGCGCAGGTCGTCCTCGTTGGGCAGCAACTGCCCGGCCTTGACGGCTCCGGTGATGATCGCGACGGCGAGCTTCTGGGCGACCTGGCCGAAGAGGCGGTCGGGATTGAGGGTCGTCGGCCGCGAATAGTCGCGCACCCGCATCGTCTGGCGTCTCCCCGCTCCGAGCGCTCCGGAGAACCCGCTCGCAGCCTTGCGGCCGGCGCTTGACACGCCTGTCTATATCGTATGACTTTATCGCAGATGAAGTCCGGCGCAAGGGACCGTCCCTCTCGACAGGGTGCGGTCGTCAGCCAACGGCAACCTTCATCGATCGGTCGCAACAGGCCGGTATGCGATGCGACTCGGACTTCGCCGTCACCGGCGAACCACCGTGTCCACGGGGAAACGACGTTTAGGAGAGGGCCCACATGGCCTCAGTCCAGATTGCCGACGTGCGCAAGGCCTATGGCGCGACCCAGGTCATCCATGGTGTCGATATCGACATCGATGACGGCGAGTTCGTCATCCTGGTCGGTCCGTCCGGCTGCGGAAAATCGACCCTGCTGCGCATGATCGCGGGCCTTGAGAACATCTCGGGCGGCGAGATCCGAATCGGCCCGCGCGTCGTCAACGACGTGCCGCCGAAGGAGCGCGACATCGCGATGGTGTTCCAGAATTATGCGCTCTATCCGCATATGACGGTCGCCGACAACATGGCCTTCTCGATGAAGCTGCGGAAGGCGCCCAAGGCCGAGATCGATGAACGCGTCGGCAAGGCGGCGGGTATTCTCGGCCTCGACAAGCTGCTCGACCGCTATCCGCGCCAGCTCTCGGGCGGCCAGCGCCAGCGCGTCGCCATGGGCCGGGCGATCGTGCGCGATCCGCAGGTCTTCCTGTTCGACGAGCCGCTGTCGAACCTTGACGCCAAGCTGCGCGTGCAGATGCGCACCGAGATCAAGGAGCTGCACCAGCGCCTCAAAACCACGACGGTCTACGTCACCCACGACCAGATCGAGGCCATGACCATGGCCGACAAGATCGTCGTGATGCATGATGGCATCGTCGAGCAGATGGGCGCGCCGCTCGAACTCTACGACCGCCCGGCCAATCTGTTCGTGGCGGCCTTCATCGGCTCGCCCTCGATGAACCTGCTGAAGGGCACGATCACCGCCGGCGGTTTTGAGACGGAAGGTGGCGTTGTCTGGCCGATCGGCAGCCATCCGGCCGATTCCAACGGCAAGGCCGCCGTGTTTGGCATCCGTCCGGAACACATCCAGCTCAACCCCAACGGTCTCAAGGCCGAGGTCGTTGTCGTCGAGCCGATGGGCTCGGAGACGCAGGTCGTGGCCCGCTGCGGTGGCCAGACGCTGACCTGCGTGTTCCGCGAGCGCATCACCGCCAAGCCCGGCGAGACGATCAGCATCACGCCAGACACCAATGTGACACATCTCTTCGACGCCGGCACGGGGAAGAGAATCGTGACCTGAAACGGCCGGACAACCCGGTTCAGAACGGCCGCTCAATGAGCCGTCGAACCTTATCCAGGGAGGATAAACGATGAATTTCGATCGCAGAACAATGCTCAAGGGCGGCACCGCCCTCGGGCTCGGCGGCAGCACCAACCTGCTCGCCTATGCCAAGGCCTGGGCGCAGGCCTCGCCCTTCAAGGTCGAGCCCAACGCCAAGATCAACCTGATGCGCTGGAAGCGCTTCGTCGAAGCGGAAGACGTCGAGTTCATGAAGCTCGTCGCAGCGTTCGAGGCCGCCACGGGCGCCAAGATCACCGTCACCAACGAATCCTATGACGATCTGCAGCCGAAGGCTTCGGTCGTGGCCAACACCGGACAGGGTCTCGACCTCGTCTGGGGGCTCTATTCGCTGCCGCATCTGTTCCCGCAGAAGTGCATGGATCTCAGCGACGTCGCCAAATATCTCGGCGACAAGCATGGCGGCTGGGCTCCGTCGGCTGAATCCTACGGCAAGCTCGGCGGCAAGTGGATCGGCGTCCCGATCGCGGCCAGCGGCGCGCTGATGAACTACCGCATCTCGTCGATGAACAAGGCCGGGTTCAAGGAATTCCCCAAGGACACCGCCGGCTTCCTGGAGCTCTGCAAGGCCCAGAAGGCGAATAATACGCCTGCCGGCATGGCCTTCGGCCACGCCTCGGGCGACGCCAACACCTGGATCCATTGGATGCTCTGGAGCCATGGCGGCAACCTCGTCGACAAGGACAACAAGGTCATCATCAATTCGCCGGAGACGGCGAAGGCGCTTGAATACAGCAAGGCGCTCTACGAGACCTTCATTCCCGGCACGGCCTCGTGGAACGATTCCTCGAACAACAAGGCCTTCCTCGCCGGTGAATTGCACACCACCGTCAACGGCATCTCGGTCTACGTCGCGGCCAAGAAGGAAAAGCCCGAGATGGCGGCCGATATGGACCACGCCTATATGCCGATCGGCCCCGTCGGGAAGCCGACCGAACTGCACCTTCCCTTCACCATGCTGGCCTTCCAGTTCACGAAGGTTCCCAATGCCTGCAAGGCGTTCATCGCCTTCATGCTCGATGCCCCGCAGTACAACCCCTGGATCACCGCGGCGCAGGGCTACCTGTCGCATTTCCTGAACGAATACGACAAGAACCCGGTCTGGACCGCCGATCCGAAGACGACGGTGTTCCGCGACATCGCCAAGCGCACGCTGACGCCTGCGGGCCTTGGCACGCTGGGCGAAAATGCAGCGTCGGCCATCGCGGACTTCGTCGTCGTCGACATGTTCGCGAACTACGTGACAGGCCGCGAGGACATCAAGGGTGCCATGGCCGGCGCCGAGCGGCAGGCCAAGCGCATCTATCGCTAAGTTCTCTGGACTGACGAGGCGGCCCGTTCAGGCGGGCCGCCTCTGACTTCCTCGGCAACACGACATCACAGTCCGGCCCCGTGGCCGGACCGATTCCCCGCATGACATCGGACCCGCGATGGCCAACTCCGTAGCCGAGATGCCGGCCCGCCAGACATCCTTCAGAAGCGAGCGCACGGCCTGGCAGAAACTGAAGGCGAGCCCGAATTGGCTCGGCTTCTGGTACATGATGCCGGCGATGGGCATCCTGATCCTGTTCCTGGCCTATCCGCTGGGCTTGGGCGTCTGGCTGTCCTTCACCGACACCAAGATCGGCCGGGCCGGCGTCTTCATCGGGCTGGAGAACTACATCTGGCTCTGGGAAGACCGGGTGTTCTGGACCTCGGTCTTCAACACTTTGCTCTATACGACCGTCGCCAGCGCCGCGAAATTCGTGATCGGGCTCTATCTGGCCCTGCTGCTCAACAAGCATCTGCCGTTCAAGGCGATGATCCGCGCCCTCGTGCTGATCCCCTTTATCGTGCCCACGGTTCTGTCGGCGATCGCGTTCTGGTGGATCTACGACGCGCAGTTCTCGATCATCTCGTGGTCCCTGAGGCAGCTCGGCTGGATCGACCACAACATCAACTTCCTCGGCGACGTCTGGAATGCCCGCTGGTCGACGATCTTCGCCAATGTCTGGCGCGGCGTGCCCTTCATCGCGATCACGCTTCTGGCCGGCCTGCAGACGGTCTCGCCCTCGCTCTACGAGGCCGCGACGCTGGACGGGGCGACGCCCTGGCAGCGCTTCCGGCACATCACCTATCCGTTGCTGACGCCGATCATTGCGGTGGTGATGACCTTCTCGGTTTTGTTCACCTTCACCGACTTCCAGCTGATCTGGGCGCTCACCCGCGGCGGGCCGGTGAATGCCACGCATCTGATGGCGACGCTGTCCTATCAGCGCGCCATCATCGCCGGGCAGCTCGGCGAAGGCGCGGCGATCTCGACGGCGATGATCCCCTTCCTGCTCGCGGCGATCGGCATCGCCTGGTACGGGCTCCAGACACGCAAATGGCAGCAGGGTGGCAGCAATGAGTAATGTCGGAGCCATTCAGGACAGTGCCGGCCGCCAGGCCACCGCCGGCAGCAATGCGACCGCCGACCACAGCGAGGGCATGGGTTATCTGGAGACGCTGCCGCGGCGCGTCGTCACGACCTATATCCCGCTTCTCCTGATCCTGTTCGTGCTGCTGTTTCCGTTTTACTGGATGGCGCTGACGGCGGTGAAACCCGACCATCAGCTCATCGAGATGGACAAGGTCAGCCCGTTCTGGACCTGGGAGCCGACCTTCAAGCACATCCACAAGCTGCTGTTCGAGAGCGACTATCCGCGCTGGCTCTGGAACACGATGTTCATCGCGACCTGCGCGACCTTCATCTCGCTGGTCGCCAGCGTGCTCGCCGCCTATGCGATCGTGCGCCTGCGCTTCAAGGGCGCCGTCACGGTCGGTGCGCTGATCTTCCTGGCCTATCTGGTGCCGCCCTCGATCCTGTTCATCCCGCTGGCGACGGTGATCTACAAGGTCGGCCTGTTCGATACGCCGCTGGCGCTGATCCTTGTCTATCCGACGATCCTGATCCCGTTCTCGACCTGGCTCCTGATGGGCTATTTCAAGACGATTCCCTACGAGCTCGAGGAATGCGCTTTGATCGACGGCGCAACGCGGGCGCAGATCCTGATCAAGATCATCCTGCCGCTGGCGGTGCCCGGCCTGATCTCGGCCTTCATCTTCTCCTTCACCCTGTGCTGGAACGAGTTCATCTACGCGCTGACCTTCCTGTCCTCGACGCAGAACAAGACCGTGCCGGTGGCGATCGTGAACGAGTTCGTCGATGGCGACATCTATCGCTGGGGCTCGCTGATGGCGGGTGCGCTCGCTGGCTCGCTGCCGCTGGTCATCCTCTACGCCTTCTTCGTCGAGCATTACGTGTCGGCGATGACGGGGGCGGTGAAGGAGTGAGCAGTTGGGACGCTCACCACACTCCGTTCCACCCGCGCCGTCATCCCGGACGCAGCCAAGCGGAGTTCCGGGATCCATCGTAGAACTCAGCGCTCTACGATGGATCCCGGATCGGCGCGGCTTCGCCGCTTGTCCGGGGTGACGGAGCAGCCGAAAGAGCTTTACTCAATGACTATCACCTCCATCGCCTTTATCGGGCTCGGTGCCATGGGTGCGCCGATGGCGCAGAACCTGATCAAGCGCCAGTTCCGCGTCACGGGCTTCGACATGCGCGAAACTGCGCGCGAGGCACTGGTCGCGGCTGGCGGCCATGGCGCCGTCAGCGCGAAGGCTGCGGCCGAGGGAGCGCAGGCGCTGGTGCTGATGGTTGTCAATGCCGCCCAGGCCCGCTCCGTGCTGTTCGAGGCCGGCGCGCTCGATGCGCTCGCTCCCGGCGCCGTGGTGATGCTGATGGCGACCTGCCCGCCGGGCGAAGTCGAGGCGATCGCGGCCGAGGTGATCGACAGCGGCCGGCACTTCGTCGATTCGCCGGTTTCCGGGGGTGTCGCCGGCGCACGAGGGGCGACGCTGACGATCATGGTGGGCGCGCCCGCCGACAGCGTCGCGTTGGCCAAACCCATGCTCGACGCGATGGGTGACAAGGTCTTCCATGTCGGTGAGAAGCCCGGCCAGGGCGCCACGGTGAAGACGGTCAACCAGCTGCTCTGCGGCGTGCATATCGCGGTCGCAGCCGAGGCGCTGTCTCTGGCAGAGAAGGCCGGGATCGACGGCCGGCTGCTGTTCGAGATCATGGGCGGCTCGGCCGCATCCTCCTGGATGCTGCGTGATCGCGGCCCGCGCATGCACGAGCCGGACCCGGCCGTGGCGAGCGCGGTCGACATCTTCGTCAAGGATCTCGGCATCGTTCTGGATGCAGGGCGCGCCGCCAAGACGGCTCTGCCGCTGGCGGCGGCCGCTCACCAGATGTTCCTGGCGTCGTCAGGGCTCGGTCATGGCGGCCGCGACGATTCGCAGGTCGTGCGCGCCTATCGTGCGCTCAATGCCAAGCCGGCGAACGATGCATGAGACGGGGTCTTACGACTCAGCTTCGCAGCGGCGTGGTCGTGCCCCGGATGACCAGCTCCGGCTTGAGCTGCAGGCGGCGCGGGGCTGCCTCCGGTTCGGCGATGCGACTGATCAGGAACTCCGCCGATGTGCGTCCCATTTCGTCCTGGAAATTGCGGATCGTGGTCAGGGCCGGATACCATTGCGCCGCTTCCTGAACGTCGTCGCATCCGACGATCGAGAAGTCGATGCCGGCCTCGCGCCCGCGATGGCGCAAGCCCAGCATCGCGCCAAAGGCCGAGAGATCGTTCATGCAGACAGCTGCGGTGGGCGGATCGGACGCATCGAGCACGGCCTGAATCCCCTTCGAGCCGTTCTCGCGCGTGCCGTGCCCAGGGTAGACGAGGTCAGGATCGATCGCGATCCCGTAGCGGGTCAGGACTTCGCAATAGCCGCGATAGCGGTTCGCGCCGGTGGAGATGCGCTGATTCTGGCAGATGAAGGCGATGCGGCGGTGGCCGAGTCCGATCAGATGTTCCATCGCCAGGATGGTGCCGTGGCGGTCGTCCGAGCCGACGAAATCGAGAGCGTCGGTGATCTCGCGGGAGAGCTGGACGATCGGCACGCCAGCCGCGATCAGGTGCGCGAAGGTCGCCGGTGTCGAGCCGCCGGCCGCGCACAGGATCATGCCGTCGGGGCGATACTCCGTGAGCGTGCCAAGCACACGGTCCTGCCGCTCCAGGTCCTCGCCATAGGTGCCGAGCAGAATCGAGCGGCCATGGGCCGTGGTGGTCTCCTCGATCGCGGCCAACAGCTCGGCGAAATACGGGTTGGTGATGTCGTGGAATCCGACGCCGAGGATGTTGGTGCGGTCAGTGCGCAAGGAGGCGGCGCTGCGGTTGTAGCTGTAGCCCATTTCGCGGGCCATCTGCTGGACACGGGCACGCGTTGCCTCGGCGACCAGCGGAGAGCCACGCAACGCCAGCGAGACGGTCGCGGTCGAGACCGTGAGGCGGTCGGCGATGATCTGCAGCGTCACGCGGGAGCGTCCGCCCGGAGCGGCTGTCGGCGGCTTGACGGGAGACCCGGCACCGATGGGCCCGCTGCTGGTCATGACGCTCTTCTCCGGAGCCTGAAAACACGAACCGGAGCCCCGTTTTCGGTCAGGCGTTCCGTCCCATCCCCATGTGCTTCTCATATAAGCAGGAGAAATTGAAGATGACTGCGACCAAAGAATCCATCGGCTTCATCGGCGTCGGCCTGATGGGGCAGGGCATGGTCCAAAGCCTGCTCAACAAGGGCTTCGCCCTCACCGTGATGGGCCACCGCAACCGCAAGCCGGTCGAGCAGCTCGTCGCGGGTGGAGCGAAAGAAGCGAAGACGCCGAAGGAGCTCGCCCAGAACGCCACGATCATCTTCCTGTGCGTGACCGGCTCGGCCCAGGTCGAAGCCGTGGTCAATGGTCCCGACGGAATCCTCGCGGGCGCCAGGCCGGGGACGGTGATCATCGACTGCTCGACGTCCGACCCGACGGTGACGGTGCGGATCGCCGGGGAACTGGAGGCCAAGGGCCTGCATCTGGCTGACGCCCCGCTCGGCGGCACGCCGGCCCAGGCCGCGCTCGGACAGCTTTCGGCCATGGTCGGCACGACGCCGGAGATCTTCGCGCGGATCAAGCCGGCGATCGAGGCCTGGGCGCAGAAGGTCGTGCATCTCGGCCCCGTAGGCGACGGCCACAAGATGAAGCTCCTGAACAACTTCCTCTCCATGGGGTATGCCGCGATCTATGCCGAGGCGCTCACTTTGGCGCAGAAGATCGGCATTACGCCCCAAACCTTCGATAGCGTCCTGCGCGGCAGCCGGATGGATTGCGGCTTCTATCAGACCTTCATGCAGTATGTGCTGGAGCGCGACCGCGACGCGCACAAGTTCACCCTGGTCAACGCGCTGAAGGATGTGCGCTATCTCGAAAGCGTGGCGAACGCGGCGGGCGTTCCCAACCCGATCGGCAATGCGGTGAAGAACAGCTTCGCGACAGCCGTGGCCGCCGGCAAGGGAGACGACTATGTGCCGATGCTATCGGACTGGGTCGCCTCGCAGAACGGCATATCCCTAGCCAAGAAGGCTGAGAAGAAGGGCTGAGCGGCAGGCGGCTCAGGGGCGGGCCAGCAACGCCGCGAGGCGCTCGCCGAGCCCGGTGCTGGCGATCGGCGCGGGCAAGGCGAGATCCCCGCTCGCGGGCTTCTGCGGCGGAGCGCGCAGGGCCGCCAGCACTGCCTTCATCCCCGCATCGACCGAGCAGATCACGGGGATGTCGAGATGCGGCTGGATACGGGCTGCAAGGCCTGCAAGGCCGGCCCCGCCGAGAATGACCGCGCCCGCTCCATCACGCGCGGCGGTCAGCCGGCAGGCCTGCGCCAGCATCGCGATGGCACTGTCGGGGTCGCGCGCAATCTCGGCGCCGGTCGGGGCAATCGTCTCGATCGCGGCCAGCCTGTCGCCGAGACCCAGCGTGGTCACGAACTCGCGCAGCATCGGCCCCCAGCGCTCGCCGCCGGTGACGATCGAAAAGCGCTCCGTCAGCGCTGACGCCGCAAGGCAACTCGCCTCGGCCATGCCGATGACGGGCACCTGCGCCAATTCCTTGAGAGCAAGCAGGCCGGGATCGCCGAAACAGGCGAGATAGACCGCGTCGCAACCATGGCCATGCTCGGCATAGGCCTCAATCGCGGCATGGCCGGCAATGGCCGCGGCCGTGCGGCTGGCGATATAGCGCGCCCCGAACCGCCCGGTGACCGGCACGAGCGTCACGTCGGCGGGCAGATGCGGCGCCAGCACCCGCTCCATCAAGGCGGTCACCTCGGCCGTCGTGTTGGGATTGATGAGCAGGATGCGCAAGAAGGGCCTCTGGGCTTGGCGACGGAACGCGCTGCGGCGAAGACCAGTTTCCGCCATCCCTGCGTGGGAAGGCAATGCGGTTGGAACGGCGTATCTTCGCCTGCGATGATGGTGCATTGCAACAAAATCGCGCAGGCTTGCGTTTAAGGGATGTGTCGGTGCCATGAGGGGTTGGCCGGCGCAGGAGCCCATCATGCCCAGTCTGTCCGATACGATCGCCCGCCTGACCGCTTCTCGAGGGATGGGACGCGCTTCGACGCAAGCCTCCCGACTCTCCGAAATGACATCCTTCGGATCAAATCCCGGGGCGCTCAAGGCGCACGTCTATCTGCCTGACATCTTGCCGGCAAAAGCGCCGCTGGTCGTCGTGCTGCACGGCTGCACGCAGACCGCAGCCGACTACGACCATGGCTCGGGGTGGTCGCAGCTTGCCGACCGCCACGGCTTCGCGCTGCTGTATCCGGAGCAGCAGCGTGCGAATAACCCCAATCTCTGTTTCAACTGGTTCGCACCGGGCGACATCCGCCGTGATTCCGGCGAAGCCTTGTCCATCGCGCAGATGGTCGCCACCATGATCGAGGTGCACGCGCTCGATCGCCGCCGGGTCTTCGTCACCGGCCTGTCCGCAGGCGGCGCGATGGCCGCAGTGATGCTCGCGACCTATCCGGGAATCTTCGCCGGCGGCGCGATCATTGCGGGGCTGCCGTTCGGTTGCGCATCAAATGTGCCGGAGGCGCTCGAGCGGATGCGCGGCCAGGGCCTGCCGCGGGAAGCGGCGCTGCAGAGCGCCGTTCGCGACGCGTCGCGCCATGCGGGGCCATGGCCGACGCTCTCGGTCTGGCACGGCACGCAGGATCGCACTGTCGTGCCGGCCAATGGCGAGGCGATCCTGTCGCAATGGCGCGGGGTTCACGGGCTTGAGGCGGAGCCGACGCAAACGACTGCCATCGCCGGGCATACAAGGCGGATCTGGTGCGATGCGACAGGCGTGGCCAGGATCGAGGCCTTCGCGATCGCCGGCATGGGGCATGGGACGCCGGTCGACGCCGGTGACGGAATCGGCGCGCCGGGAGCTTTCATGCTCAACGCCGGAATTTCATCGACCCGCCATATCGCGGCGTTCTGGCAGCTTGCCGGGCGGGTCCCGGCCGTCGCGCCGGACCGCCTCACGGCCGAAGCGGTGACGACGGCGGCCATGCCGCGTCACAGCGGCCGCCCTTTGCCGGATGGAGCGAAACCAGCCAAACCCGCCCCGTCGGGCCCGGCAAAGATCATCGAGGATGCGCTCAGGGCCGCCGGTCTGATGCGCTAGCAGGGGCCGGGCACGCGACGCGAAAGCAGTGGTGCCTTGCGTCAAGCGCCAGGTTGAAGATGTGGATCTGTTGTCGGGGTCGTTGGCAAGGCTCACCATCCCGTCAGCAGTCTCTGACGGTGTTCTGCCCGCCAGCCATGCTGACGAATCAAGCGATGGTGCCCCTGGCCGGCTCCACATTGACCGCTCAATGCATTGAAATACCTAACTATTTATCAATGCTGATCTGACAAAGGCCAACGTTTAGGCCAACAAATTCCCGCGCTAGGCGGCGAATTGCAGCGCACGTCAGCGGAACCCAACGCCAAATTGTCGCACCCTGCATTGCGCCAGACCGCAGCGCGCCGACAGGGCAATCCGTCGAGTCGCTGAGAATGCGAAACAGCGGGCTCAGCTTAGAGCGGCCACTGCGCCTCGGTCGGGCTGCGTGACACCAACGCGCGGACGGGGCGAGAACCGGCCCACTTGTCCGCATTCAACGACCGCACCTTCGAACGCGGAACGAGCAGTTTCAATCGGGATCTGGTTTTTGATGGCGGCCATGCATGCCTGAACGGCTTCACGCCAGCATTCACCTTGTCCATTGCCGCGCCATGAGAGCAGGAATTCGGCTGCCCTCTCGACGTTGGACACGGCATAGCGGTCGCGGCCTTCGTCAGTCGCGACAAATACGGGAGAGGTAAACCAGTGAAGAGCCATGTCCGACACTACGCCGGCATGGCGGGTTCGTTCCGCCAAACCGCCCGCTTGGCGCGAGCTCTCCCCATCCGCCTGCTTCTATGGTTAAGCCGCCGGCACCTCGATCGGCTCGACGGTGCTCGGGTCGTCATCGCCCTGGCCGGTCTTGTTGACCTGCTTCGACACAATCCACTCCTGAAGCTGCGGAGGCTGTTGCCGAAGGATGTCCTTGTCGGCCCCGCCGCTTAGCCAGGCGTCGAACTGGTCGGGCTGGAGGAACGATGGCATGCGGTCGTGATACTTCGCCGTCCACTCGTTGGCATCCCGGACGATCATGGTGCAGCTCGTTACGACGTCGCCCTCGGGATTGGTCCACTGGTCCCATAGCCCGGCAATGCCAAGCAACCCGCCGTCCGCCGCGCTGAAATAATGCGGGACGCGGTCGGTCTTCGGCCCCGTCCATTCGAAGAAACCCGATGCGGGCACAATGCAGCGGCGACGCTTGAAGGCGTCGCGGAACATGGCCGAGCTATCGACCGTCTCGACGCGGGCGTTGAACGTGCTGGCGATTTCGCGCAGCGACTTCTTCCACCACGCGGGCACGAGCCACCACCGGGCGCTGATCAGATCGCGCCCGGTCTCGCTTGGAACGATGATATCCACGGTCGTCGTCGGCGCAATGTTGTAGCGAGGCTGGAAATTGCCGCGACCCTGCGCCAGCGTCAGCGGATTGCTGAAGGCGTGGATCTGCTGCCAAGTGTAGGATTGAGAGAAGCGCCCGCACATGCTGCTAATCGGTCATCCCTATTAGCTTCCTTCCAGCCGTTGTGGCCGCTTGCAAAGCCTTTTGACGCTCCGCTGCGAGGTCGGCATCCGGACCCCTGAGAAAAGCAGTCCTCGCCACGGTCTCGATCTCGGGTCTGCAGAGTTCCAGCATCACTTCTAGCAACTTCTTTTGTTCGACGAATTTTCCCTCTCTCGCCTTCGCCATTGTCGCAAGGCATTGTTGAAGAGCAAGCGGCTCCAGACTTGGCGTAGTTGGCTGTGGCGACGGTGGCGAGCTAGCAACTTGCGTTCCTGCCCCGCCGGCCTTGAGTTGCACGGCAGTCGTGAGGACGCTCTCACGGGTTATCCTCAGCAATGCCTCTCGGAACGTCGTTTCATTGGTCACGGACCCATCGGCGCGGCCAGCTGCTAGCCACGCGGCAAACGCGTCGTCCAGTTCTTTCCGGCAAATGGTCATCGCTGCTGTAGCCAGCACGTCTGCGGATTCTGCCGACCGAACCAGCTTCGCGAGCTGTTGCGATGAGCAATCATAAAACAGATCGCGGATTGACCGCGCAGCCGTTGTTAGCCGCTCGATATTCTCCTTACGGTCAAGCTCCAGCTTAGCTTTTGCTGCACGCTCATAGGCTTCCGCTTGATCCTGAGCCAGAACGCGTCTGTCTAGCTCGCCACGGATCCGTGCTAGCACCGCGCGAGCTAATACCAAATCCCATGGATCATGACGCATGGGCCCATTTCCGTCGGCCGATGGACATGATGCGCCATGGCTGGTCGACAAGTCGATTCCAGGCGAAGCAGCAATGGTCGAGGATGTCGTCGTAGGA
>QBLV01000026.1:28113-40072 GCA_003241815.1 Hyphomicrobiales bacterium | reverse complement strand
GGCCGGCTCCAGCCGCGTCAGATGGGCGAAGACGTCCGAGCGCAGATCGGCGACGATGCGCTCGCCGACCGTCATCACGAGATAGAACCGGGCCGAACTGGCCAGCGCCAGCACGGCGACGACGCCGATCAGCAGAATGAAATAGCTGTTGGCGAGTTTCTGCTCGCCGCCCGAGAAACCGACATCGATCACCCGGCGCACGGCCACCGGCAGCAGCAGCGTCGCCGCCGAGGCGACGACGAGGGCCAGCAGCGCCAGCCCGATCCGCCCCTTGTGCTTCAGCGCATAGGGCCAGAAGGATGCAAGCAGACGAAAATCGGGCCGTGCTGTGTTGTCGTCTTTTTCAGGCTCGGCCACGCGTCTTGGTCCTGTTCTGCTTGCACTGTCGGCGCGGCTGCGATATGTGCTCGCGACTTCACGACAGGCTCATACGAATTATTCGACGGGCCGGGCAGGCTTGCCTGCTTGTCGCCCACGCCCGTTTATCGACGTTTGAGGATTTAGCCATGGCCAAGACCGGCATCCACCCCGACTACCACACCATCAAGGTCGTCATGACCAATGGCACGGAATACTTCACCCGTTCGACGATGGGCAAGGAGGGCGACACCCTCAACCTCGACATCGACCCGACGACGCACCCGGCCTGGACCGGCGGCACCCAGCACATGCTGGACCGCGGTGGCCGCGTCTCGCGCTTCAACTCGCGTTTCTCGTCGATCGGCGCGCTCGGCAAGAAGTGATCTGGCAGCGGGCCGTCGCGCCCGCGCTGATCTGAATCGAAAGGCCCGGTCAAAGCGACCGGGCCTTTTTGTATGCGATGTCTCTGGTACGGCGACGAGCGGCTCAGCGCGTCAGGCCGAGCCGGGCCTTCAGGCTGGTGAGTTGGTCCTGGACCGGGTTGGCCTGCTCCATCGCCGGCGCCTGACCCGACATCTGACCCTCGAGATGGCGGATGCGCGCTTGCAGCCGGAAGGAGTGGTCGATCAGGTCGCGCAGACCCTGCGGCAGCAGCGCCGCCTCCGCCTGGGCTGGAGACGGCATCTGTTCGGGAATCCTGACCTTGTCGTTCTCGGCGCGGGCCTGCTCGGCGGTCATCTCGCCCTCGGCGACCGCCCGCTGCACCAGAAGCCAGGAGGCGATCTGCATCAGCCGCGTCGTCAGGCGCATGCTCTCCGTCGCATAGGACAGCGCGACCCCGCGCGGCAGCGCCGCCGATTCCGCACGGCCGTCCCCGTCGAGATAGGCCGCCGTCTGCTCCACGAGGCCCATCCCCTCGCGAAACAGCGCCATGAAGGCGTCTGACTTGACGAAGCCGCGCGCGAACGAGATCGCGCCCGCGTCAGTGTTCGGCTCCAGCATCAACACATCGTTCATCGCGGTGTCTCCCATCGGCACAATCCCGTATCCGCATGGCACGCGTCACGGTTCATGCCGCCGATGTCGCAAGGATAGCGCCGATGGGCCGCTCTCGCGCCGGTAAGGTGTGGTTAACCTTAACGACGATATAGACCAAAAAAAGAGCCGCCCGGAGGCGGCTCGAAGGTCAACAGGGAGGCGTCAAACAGAGCGGGCAGGAGCCACTCACATCCAGACAATCCGGACCTCATGATTCATACTTTGGAATCGTTAACGGCTGCTTAATGCCGGGCCAGCGACATTTTGACTCGGTCAGCATTTTCAATCGGGCCGGCGGAAGAAGGAATCCGCAGCCGAGCGCGACGCGGCCTTCTTCAGTCTCGCCTCGGCCAGCCGGGCGATCTCGGCCTCCAGCGCCGCGACGCGCAGGTCGATTTCCGCCAGCGACAGCATCGACAGATCCTGCCCGATCTCATGGACCGCTTTGGGCCTCGGACGGTCATCGTCGGAAAACAGCGACATCCTTGTCTCCTCTGCGCAAGAGCGCGCAGATTAGAACCGATAGCCGGGAGGCGCCACTGCCGGTGCCAGGGCATGCCACGTGCTTTTTCTTGGACAGCCGCCGCGCCCTCGCTTATAAGCCGCGCCATCCTGTTCATCGTCGATGATTTGGATGGCCGGCCGAAAAGGCCGGTCGGCGCCCGAGAGCTATTGTCCGCGACGTTGACCCCGGCCTCGATCGCCGGCTTTCGAAATTCAGGAGACATCCCCGTGTCGTTACCCCCGCTGATGCCGAAGGCCACTGCGGTCTGGCTGGTCGAGAACACGTCCCTGACCTTCGAGCAGATCGCCGAGTTCTGCAAACTCCACCCGCTGGAAGTGCGCGGCATCGCCGATGGCGAAGTCGCCGCCGGCATCAAGGGTCTCGACCCGATCAACTCCGGGCAGCTCACCCGCGAGGAGCTCGAGCGCGCCGCCGGCAATCCCGCCCACCACCTCAAGCTCGCCGAGCGCCGGGTCAAGGTGCCCGAGATGAAGAAGACCAAGGGCCCGCGCTATACCCCCGTCTCGAAGCGGCAGGACCGGCCCAACGCGATCCTCTGGCTGCTTCGCAACCATCCCGAGCTGAAGGACGCGCAGGTCATCCGCCTGATCGGCACCACCAAGTCGACGATCGCCCAGATCCGCGACAGGACGCACTGGAACGCCCAGACCCTGTCGCCGATCGATCCGGTCAGCCTTGGGCTGTGCTCGCAGATCGATCTCGATTTCGAGGTCGGCCGCGCCGCCAAGGACCGCCCCGCGATGGTCGTCGAGACCGGCTCGACGCTGCTGCCGACCGAGGAAAGCACGGCCCCCGAGCCCGCGCCGCTGAACCAGACCTTCGCCGACATGGGCAAGCCCAAGCGTGAGGAAGAAGCGGCGATCGACGTCGATTCCGTCTTCTCCAAGCTCAAGCAGATGAAGCGTCCTGTGGACGAAGACGACGAGGCCTGAGGCAGGCGGCAGGCGGCAGGCGCCGCCCTCGGCTTCGGGCGGCGTCGGCACACAATTTCTATCGGTCAGTTCAGCCAGTTTTCGGGATCGCGCATTCCGTGAACGACCGCAATGACGGCGATGCCGCCGGTTTGCGGCTCGTAGATGATGACATATCGCCCTTCTATCAAGATTCGGGCGTGGGGTCCGAGTTCAGGTCGCGCGACACCGATCAGAGGCATTCCAGCAGCCAGCGAGGCCTTGTTGGCAAGGCGATGGACCAAAGCGTCGGCAGCCTTTTCGCTGTCCTGCGCGATCGTCAGCCAGATCTCGTAGAGATCAGCTTCCGCGCGAGGACTATAGCGAACAATCTTAGCCACGCGATGCGGACGCTTTCAGTTTGATTCTGGCGAGCAGTTCGCCTGCCGTCATCTCGACCGGCTCCCCGCTTGCGATCCCCTCATCATAAGCCTGCTTCAGCCGCGCCAGCTCAAGCGCGCGGATTTCCTCGCGCTGCTCCCAGAGGCGCAGCGCGTCGCGCACCACCTCGCTGTTGGAGGCATAGGCGCCGCTCTCGACGGCCTGGCTCAGTCGCGACAATTGCTTGGGCGACAGCGAGATGGTGAGGGGGCGCATGGCATCGTGTTTCATGCCTGAATATTAGCAAATCTCACAATTCCTCACAAGAACGCACAAGAGAATAACTCCCCGGGTTATCCCAGTCCCCTCGCCTTCACAGCCACGCCGATCTCGTCGAGCACCGCCACATCCTCGATCGTCGCGGGCATGGCGTAGTCCTCGCCATCGGCGATCTTCTTCATCGTCGCGCGCAGGATCTTGCCCGAGCGCGTCTTCGGCAGCCGCCCGACCGTCAGCGCCAGCCGGAAGGCGGCCACGGGGCCGATCTTCTCGCGCACAAGGGCCACCAGCTCGCGTTCGACCGCGTCGGGGCTCTGCGTCACGCCTGATTTCAGCACGACGAAGCCGCAGGGCTGCTCGCCCTTGATCGCGTCGCGAATGCCGACGACGGCGCATTCGGCCACAGCCGGATGCGAGGCCAGCACCTCCTCCATGCCGCCGGTGGAGAGCCGGTGGCCCGCGACATTGATGATGTCGTCGGTCCGCCCCATGATGAAGACATAGCCGTCCTCGTCGACGAAGCCGGCATCCGAGGTGTTGTAGTAGCCGGGATAGGCCGCGAGATAGGCCTCCTTGAAGCGCTCCTCGGCCTGCCAGAGCGTCGGCAGCGCGCAGGGCGGCAGCGGCAGCTTGAGCACGATCGCGCCCATCGTCCCCGCCGGAACCGGCCTGCCCCCCTCGTCGAGGCAGGCGACCTCATAGCCCGGCATCGGCACAGTCGGCGAGCCGGGCTTCACCGGCAGCAGCTCCAGGCCCATCGGGTTGCCGACGATGGGCGAGCCGGTCTCGGTCTGCCACCAATGATCGATCACCGGCACCTTCAGCACATCCTGCGCCCAGACCAGCGTGTCCGGGTCGGCGCGCTCGCCGGCGAGAAACAGCGCGCGGAAATGCGACAGGTCGTAGCCCGCGAGCAGCCTGGCTTGCGGGTCTTCCTTGCGAATGGCGCGGAAGGCTGTCGGCGCGGTGAAGAGCACCACAGCCCTGTGCTCGGCGATCAGCCGCCAGAAGGCGCCGGCATCGGGCGTACCGACAGGCTTGCCCTCATAGAGCACCGAGGTCGCGCCCTGCAGCAGCGGCGCGTAGACGATGTAACTGTGTCCCACGACCCAGCCGACATCGGACGCAGTGATCATCACCTCGCCCGGCTTCACGCCGTAGAGATTATCCATCGTCCATTTCAGCGCGACCATGTGGCCGCCGTTGTCACGCACCACGCCCTTCGGCCGGCCGGTCGTACCCGAGGTATAGAGGATGTAGAGCGGATCGGTTGCGGCGACGTCGACGCACTCCGCCCGTCGCCCCTGCGCCTTGGCGGCGGCCACCAGCATGCGCCAGTTCCTGTCGCGCAGGGCATGCATCGAAGCCTCGACCTGCGGCCGCGGCAGGATCAGGCAGGCATCCGGCTTGTGCGCGGAGAGCGCGATCGCCTGGTCCAGCAGCGGCTTGTATTCGACCACCCGGCTGGGCTCGACGCCGCAGGTCGCGGCCAGGATGACCTTTGGCGTCGCATCCTCGATCCGCGTCGCCAGTTCCTTGGCCGCAAAGCCCCCGAACACCACCGAATGCACCGCGCCGATGCGGGCGCAGGCGAGCATGGCGAAGGCCGCTTCAGGGATCATCGGCATGTAGATGACGACGCGGTCGCCCTTGGCCACGCCGAGATCCCTTAGCACGGCGGCGAGTGCGGCCACCTCGTCGAGCACCTGCGCGTAGGAGTAAACCGTCTTCGTTCCCGTGACCGGGCTGTCA
The DNA here is from genome assembly GCA_003241815.1 of Hyphomicrobiales bacterium. Classification (GTDB taxonomy): domain Bacteria; phylum Pseudomonadota; class Alphaproteobacteria; order Rhizobiales; family Beijerinckiaceae; genus Allobosea. The sequence goes on along the minus strand of QBLV01000026.1, from coordinate 34,846 downwards.
TGGATCAGCGCCGGCTGGTCGCCACGCCCGGCTGCGACATGTCGGTCGAGCGCGTTGAAGCAGGTGTTGCAGGTCGCGTCCGGGAACCAGCGTCCATAGGCGCCCTGGCTCGCATCGAAGATCGCGTCCGGCGACTTGACCCAGTCGATCGCCTCGGCGGCCTCGCGCCAGAATCCCTCGGGGTCGGCCTGCCAGCGCGCATAGACATGGTTGTAACGGCCCATCTCTGTCATCGCACGCCTCCCTCATGGATTCTTTTATGATCTTCCCTTCACAGAGGCATCGCTTGCCGTCGAGAGCGACTTTCGCACATGGCGCCCCTGCGTCTGGGACCTTCTAACCTGCCTGCGGAGGTGGCACGGTCGACACGGCGCCAGCGACGCCTGACCAACCTGCGGACGCCTGCCTGCCCGATGCTGATCCTCGATCCTGCCTTCTTCGCCGCCATGGTGCCGGCGGTCATCCTGATGGGGCTGTCCAAGGGCGGATTTTCCGGCCTCGGTCTGCTCTCGCTGCCATTGATGGCGCAGGTCGTCTCGCCGGTCACGGCGGCTGCGATCATGCTGCCGGTGCTGATGTCGCAGGATGTCGTGACCGTCTGGTCCTACCGGCGCGATTTCGACCGCCGAACGCTGGCGACGCTGCTGCCGGGCGCCGCCCTGGGCATTCTCGCGGGCTACCTGCTGGCGGCCAGGGTCGCGGACGGGGCGGTGGTGCTGGTGATCGGGCTGATTTCGGTCGTTTTCGCGCTGCGCAACCTCGTATCCGGCGGAAAGGTGGAGCTGCCACCTACACGGTCGAACTACCCGCAGGGCACATTCTGGGGCGCGCTGTCGGGATTTACCAGCATGATCGCCCACGCCGGCGGCCCGCCTTATCAGATCTACACCATGCCGCTGCGGCTGCCGCCCGCCGTCTTCGTCGGCACCGGCGCGCTGTTTTTCGCGCTGATCAACATCATCAAGGTCGTGCCCTATGTCGCGCTCGGCCAGTTCACGACACAGAACCTCACCGCCTCGCTCGCGCTCCTGCCGGTCGCGATCGTCTCGACGGTCGCGGGCGTCTGGCTGGTCCGCAAGGTGCCGGTGAAGCGCTTCTACAAGATCATCTACACGCTGCTCCTGCTGGTCGGGCTGAAGCTGACCTATGACGGACTGAACGGCCTGCACTGGCTCGGCTGAGGCGCTGCTGCGCTGTCGCACCTTGCGCGCCATCGGACAAAGGGATGGATTACGGTCAGAGCCCGCAGAGGCTAAGCCTGCCGCGCGAGGGGGAATGCCGCATGACCATCTCAGCCCAGATCTCAGCCCAGATCTCAGTCTACGACACCGATCTCGACCGCAACACGGCGAACCACCAGCCGCTGACGCCCCTGCCCTTCCTCGAGCGGGCGGCGGCCATCTTCCCCAACCACACGGCGATCATCCACGGGCCCTTGCGCCGCTCCTATGCAGAGTTCTACGCAAGATCGCGACGGCTCGCCTCGGCACTCGCGCGCCATGGCATCAGTAAGAACGACACCGTTGCTGCCATGCTCCCCAACACGCCTGCGATGCTCGAATGCCATTACGGCGTGCCGATGTGCGGCGCCGTGCTCAACACGCTGAATACCCGCTTGGACGCCGCGATCATCGCGTTTTCGCTCGATCATGGCGAGGCCAAGGTGGTGATCACCGACCGCGAATTCTCGAAGACGATCAAGGAGGCGCTCAGCCTGTGCAAGGCCAAGCCGCTGGTCATCGACTATGACGACCCGGTCTATGACGGCCCCGGCGAGCGGCTGGGCAGCATCGAATACGAGGGTTTCATCGCCGGCGGCGACCCCGGCTTCGACTGGCAGATGCCCGCCGACGAGTGGGACGCGATCGCGCTGAACTACACCTCCGGCACGACCGGCGACCCCAAGGGCGTGGTCTACCACCACCGCGGCGCCAATCTGCTCGCGACCTCGAACATCATCACCGGCGATATGGGCAAGCATCCGGTCTATCTCTGGACGCTGCCGATGTTCCACTGCAATGGCTGGTGCTTCCCGTGGTCGCTCTCGCTGGTCGCCGGCACCCATGTCTGCCTGCGTCAGGTCCGCGCCAGGGCGATGTACGACGCACTGGCCGACCATGGCGTCACCCACCTTTGCGGTGCGCCGATCGTGATGTCGGCCCTCCTGAATGCACCCGAGGACGAGCGTCGTGCGTTTTCGCAGAAAGTCTCCTTCTTCACCGCCGCCGCGCCGCCGCCGGAGGCGGTGCTCGCCGGGATGAAGCAGTCCGGTTTCGAGGTGACGCATCTCTACGGCCTGACCGAATGCTACGGCCCCGCCGTCGTCAATGACTGGAACACGGATTGGGACGCACTGCCCGCACCCGAGCAAGCCGCGCTGAAAGCCCGCCAAGGCGTGCGTTACCCAGCGCTGGAAAGCCTTGATGTGCTCGACCCGGACACGATGGCGCCGGTCCCACGCGACGGCGCCACGCTGGGCGAGGTGATGATGCGCGGCAATGTCGTGATGAAGGGCTATCTCAAGAACGCGAAATCGACGCAAGCCGCCTTCGCTGGCGGCTGGTTCCACACCGGCGATCTCGGCGTGAGGTACCCGGATGGCTACATCCAGCTCAAGGACCGCTCGAAGGACATCATCATCTCGGGAGGCGAGAACATCTCCTCGATCGAAGTCGAGGACGCGCTCTTCAAGCATCCGGCCGTGCAGACTGCCGCCGTGGTCGCCAGGCCCGACGAAAAATGGGGCGAGACCCCTTGCGCCTTCATCGAGCTCAAGCCGGGCAAGTCCGCGACGGAAGCCGAGATCATCGCCTGGTGCAGGGAGCACCTTGCCGCCTTCAAATGCCCGAGGACAGTCGTATTTACCGAAGTTCCCAAGACCTCGACGGGCAAGATCCAGAAATTCCGGCTGCGGGAGATGGCGCGGGCCCTTTGACCTGCGCCATCATTTTCGCAGCAAGTCAGGTGTCAGCGTGCGTCAGCATAGGTCAACGTGCCGTTGGGCGTGGCGCTGTCGACGGCCTGCGGCACGACATGCGAAAGCCGTGCGAGCAATTCCTCGCGGGAGAGCCCCGTCTGCCGCGTCAGCGTGTCGATCATCTCCGGCCCAAGAGCCTGCTCCAGATCAGGCGGCTGGACCTCCTCGTTCGGCCCTTGCCTGACCCAGGAATCGGCCTTCGTGCCCTGTCCGGCCTGCTTGAACTTGTCGATCAGTTCGCCAAGCCCTCCGCCCAGCATCCCGCCGATCCCGCCAGCACCCATCATACCTCCGAGATTGCCGAGGATGCCGCCTTCGCTGCGCTCGGCTCCGCCCTGTTGGGTGGAGGCAGGAACGGAACCCTGGCTACCTTCGGGGCGCGACGCGCCCTGGAGCCATTCGCCGATCTTGTCGCGGTTCTGGTAGCCTGCGACCGCAAGCAGCCCCAGCAGTGCCGTCAGCGACGGAAATGCGCTATTCGAGTTGTCGTTCACCGTCATGCCTCCTGTGTTGAAGCGGACCTATCAGACCGCGCTGCGGCGATTGGCCAGCATGGCCCAAACGGCGAGCACGACGACCGCTCCGACGACGGCTCCGATCAGCCCCGCGCCCTCACCCGGTCCGTACCACCCAAGAGCCTGGCCCAGATAAGTCGCGACGAAAGCGCCAACGATGCCAAGAATCGTGGTCAGGATGAAACCCGATGGCTCGTTCGAGCCGGGCGTGATGAATTTGGCGATGATTCCCGCCAGAAAGCCGATGATGATCGTCCCAAGAATGCCCATGCTATTGTCCTTTGTCAGCGCCACTCTCGTCTAGAACGGCGCTTGCGACCTCAAGGTTCCGCTTTTGGAGGCGATGAAGCGGCGGGCACGGACCAGGTGCTGATCCAGGTCTCCGACAGCGTCCGGCCGCGCGCCCTCAGATACATCCGCAACTCCGCGGTCTGTCCTTCGGGTAGACTGGCATCGACGATGGCGCGAAAGCCCTTGATGGCCGGATTGACCTGAATGATCGTGGTCGAGATCGTGCCTGCGGTCGCCGAGGCGGCAATCTCCACCCTGTCGGGATCGGCCAGATAATAGGCGAGGTCGCCCCTCGCAAAATCGACGATGAAACGTTTGGTGCCATGGCCCTGAACATGTCCATCCTCGACGTCCGATCCGGCGAAGCTGTTCTGGATCTGGGCGTAAGGGTGTAGATGGCCCGTGGTCGACAGCGACGTGATCCAATAGCGGAACTCGGCGGGCGCGCCCACAGGCAGTGGCGCGTTCGGCGTCCAGGTGGCGACGATGTTGTCGAACGCCTCGTTGTCGGTCGGAATCTCGATGAGTTCGACGCGGCCCTCGCCCCACTCTCCCTGCGGCTCGACCCAGTATCCCGGCCGGGCATGGTAGTGAGCCTCGAGATCCTGATAATTGCCGAAGTCGCGGTCGCGCTGCATCAGGCCGAAACCGCGCGGATTGGTGTCGGCAAAACTCGAAATCCGCAACGCCGTGGGGTTGCGGATCGGCCGCCATATCCACTCGCCGCTGCCGGCCTGCATCATCAGACCATCCGAATCATGAATTTCCGGCCGGAAATCGCTGCGCTGGGCGAGATCGCCCTCGCCCGCCTGAAACATCGAGGTCAGCGGCGCGATGCCGAGCCTATCGATGCGCTTGCGGGGGATGATCGTCGCGGTGACGTCGACATGGGTCTCGGGGCCAGGCCGCACGACATAGCGATACGCCCCGGCGACGGAGGGCGAATCGAGCAGGGCGTAGATCACCAGTTCGGTCGAATCCCGGGAGGGCTCCTCCAGCCAGAGCGCGCGCATGAACGGGAATTCCTCGTCCTGCAAACCGCCGACATCGAGCGCCAGCGAGCGCGCCGAAAGCCCGTAGCGCTGCCCCCGCCCGATCAGGCGGAAATAGCTCGCACCGAGGAAGGAGATGATCTCGTCCTGGACATTGGGGTCGTTGAGATTGGTGGTGACGGCAAAGCCGGCGAAACCCACCGAGGGCGACAGCCCCTTGGGAGGTGGCACCTTGCCGTATTCGAACAGCGAGGTGGTGAAGGGGATCGGGATCGCGGCGCCGTGATTGATGATGTGGAGTTGGACCGGCTTGTTGTGCAGGAAGCCGAGATGGAACGGCAGGAGTCGGAAATCGGAGCCGCCTTCGCGCCAGAAGGCCCGGTCTCGCCGAAAGCGGATCTCGCGATAGGTGTCATAGGTCAGTTGCGACAGTTCCGCAGGGATCGAGGCCGCACTCGCGTCGAAAGGCCGCTCGCCGAGGCTGCGCGCTTGGCTCACGACATCGTCGTAGCCGAAGCTCTTGGGCTGCGGGCTGCCCGCCGGTGGCGTCTGCGCGGGGACGGGGGGGGGGTACAGGGCGATGGCGCAGGAGGACAGCAGCAGCGCCAGCGCGTCGCGGCGCGAACGGCCGATGTTTGCCCGTTTCAGGGTCGCATCTGCAGCCTCACCGGCTCTTGTCGGGCGCCTGACGACGGGGGTTCGCATGGTCTCTCCTCTGCCTATCGGGGCCCAACAAGGGTCCGGGGCAGAAGTTCCGCAATGTCCGGGACGGGACGCGGATCTGGCGGGGTGTCCTCCCGATAAAAAAACCGGCCCCTTTCGGGACCGGCCTGAACTCACGCAACAGAGGCGGGCCGCTGGGGGCCCTTTACGCACTCAATGCAGCGTTCGGTCCGGCATGGTCTGCCGCACGCGCTCGATCTCTTCCTTCAGCAGCAGCTTCTTCCGCTTCATCTCGACCACGCTGAGATCGTCCGATGACGGTCGGGAGGCCGCTTGCGCGATCGCTTCCTCGAGTTGACGATGCTTGCGTTCGAGTTCGACGAGATGGGTCTGCAGCGACATCTGGATCCTCCTGATGAGCGGTTGACGCAGGGCAGTCTGACATAGAGCCGGCTTCACGTCTGCGGGGCAGTCTCGCAGTGCGACATAACATTCTGTGATCGTAACCGGCTCCTTTCCACGACGACGCGAATGCGACGCGTGGTGCCCGCGCCGGTCGTTCCCGCTCTTGCGGGGCGCCCGGCGTCTCCGCATAGTCGTGCCCAATCGCGGCGATGATGGGACGACAATGGAATTGAGCGCGGACGAGGTCGAGGCCTTCACCACCGAACTGGCGCGCCTGCGCGAGGAACACCGCGATCTCGACAGCGCCATCGACGCGCTCGAACGCGTCGGCAAGATCAACCAGATCCAGGTGCAGCGGCTGAAGAAGCGCAAGCTCTACCTCAAGGACCGAATCGCCCAGATCGAGGACGCCCTGACGCCTGACATCATCGCTTAACGCCAATCGATTCCTCAGTGCCGCGGGATGATGGTCGTGTGATTCGCTGGACCTGCGTCTCAACGCAGGGAAGAGCCCCATCCGCCGCCTGCACCAAATGCCCTTCCCGCACCAATGCCCTTGCGGAAAGGCACTGCGGCACTCCGTTGCCGACCTCCCGCAGGTGCGCTACAGGCATGCTACCAGATATCATCTTGGGATCAGACCATGGCCAGCCCCGGACACCACGCCGACGATATTCCGCAGATGGACTATGCGGAGCATGAGCGCACCTATTCGGGCTTCGTGCATTTCGCCGAGGTCGGCACCGTCGCCTGCCTCGCCTTCGTGGCCGCGCTTGCGGTCGGCGGCCTGAAGCATGCCTGGGGCTTTGCCGTCATCGGCACGCTGCTGACGCTTGTCGCGACCGGCGTCGGCATTGCCTCGAAGTCGCTCGGCTGGCGTGCGCCGGCCG
>QBLV01000026.1:16568-28103 GCA_003241815.1 Hyphomicrobiales bacterium | reverse complement strand
GTTCCCTTCGGGCTCCTGATGTTCGCGCTGCGGCTGCTGCCTGCAGCCCACTGATACTGCTCCCAAGCGACCGAGAGGTTACGCCGCCATGCGCATCGCCGTGCCAGCCGAAACGCAAGGGGCGGAAACCCGCGTCGCCGTGACGCCGGAAACCGTCCGTAAATTCGCAGGATTAGGGGCTGAGATCGTCGTCGAAACGGGCGCGGGCCTGGCCTCGGGTATCAGCGACGCCGATTATCAGGCGGCCGGCGCGACGATTGCCGCCACCGCCAGCGAGGCCCTCGCAGGCGCCGCCATCGTGCTGAAGGTGCGTCGCCCGGCCGAATCGGAGATCGCCGGCCTGCCGTCGGGCGCGCTCGTCGTCGGCATCATGGACCCCTATGGCAACGAGGCCGCCGTCGAGGCGCTGTCGAAGGCCGGCGTCGCCGCCTTCGCCATGGAGTTCATGCCGCGCATCACCCGCGCGCAGGTGATGGACGTGCTCTCCTCGCAGGCCAACCTCGCCGGCTACCGTGCCGTGATCGACGGCGCCGCCGAATATGGCCGGGCCTTGCCGATGATGATGACGGCGGCGGGCACCGTGCCGGCCGCGCGCATCTTCATCATGGGCGTCGGTGTCGCCGGCCTGCAAGCGATCGCCACCGCCCGCCGCATGGGCGCGATCGTCACCGCCACCGACGTTCGCCCCGCCACCAAGGAACAGGTCGAATCGCTCGGCGCCAAATTCCTCGCCGTCGAGGACGACGAGTTCAAGCAGGCGCAGACGGCCGGCGGCTACGCCAAGGAAATGTCGAAAGAGTATCAGGCCAAGCAGGCCGAACTCACCGCCAGCCACATCGCCAAGCAGGACATCGTCGTCACCACGGCGCTGATCCCCGGTCGCCCGGCCCCGAAGCTGATCTCGGCCGCGATGGTCGAGAGTATGAAGGCGGGCTCCGTGATCGTCGATCTCGCGGTCGAGCGCGGCGGCAATTGCGAACTGGCCAAGCCCGGCGAGATTTTTGTGACACCGAATGGGGTCCGGATCGTCGGCCATCTCAATGTGCCGGGCCGCCTGCCGGCCACCGCCTCGCAGCTTTACGCCAAGAACCTCTTCGCCTTCGTCGAAACGCTGATCGACAAGACTTCGAAGACGCTTGCCGTGAACTGGGACGACGAACTGGTCAAGGCCACCGCCCTGACCAGGGACGGCGCCGTGATCCATCCGAATTTCGCAGCCAAAACTGCGCCGGCACCGGTCGAGTCCGCACCCGCACCCGCACCGGCCGAAGCCGCACCTGTCGTCGAGGGGAGCACCACCAATGGCTAATCCGGCACCCGAGCAGGCGCTCGAACAGGCGCGTTCCGTCGCCGCAGCGGCACGGCAAGCCGCCGATCTCGCCGCGCAGCACGCCGACAGCCTCGCGGTAGGTGCGAGCGCCGCGACCGGCGGGTTCGTTGACCCGACCGTCTTCCGCCTGGCGATTTTCGTGCTCGCTGTCTTCGTCGGCTACTATGTCGTCTGGTCGGTGACGCCGGCCCTGCACACCCCCCTGATGTCGGTCACCAACGCGATCTCGTCGGTCATCGTCGTCGGCGCGCTGCTGGCCGTCGGGGTTGAGGCGGTGCCCGCGCTCGGCGACGGCCCGGTCTGGGCCAAGATCTTCGGCTTCGTCGCGCTGGTCCTCGCCTCGGTCAACATCTTCGGTGGCTTCCTCGTCACCGAGCGGATGCTGTCCATGTACAAGAAGAAGGGCTGAGCGCCGATGGCCGCGAATTTCTCCGCCCTGCTCTACGTCGTCTCCGGCGTCCTGTTCATCATGGCCCTGCGGGGCCTGTCGCATCCGACCACGTCCCGCAAGGGCAATCTCTACGGCATGGTCGGCATGGGCATCGCCATTGCCACCACCATCGTCTTCTTCCCGCCATCCGGCTTCTCGGGCTGGCTGCTGGTCGTCGGCGGCATCGCCATCGGCGGCGGCATCGGCGCATTCATGGCCAAGCGCGTGCAGATGACGCAGATGCCACAGCTCGTCGCCTTCTTCCACTCGCTGGTCGGCCTCGCCGCCGTGCTGGTGGCGGCGGCCGCGCTTTATGCACCGAGCGCTTTCGGCATCGGCAATGTCGGCCGCATCAGCGGCGCGAGCCTGTTCGAGATGGGGCTGGGCGTCGCCATCGGCGCGATCACCTTCACCGGCTCGATCATCGCCTTCCTCAAGCTCGACGGGCGCATGAGCGGCAAGCCGATCATGCTGCCGCAGCGCCATGGCATCAATATCGGGCTCGGTATCGCGCTCGTCGTGCTGCTGCTGATCTTCCTGAAGACCGAGAGCCATGTCGTCTTCTGGCTGATCGTGCTGGTCTCCTTCGCGCTCGGCGTGCTGTTGATCATCCCGATCGGTGGCGCCGACATGCCCGTCGTCGTCTCGATGCTGAACTCCTATTCGGGCTGGGCGGCGGCCGGCATCGGCTTCACGCTCGGCAACATGGCGCTGATCATCACCGGCGCACTGGTCGGCTCGTCTGGCGCGATCCTGTCCTACATCATGTGCAAGGCGATGAACCGGAGCTTCATCTCCGTCATCCTCGGCGGCTTCGGCGGCGACGATGCCGCTGCCGGCACTGCCGGTGCGGTCGAGGCGCGGCCGGTCAAGCAGGGCTCCGCGGACGACGCTGCCTACATCATGAAGAATGCCGGCAAGGTCATCATCGTGCCGGGCTACGGCATGGCGGTGGCCCAGGCCCAGCATACGCTGCGCGAGATGGCCGACCTGCTCAAGAAGGAAGGCGTCGAAGTGAAGTACGCCATCCACCCGGTCGCGGGCCGTATGCCCGGCCACATGAACGTGCTGCTGGCGGAAGCCAATGTGCCCTATGACGAGGTCTTCGAGCTCGAGGACATCAACTCGGAATTCGGCCAGGCGGATGTGGCCTTCGTCATCGGCGCCAACGACGTCACCAACCCGGCTGCCAAGACCGACAAGGCCTCGCCGATCTACGGTATGCCGATCCTCGACGTCGAGAAGGCCAAGACCGTGCTCTTCATCAAGCGCGGCATGGCGGCGGGCTATGCCGGCGTCGAGAACGAGCTGTTCTTCCGCCCCAACACGATGATGCTCTTCGGCGACGCCAAGAAGGTCACCGACGACATCGTCAAGGCGATGGCGCACTGAACGCGTCGTCGTCACGCGCCTGTTGTGAAAGACCGGCTTCGTGCCGGTCTTTTTCGTTCGGAGCCCACCCTTGAGCACGATCATTCGCAGGATGCTGGAGAGCGACCGGGAGGCCGTGCTTGGCCTGCTCGCCGAACTCAACGATCACGAGGCGACGCTGAGCGACGACCGCGCCACCGGGCCGGACGCTGCAGTGGCCTGCCTCGAGGATGACGCCGCCAAGGCCGCTGAACAGGGCGGCGCGCAGTTCGTCGCGCAGATGGACGGTCGCGCGATCGGGTATCTCGCGCTGCGGCTGGGGCGCACCGGCCCCTTCGTGCATGACCATCTGCGGGACCATGTCTATATCGAGAACATCGTCGTCGCCGTTGCCCAGCGCGGCACCGGCATCGCCCAGTTGCTTCTGGCACGTGCCGAGCTTTTCGCACGCGAGGCGGGGCGCAAGGTGCTGCAACTGGGTGTGCTGACCGGCAATGACATCGCGCTCGCCGCCTATCGTCGCGCCGGCTTCAAAGGACTCGCCCTTGAAATGTCCAAAGTCATCGATTGACCATCGTCCTCATGCCGTACCGAGGCGTAGGGGAAGATAATGCGCTGGTTCGGCCGTCTGCTCTTCGTAGCCGTCGCGGTCTATGCCGCGCTCCTCGCCATGCTCTATCTGCGGCAGCGCGATCTGGTTTTCCCGCGTGACGCCACCCGCGCCGAGGTCGCCCAGACCGGTCTGGCCGGCGCGCAGGAGGTGACGCTGACAGCAGCCGATGGCGAGCGGCTCGTGGCCTGGGTCGTGCCGCCCCGCGCCGGCAAGCCGGTGATTTTGTACTTTCACGGCAATGCCGGCAACCTCGGCAGGCCGGGCCGGGTCGGGCGCTTCAGGGCCCTGACCGAGGACGGCACGGGCCTCTTGGCGGTGAGCTATCGCGGCTATGGCGGCTCGACCGGCAGCCCGTCGGAAGAGGGGCTGCATCTCGATGCACGTGCCGCCTATGGCGCTGCAGCGGAACGCTTCGGCGCCGCGCAGCTCGTCGGCTACGGAGAATCGTTGGGAACCGGCGTCGTGCTCAAGCTCGCAGCCGAGGTGCCGCTGGCGGCCGTGATCCTGGAAGCTCCGTATCTCTCGACCGTCGCGGTGGCGCAGGGCGTTTACCCTTACGTTCCCGTGCGCCTGCTGATGCTCGATCCGTTCCGTTCGGATACGGTGATCGGCCGAGTCGGCGTTCCGTTGCTGGTGCTGCACGGCGCACGCGACGGCGTCATCCCCTTCGCCCAGGGCGAAGCGCTCTACGGCCTCGCCAACCCGCCCAAGCGCTTCCTGCGCTTCCCCCAAGGCGGGCACGAGGATCTCCCCGCGCATGGCTCGATGCCGGAGATCAGGCTTTTCCTGGCCGATGTCGCGCGCGGCGGCCTCACTGGAGCGGAAAGCCGGACGGTGGAGTAGGTCCGCCTCAGCTCCGGAACAGGCCGCCGCCGCCCATCCGGCCCTGGCCGGCGCGGGCAACGGCATTGTTGCCGTCGAGACCCAGCGCGCGTTGATAGCTCTGGGTCGCCTCGGATTTCTGGCCGAGCTTCTCCTGAGCAAAGCCGCGACCGGCCCATGCATCGGCGCTGCGGTTGTCGACGTTCAGCGCTGCGGTGAAATCCTCGAGCGCCGCGTCGTACTTGCCGGTCGCGTTCAGGCTCTGCCCACGGGCGATATAGGGCGGCGCATTGTAGGGGTTGCGGTCGATCACCGAGTCGAAATCAGAGATCGCGTACTGGTGCTGGCCTTCCTTCTGGTAGACCAGCCCGCGCGCATGGAAGGCCTCGGCCGATTCCGGGTTCAGGCGGATCGCGGTGTTGAGATCGGCCAGCGCCTGCTGGCTGTTGCCCTGCGCGCGCAGCAGATTGGCGCGCGCGATAAAGGCCGGGGCATAGTTTGGCGAGGCGGTGGTGGCGCGGTTGAAATCCGCCAGCGCCGCGTCGTTGCGGCCGCTTTGACGCAAGGCGAGGCCGCGATTCGTATAGGCCGAGGCGAGATTTGGATCGAGCTGCACCGCCTTGGTGAAATCGGCGATCGCATCCGAGAAGCGCCCGACACGCGCATAGGCGGTCCCGCGCGTGTTGTAGGCGCCGGGATCGTTGGGATTGCGGCTGACCACCTCGGAGAGTGAACCGATATTGACGCTCGCATCGGCCGCCGAAGCCGTGTCCAGCTCGGCGACGGGTTGGGACGTCATGCTGGACATGGTGTCGCAGCCCGCCAGGGCCAGCGCCATGCCCGCCGCCGCCATCCAGTTCTTGCCACCCATCATGCTCTGTCTCATCGGTTCGGTTCCGTGCCTCATCTGCAGCGTCGCTCCATGCCGGATCGCCACCGCGTCATCGCGCTCCCCCCAACCGACAGCGCCCCGGTGAAGAGAACGCCCGCTTTGTGCCAAGAGTTGGTTAACGCGGCCCAAAAAGCAACAGCGCCCGGAGCAGGCTCCAGGCGCAATCGCAAATCATGTGAGCGTCGGACGGGACAGAACGCCGCAGACGATCGAAATCAGGGGCGCTTGGGCTTCACCGGCGCCGGCAGCAGGCCTTCGCGCTGGAGCTTCTTGCGCTGCAGCTTGCGGGCACGGCGCACGGCCTCGGCCTGCTCGCGAGCCCGCTTCTCAGAGGGCTTCTCGTAGTGTCCGCGAAGTTTCATCTCGCGGAAAACGCCCTCGCGCTGCAGCTTCTTCTTGAGAGCGCGGAGAGCCTGATCGACATTGTTGTCGCGAACGAGAACCTGCACGTGAGTGTCCGTCTTTAGCGGGTTGGTTTAAAAAGGTCGGGTGGGCGACACTGCGACGCAGGTCGTCCGAAGGATCGTGCGGATAACAGAAAAGCGTTTGGCTGTCCACGCCGCAAAATCGGGAAAATCAATGCAAAACGCCGCCGTTGAACAGCCGTCCGACTCGGAGAGCGAACGCCGCATCATGCTGCTCGCCAGCGACCTCGCACACCCGGCCTGGGAGCGGGTCGAACTGGCCTATGCCAAGGGCGCGACATTGGCGCAAGCCAAGCAGGCCGTGCTGGACGAGGAGGTGGCGCGGCTGGCTCCCACCACCGAGGACGCCATCCTCGATCGCCTCGTGCAACTCGTCATGCAGACGCCCTCCTCGGGCCTGCGGCCGGTCGCGCGCCAGCGGCATCGCCGGGCCGTGCTGGAGCGGCTGATGGAGCCTTACCGCATCAGCGGCGGCGCGGAGCCAGGCACGCTCGCCATGGTGCTCTATCGCCGGCTCGGCATTGTGCCTGCACCGCTCAAGGCCTTCTGGCTCGCCCGAGGCGAGCGTCTGCAGCGGGTGCTGTAGACAGCCTTCATCCCTGCTCGGGGAAGACCCGCGTGACATGGCCCATCTTGCGGCCCGGCCGCGCCTCGCGCTTGCCGTAAAGATGCAGATGCGCGCCGGGCTCGGCCAAAAGCTCGCGCCAGCGCAGCGCCGCATCGCCTATCAGGTTCTCCATCTCGACGCGGCCGCGCCGCTGGGCCGAGCCGAGCGGAAAGCCGCAGACCGCCCGCACATGCTGGTGGAACTGCGAGGTCTGCGCCCCCTCGCTGGTCCAGTGCCCGGAATTATGCACACGCGGCGCGATTTCGTTGACGACGACGCTCTCCTGCTCGCCCTCGCCGACGATGAACATCTCGACCGCGAAGACGCCGACATAGCCGAGCGCCGCCCCGATCTTGCGCGCGGCCTCGATCGCGGCGGCTTCCGTCGCAGCCGAAACCTGCGCCGGGATGCGCGTGAAGGCGAGGATGTGGTCGCGATGCTCGTTCTCGCAGAGATCGAAGGCCGCGAAGCTGCCGTCCGCCCCACGCGCCGCCACCACCGAGACCTCGCGAGCGAAGGTGACGAAACCTTCGAGCACGGCCGGCGAGCGGCCGATCGCAGCATGGGCCTCCGCGAGATCGGTCCCCGGCAGGATCTTGACCTGCCCTTTTCCGTCATAACCGAAGCGCCGCGTCTTCAGCACGCTGGGACGGCCAAGTACGGCAACCGCCGCCTCGAGATCAGCCAGCGAATCGACCGCCCGGAAGGGCGCGACGCTCAGCCCGCAATCGGCCACGAAGCTCTTCTCGCTGAGCCGGTCCTGCGTCACCGCCAGCGCCCGCGCTCCGGGATGCAGCGGCTTGCGCCGGCTGAGGAAAGCCGCCGTCGCCGCCGGCACATTCGATCATCCGGGCGAGCTGGCCGCCACCCAAGATGCCGAGCACGGCGCCCGGCGCGAGTCCCTCGAACACCGGCGCGCTCACGCCTCGTCCTTCGCCGGGCGTTCCGCGATCGCCGCACTCTGGCGGGCGCGATAGGCGTCGAGCCGTTCCGCCAGTGCCTCGTCCGAGAGCGCGAGCACGGCAGCCGCGAGCAGCGCCGCATTGACCGCTCCGGCGCGGCCGATGGCCAGCGTGCCGACCGGAATACCCGCCGGCATCTGCACGATCGAGAGCAGCGAGTCCTGCCCCGACAAAGCCTTGGATTCGACCGGCACGCCGAACACCGGCAGCGGCGTCAGCGAGGCGGTCATGCCAGGCAGATGAGCCGCGCCGCCGGCACCGGCGATCACAACCTTGAAGCCTTCGGACTTGGCGCCACGGGCGAAATCGAACAGCCGGTCAGGCGTGCGGTGGGCGGAAACGATGCGATCGTCATGGGCGATGCCGAGAGCGTCCAGCGTCTCGGCGGCATGGCGCATCGTCGCCCAATCGGACTGGCTGCCCATGATGATGGCGACGGGCGCGGATGTGGTGGCCATGGCGGGGAGCGCTTCCGGAACGCTGGACGGGAAGCGCGCGATCTAGACCGGCGGATGCGGAGGAGGCAAGCGCCGAATCGGGCTGACGACTTCAAACAACCGGAAAGAACCCATCCCCGTCATTCCGGGCAAGCGAAGCGCAGACCCGGAATCCATCGTAGGGCGCCGACTGTGCTCGATGATGGATTCCGGAACTGCGCCGCTTCGCGGCTTGTCCGGAATGACGTCGAGGGTGGGCTAAGCGCTCAGCGTGCCGGCCTTAGCTTGTTGCCGCCAACCCCGCCCGCGCCAGCGCCGAGGCCTGGTCCGCCGCCACGGTCTCGATCTGGAAGCCCTCGATCTCCGCCTCGAACAGCCGGTGGAAGTTCAGCTCCGCGTCGAGATGCAGGAACACGCCGCCAAGCCCGATCGCGGCGCGGTCCATGAAGACGAATTCGCGCGGTACGGTCACCGGCCCGCGCTTCTTCAGCGCCTGATGCACCTCGAAGGCCTGCCGGCGACCATATTCGGCCGGGCTGACGCCCTCGGCGATCCGCCGCGTGCGATCCTCCAGCAGCGGCCCGTAAATGAAGCGCGCCCAGATGTTGAGTGTATCGACCAGCTCCTTCGTCAGCCCCTTGAAGCCCCAGGTCTCGTAGGCGTGGACGACGCGGGCGTCGTCGCCCTCCAGCAGCCCGCGATAGAGATCGACCACGCCCCCGACGAAAGACGGCGGGAAGATGCGGATGCAGCCATAATCGAGCAGGTTGATGCCCTGCGGCGCGCCGTTTTCCGAAAACACCGTGTAATTGCCCAGATGCGGGTCGCCGTGGATGATGCCGTGATGGCTGAAGGGCCGCCACCAAGCCTTGAACATCGCGGTCGAGATGCGGTCTCGCGCCTGCTGCTCGTCCTGCTTGTGGGTCAGGATGCCGTCGCCCTCCAACCAATGCATGGTCAGGAGCCGCTTCGTCGACAGCGAAGCCTCCAGGGCCGGCACGCGGATTTCCGGCGTCTGGGCCAATACCTCCTGATACAGCGCGATATGCTTGGCCTCGCGCTGGTAGTCGAGCTCCTCGCGGACGCGCGCGCCGATCTCCTTGGCGATCTCACTGGTGTCGATCACCGGGTCCATGCGCCGGTGCAGCGCGAACAGGATATCGAGCTGGGAGATGTCGGCCTCGACCGCCGATTCCATGTCCGGGTACTGCAGCTTGCAAGCGAGCGCGACGCCATCCGTGGTCGTCGCGCGATGCACCTGTCCGAGCGAAGCCGCCGCCGCCGGCTGCAGATCGAAGCTGCCGAAGCGCTCGCGCCAGTTGGCGCCGAGCTCAGCCATCATCCGGCGCTTGACGAAAGCCGCCCCCATCGGCGGCGCCTGCGACTGCAACTTCTGCAGCTCGGCTGCATATTCCGGCGGCACCACATCGGGAATGGTCGCGACGAGCTGTGCCACCTTCATGATCGGGCCTTTCAGCCCACCCAGCGCCCTGGCCAGCGCCTCGGCGTTGGAGGCATTGCGCCCCTCCATCCCGAACAGCCGCGCGCCCGCGATCCGCGCCGCCACACCGCCGACATTGGCCCCGACACGGGCATAGCGCGCGGCACGGGCGGAAAAGCGGTTGGCTTCAGAGTCGCGTTCGGACATGGGGCTCGGCGCTTTCAGATGAGGTCTGCACCGACCATGTAGGGTGGGGCAGGCCCATCGCCAATGCGACGAGGCGCCCTGCCCTCGGATCTCCGGCCCGAGAGCCGCGTCACCTGTCCTCGCCCTGCGGGCGCCATCGCTGCGGCGGGCTACAGCCCCTTGAGCACGTTGCCGAGGACCAGAACCAGGAAGGCGGAACTCATCAGCCAGAAGGCCGGAACGCCCGCGATCGGCAGGACGCGGAAGAAGACCAGCAGTGCCACGACCGCCAGCAACACGGCGATCACGAAAGCCACTTGGCTCGGCGCGCTTAATTTCATGGTTCCGTCTCCAGCCCCGTAGACCAAAATCTGGCCATGCATCATGTCATCCTTGATGACTGATACGGATCAGACTGTCCATGGCAGGCGCCGGTCGGGGCAAGGCCGCCCTCCCCGGCACGCCACGTTCGCTGCGCCCCCGAGACATTCCTCATGCCAGCGCGTCCTTTGGCCAGCTGTCGCGAATCCAGCGTGTCAGCCCCTCCTCGTCGACCTCGCCGGCGGCCAGCGCGAGGATGGCGGCGGCGGCCAGCGCAAGCTCGACATCGAAGTCGATTCCGTTGGGTCCGAGAAAAACGATCATGCACCCGAATGCGGCGCGCTTGTTTCCATCGATGAAGGGACGGTTCCTTGCCACACCGAAAGCATAGGCGGCAGCCAGAGCCGCCAGATCGGTTTCGCCATAGGCAAATTTGTTTGGAGCACGCGCCAGGGCCGATTCGAGCAGAGCACGGTCGCGCGGTCCGGCCGGTCCACCGAAGATGGCGAGCTGTTCCGCGTGAATATCGGTCACCAGCTCGACATTGACCCAGATGGGTTCGCTCATTTGGCGAGTTCGCGATAGGTCGCCGCGTATTTCTTGAATGACCTGCGCGCAATCTCCATTCCGCGAGCGTGGACGTCGTCATAAGGGACGAGCTTGACCTCGCCACCCGGCTGATTGACCACCGTGAAGCGGTCCCCTTCAGACAACCTGAAACGCGCCAGGATATCCTTGCTCAGAATGATCCCGAGCGAGTTGCCGATCTTACGCAGCTGGACGACATCCACCACCGCCATTGCCGCTGCGTCCGGCTTGCTGGTCTCTTTCATGGCTGGCCTCCCGCCAACGTTGTACGAATTGTATAACACGGCGCGGTATCGTTTATCACAACAGCCCCGTTTGCGTTGGCGGCCTTGCCAGCCCACCCCGCCGCAAGCCTAATCCTCCTCACCGACACGCCGGGTGAAGATGATGCTCGTACGCCACGCGACCTATGCCGAGACTTTCGACAGCTTTCGCTGGGACATCCCCGAGCGCTTCAACATCGGCGTCGCCTGTTGCGACCGCCATGCCGACGGAACGGCCAAGCCGGCGCTGATCTATGAGGACGAGGCGACCGGCATCGTCACGCTCAGCTTCGACGACCTGAAGCGCGCCTCCAGCCGCCTCGCCAACATGCTGCGCGGCCACGGCATCGGACCGGCTGAGCGCGTCGGCATCCTGCTGCCGCAGCGGCCGGAGACGGCGATGGCGCATCTCGCCGTCTACAAGCTCGGCGCCATCGCGCTGCCGCTGTTCATCCAGTTCGGCCCCGAGGCGCTGGAACACCGCCTCCAGCACAGCGGCGCAGCCGCCCTGATCACCGACGCGGAGAACCTCGCCAAGATCGAGGCGATCCGCGACGCACTGCCCGATCTCCGGCGCATCTTCGTCATCGACGGCGCCGACGGCGCCGACGGCCATATCGACCTCGCGACCGAGATGGCAAAGGCCTCCGACGACTTCACCCCCGTCGACACCCGCGCCGATGATCCCGCCGTGATCATCTACACCTCGGGCACGACGGGTAAGCCCAAGGGCGCGCTCCATGCCCACCGCGTGCTGCTCGGCCATCTGCCAGGCGTGCAGATGCCGCAAGCCTTCTTCCCGCAAGCGAGCGACCTGTTCTGGACCCCGGCCGACTGGGCCTGGATC
>QBLV01000026.1:6676-16558 GCA_003241815.1 Hyphomicrobiales bacterium | reverse complement strand
CTATTTCGGCGTGCCGGTGCTGGCCTCCCGCGCCCGCAAATTCGATCCCGAAGCTGCCTTTGACCTGATCGCGCGGCACAAGGTCCGCAACGCCTTCCTGCCGCCCACCGCACTGAAGCTGATGCGCCAGGTCCGCGATCCCCGCCGCTTCGGCTACGCCATGCGCTCGATCGGCAGCGGCGGCGAGACGCTGGGCGCCGACATGCTGGACTGGAGCCGCGAGACTTTCGGCTTTGCCGTCAACGAATTCTATGGCCAGACCGAGGCCAATCTGCTCGTCGCCAACAATGCCGATCTGTTTCCGGTCAGGCCAGGCTCGATGGGGCGTGCCGTGCCCGGCCATCGGGTCGCAGTCGTTTCACCCGAAGGCGAGCCCCTGCCGGCGGGCGAGGCCGGCCTGATCGCGGTGGCGCGGCCCGACCCCGTGATGATGCTGGAATACTGGCGCCAGCCGCAGGAAACCGCCGCGAAATTCGCCGGCGACTGGCTCCTGACCGGCGACACCGGCGCCTGCGACGCGGACGGCTACTTCTGGTTCCAGGGCCGCGACGACGACATCATCTCTTCAGGCTCCTACCGTATCGGCCCCGGTGACATCGAGGATTGCATCATCCGTCACCCCGCCGTGCTGATGGTCGCGGTCGTCGGCGTGCCCGATCCGGTGCGGACCGAAGTGGTGAAAGCGTTCGTCCTGCCGAGGCCGGGGGTCGAGCCGTCGGCTGCGCTCGCCGCAGAGATCCAGGCGTTCGTGCGCGACCGTCTGGCCGCCTACCAGTATCCGCGCGAGGTCGAGTTCGTGACGGGGCTGCCGATGACGGCGACGGGCAAGATCAGGCGCAAGGATCTGCGGGAGATGGAGATGGCGAAGAAGCGGGAGGGGCGAGCGAGGTGAAAAGGCGTCATGCTCGGGCTTGACCCGAGCATCTCTGGCCGGAAGAGGCGCCGCGCAAAGCGGCCCGAGATTTTCGGGTCTACGCTTCGCTTCGCCCGAGAATGACGCCCCCTACCCCACCTCCAGCACCAGTTCGAAGGTCATCAGCACCGGGTTGTCGCCACGTGTCAGCCGCCCGCTCGCCATGGCGCCGGTAAAATCGACCAGCGCCACATCGATCAGCGCCTGCACCCCCTCGCCGTCATCAGCGATGAGTCCGTCCGTGATCGCGACCTCGGTTGCGAAGTTCTCGACCCTGCCGCCATCGACGAAGCGGGCTCCGATCGTCGAGCCGACGCCGCCATGGATCGTGGCGCGACGGATTCCACGCTCGGCACAGAACTGCTCCAGCGCCGAGGCGAGATCGACATTCGGCCTGACCCGCAGCGCATGAAAGCGCCCGTCCCGCGTCGTGCCCAGCGGCGGCACATGCGCCGGGCCAAACAGCTTGAAGTTGGTCTCGGGATCCGGCTCCGCGACGAACACCGCCCCGTCGAGCCCCACCGCCGGCACCGTGATCTCCTCGGCGACGATCGCCTCCTCGGGAAGAATGTGGCCGCCCCTGCGCCGGCCCGTAGCCTCGCTCCACAGCGCATGGCAGTGGAAAAACGGGACGCCGTCGCGCAGGCCGAAGGTCAGCGCTCCCGCCTCGATGCGCGCAATGCCGGGCGGCCGAAACGTCTCGCTGTAGAACGCCGCATGCTCCGGCGTCTGCGAGAGCGCCGGCATGACATAGGCGAAGGGGCCGAGCGTCAGCCCGTCGATCCGCGCGACGCCGCTGGTGAAGCCCGCCGCCGCGAAACTGCGGCGCACCGCCTCGAGCAGCGGCAGACCGGCCTGAAGCGTCATCTCAAAACGCAGGCCATGGCTTTCGGCGAAGACGATGCGCTCGGCCGCGGGCGGACCGGGCTGTTTGATGCGTCTCAAGAAGCGGTCCTCAACCAATCGAGTTCGCCGCGCGCCTCCAGTTCGTCGCGAACCAGGCGCTTGGGCACCTTGCCATAACCGGATTTCGGCAGGGCGTCCCAGAAGAAGAAGCGCTTGGGCATCTTGTAGCGGGCGATCTTCTCGGAGAGGAAGCCGGCGATCTCGGCCTCGCTCGCTCGTTCGCCCGCACGGCAGACGCAGACCGCCACCCCGATCTCGCCCCAGACCGGATCGGGCAGGCCCAGCACCGCGACCTCCGCGATCGCCGGATGAGTCAGGATCTTCTCCTCGATCTCGCGCGGATAGATGTTGGAGCCGCCGGAAATATACATGTCGGAAGCGCGCCCGGTGATGTAGACGAAGCCCTGCTCGTCCATGTGCCCGAGATCGCCGGTGCGGAACCAGCCGTTCCGGAACGACTTCGCATTCGCCTCCGGATTATCGTAATAGCCGGCGAACACGGCGGGGCCGATCACGCAGATCTCGCCCTGCACGCCGGGCGCGACCTCCTCGCCCGTATCGTCCTGAATCTGGACCTGCATGGCGGTGCGAGCATAGCCGCAGCTTCCGATGCGCGCATCCGGCCCGTCTTCCGCAGCATGCAGCGACGTCGGCAGCACGGTGATGTTCCCGGTGACCTCGCCCAGCCCGAAATACTGCACCAGCACCGGCCCGAGCGTGGCCAGCGCCCGTTTCTGGTCCTCGCGATACATCGGCGCGCCGGCATAGATGACGTAGCGCAGCGACGAATGATCATGCTGCTCGACCGCCGGATGCTCGACCAGCATCTTCAGGATCGTCGGCACGGTGAACAGGCTGGTGACGCGATGACGCGCGATCAGCCGCCAGGCCTCATCGATGTCGAAGCGCTCGGTCGGCAGCAGGATCGTCGCCGCCCCGCGCGCCGCCAGCATCAACTGGTGCACGCCCGCGCCATGCGAGAGCGGCGCCACCACCAGCGAGGAATCCGCTTCCGTCGTGGCGGGCACGAGGTCGCAGAGATGGTTGGTGATGACGAAGCCCATCTGGCCATGGGTCAGTACAGCGGCCTTGGAGCGCCCGGTCGTGCCCGAGGTGAAGAAGAACCAGCACGGATCGTCATGCTCGACCGCGACGTCTGCGACGCGCTCGCCCATGTGCCGCGCGATCACGGCATCGACCTCGTCCTCGCCGAAGCCGCCGGGCCCGATGCGCCAGGTGAAGACGGGTGCCGGGCTCGCCGCTGCGACCGCCGCCGCGTGATCTGGGAAATCGCCATGGCAGAGGAAGGCCTTGGCCCCCGAGGACGTCGAGAGATAGGCGACTTCGTCCGGCAGCAGCCGGAAATTCGTCGGCACCCAGACCGCCCCAATCCGGAAGGTCGCGAACATCGAGACGAACATCGCGTCGCAGTTCTTGGAGTGAACGAGGATACGGTCGCCCTTGCCGATGCCGCGTGCCCGCAGGCCCGCCGCCAGCGCCGACACCCGCGCGTCGAGCTGCGCCCAGCTCAGCGTCAGGTCACCCCAGATGAAGGCGGGGCAATCGGCGAGCCGCCGCCCGTTCTGGGCTGCGATATGACCGAGGTTCATCACCCTGCGGGTCATCGGCGCGACGCCGCCGGGCGGAGGGGAAGATGTCGATGCGGTCATGTCAGTGGCTCCCTCGGCGATGGATTGTCTTCAGGCCAGCCATGGCCAACAAGGGCGCCGTCATCCCGGTGATGCGACCCACTCATCTCAAGCCCGCCTCGCCTCGGGGGGGGGGCCGCGACGGGCCGGCCGCGCAGCCCCGCCGCCTTTGCCCCCCGACACGAACATCTCGGCCAGCAGGCGCTCCATCCGGGCGATTTCCCGCGCGAGATGGCCGGCGAGTTCTTCCTGCCGCGCCGGCTGCATGCGGCTGTCGATCGCGGCCAGGCTGAGCGCTCCGGCGACGCGCCCGTCCGGATACCGGAAGGCGGCGCCGATACCCCAGGAACTGGCGACGAGCCTGCCCGGATTGACGGAGAAGCCGCGCTGCCGCGCCAGAGCCAGATCGGCCCGGATCGAGTCCGGCGCGAAGCCCGGATAATGTGAGAGCAGGACCTGTTCGTTGGCGGCGCTGATCCGGTCCACATCATCGTCGGGCAGAGCCGCCAGAATGGCCAGCGAGCCCGCGCCGACGCCAAGGGGGTGCTGGTCGCCCATCTGCAAGGCATGCGTCCGCACCGGATAGGTGCCCTCCTCGCGATGCAGACAGACGCAGTAACGATCCCGCCGGACCGACAGGAAGCTCGTATCCATCGTCACGCCCGACAGCCGCCGCAGGCTCTCCATCGCGAGTTCCAGCAGGCCGTGCCGACGGGCCGCCAGGACCCCCAGGACGAAAGCCTCCTCACCCAGGCAGTATTGCCGCGTTTGTGGCTCCTGTTCGACGAGGCCCGCTCGCATCAGCGCCAGCAACAGGCGCCGAGCCGTCGGCTTGTTGAGGCCACTGCCCGTCACGATCTCGGCGAGCGGAAGCCCGCCAGCCGGCTCGCGGCCGATCAGCGCGAGCAGCCGCAGGGCGCGATCGACGCTCTGCGAGCCGGACATCGCGGCACGTGCCTGGTTGATGGCTTCCACCTTGGCTTCCTCAAGCCGATCCACGATATGGACCTTGTTCTTGTTTCCGAAGCCTAGATCGCCCGCTTGCGCATTGCAATGCGGTGCTTGTCGTGTAATCTCCGCGCCAACCTGATGTGGTTTCGGTCACAGTATGGACCGCGTCGACGGCTGCGAGACAAGCCAACAAGATCGACGCATATGGGAGGACAAACCGATGTCGACGCAGGTAGCCCGCAAGGGCGCTGGCTCAGGGCCGGCCATCATCGCGGCGCTGGCTGACCGGACGGTCGCCAGGCACCGCTCCATGGTTCAGGGTTGAGTCAAACGATGGTCGATGTCGCCGACAGGATCGCGCTACCAGACGCCGTCTCCGAATTGGAGGATGTCCGTCCGGGCTCGCCCTTCATGCGTCCCGTCGAGGCCATCGCCGCAGGGCTCGTCGCGCTGATCATCGGCGTGCTGCTGCTCGGCGTCACCTCGCGCTACGTCTTCTCGCTGCCGGTGATCTGGATCGACGAGGTTGCCTCGATCTCGTTTCTGTGGCTCGCCATGCTCGGCTCGGCCATCGCGATCGACCGCAACGAGCATCTGCGGCTGACGCTGGGCGTCGGCATGATGCCCGAGCGCCTGCGCGGCTTCGCCAACACCTTCGCATTGCTGGTCATCGCAGCCTTCCTGCTGGCGATGATCTATCCGGCGATCGATTATGCGATCGAGGAGAGTTTCGTCACCTCGGCGGCGCTGAACATCCCCAACAGCTGGCGGGTCTCGGCGCTGGCCACGGGCATCATCCTGATGACGCTGCTGGCGCTGCGCCACGCCTATCGAACCTCCACCCTGCGCGATCTCGTCCTCGCCACCGCTCTGGTCGTCGCCATCGGCGTGGCGTTCTGGCTGCTGACGCCGGTCTTCAAGGGGCTGGGCTACGGCAACATCCTGATCTTCCTGCTTGGCGTCGTCGCGCTCTGCCTCGTCGCCGGCGTGCCGATCGCGTTCTGCTTCGGCATGGGCACGCTGTGCTTCCTGATGTTCTCCACCAGCGTCCCGATGATCGTCATGGTCGGCCGCATGGATGAGGGCATGTCGAGCATCATCCTGCTCTCGGTGCCGATTTTCGTGCTGCTCGGCTGCGTGCTCGACGCCACCGGCATGGGCAAGGCGATCGTCGATTTCCTCGCCTCGATGCTGGGCCATGTCCGCGCCGGCATGTCCTATGTGCTGCTCGGCTCGCTGTTCCTGGTCTCCGGCATCTCGGGCTCGAAGGTTTCCGACATGGCGACGGTCGCGCCGGCCCTCTTCCCGGAGATGAAGCGGCGCGGCTACCAGCCCAAGGAACTGATCGCATTGCTCGCCACCGGCGCGGCGATGGCCGACACCGTGCCGCCCTCCATCGTGCTGATCGTGCTCGGCTCGGTCGCCGGCGTCTCGATCGCGGGGCTGTTCAACTCCGGCTTCGCCATCGCCATGGTGCTGCTGCTGGCGCTGGCCATCCTCGCCCGCTGGAAAGCGCGCCATGAGGACATGGCCGGCGTGCGGCGTGTCTCCCTGTCGGTCATCGGCAAGACCGCCCTGATCGCCGGCCCGGCGCTGATCCTGCCCTTCATCATCCGTGGCGCGGTCGGCGGCGGCGTGGCCACCGCGACCGAGGTTTCGACCATAGCGGTGCTCTACGCGCTGATCATCGGCATGGTCCTCTATGGCGGCATCGAGCGGCGCAAATTCTACGCGATGTTCGTCGAGACGGCGGCGCTGTCGGGCGCAATCCTGATGATCTTGGGCACCGCGCTCGCCATGGCCTGGGCCCTGACCCAGACCGGCTTCGCCCGCGACCTCGCGACGATCATGACCGGCCTGCCCGGCGGCTGGCTCACCTTCATGGCGGTGACGATCGTCGTCTTCATGATCCTCGGCTGCGTGCTGGAAGGCCTGCCCGCGATCGTGTTGATGGCGCCGTTGATGTTCCCGATCGCCAAGAATCTCGGCATCAACGACGTGCATTATTCGATGGTCGTGGTCACGGCGATGAACATCGGCCTGATGACGCCGCCGATCGGCATCGGCTTCTACATCGCCTGCAAGATCGGCAACGTCTCGCCCGACGAGGCGATGGGCGCGATCTGGCCCTATCTCATTGCGCTGCTGGCCGGCCTCGTCATCATCGCTGTCGTGCCCGGCCTGTCGACCTGGGTGTTGTGAGGAGGAAAACAGCCCGCCCAACACTCAACCCTCATCCTGAGGAGCCGCTTCAGCGGCGTCTCGAAGGATGCTCCAGATGTCTCTGGAACCTCCTGGAGCATCCTTCGAGACGCGCTCTTGCAGAGCGCTCCTCAGGATGAGGGCTCGGAACACGACGCTCGACCACCAACCAAAAACAAACCACCCAAGGGAGAAGACACCATGACCATCTCACGCCGCACCCTGCTGCAAGGCACTGCCGCAGCCTCCGCGATCGGCAGCTTCCACATCGGCTCAGCCTCCGCGCAGACGCCCGAATTCACCTACAAATACGCCAACAACCTGCCGCTCGCGCATCCGATGAACATCCGCGCCAATGAGGCGGTCGAGAAGATCAAGGCCGAGACCAAGGGCCGCGTCGTCATCCAGATCTTCCCCAACAACCAGCTCGGCTCCGACACCGACATGCTGAGCCAGGTCCGCTCCGGCGGCGTCGAGTTCTTCACGCTGTCGCCGCTGATCCTCTCGACCCTCGTGCCCAACGCCTCGGTCTCCGGTATCGGCTTCGCCTTCCCGGATTACGCCACCGTCTGGAAGGCGATGGATGGCGAACTCGGCGCCTATGTCCGTGGCCAGATCGGCAAGGCCAATCTCGTCGTCATGGACAAGATCTGGGACAACGGCTTCCGCCAGATGACCTCGTCCAAGGGTCCGATCAACACGCCCGACGACCTCAAGGGCTTCAAGATCCGCGTGCCGGTCTCGCCGCTCTGGACCTCGATGTTCACCGCCTTCCAGTCGGCGCCCGCGAGCATCAACTTCGCCGAGGTCTACACCGCGCTGCAGACCAAGATCGTCGACGGCCAGGAGAACCCGCTGGCGATCATCTCGACCGCCAAGCTGTTCGAGGTGCAGAAATATCTCTCCGTCACCAACCACATGTGGGACGGTTTCTGGTTCCTCGGCAACAAGCGCGCCTGGGAGCGCCTGCCGGAGGATCTGCGCGCCATCGTCGCCAAGAACCTCAACGCGGCCGCCGAACTGGAGCGCGCCGACGTGGCCAAGCTCAACGCCGGCTTGCGCGAGGATCTGACGGGCAAGGGCATGGTCTTCAACGACACCAAGGCCGACCCCTTCCGCGAGGCCCTTCGCAAGGCCGGCTTCTACGCCGAGTGGAAGAAGAAGTATGGCGACGAAGCCTGGGCGATCCTGGAAAAGGCCGTCGGCGGCTCGCTGAGCTGAGGCGCCATCCCGTCATTCTCGGGCGCCGCGCAAGCGGTGACCCGAGAATCTCGTCGAAGAGATGCTCGGGTCGAGCCCGAGCAAGACGGCGCTTTCGCACGCGTCACCATGCCGAATGGAGAGGCACTCCACCATGGCCGACAGGCTCAAGGGCAAGATCGCCATCGTCTTCGGCGCCGGCTCCTCCGGCGAAGGCTGGGGCAACGGCAAGGCGGCAGCCGTGGCCTATGCCCGCGAGGGCGCCCGCATTGCCTGCATCGACATCAGCCAGGCGGCGGCCGACGAGACCGCCGCGATCATCAATGGCGAGGGCGGCATCGCCATCGCGCTCGCCGCCGACGTGACGCAGCAGGCTTCGATCGACGCCGCCGTCTCAGCGACGATGACGCGCTTTGGCCGCATCAACATCCTCCACAACAATGTCGGCGTGACGCATATGGGCGGGCCCGTCGAACTCTCCGAGGAGCAGTTCAAGGCTGCGATCGACCTCAATCTCGGCCCGGTCTACCGCTGCTCCAAGGCGGTCATCCCGCATATGTTGGCCGGCGGCGGCGGCGCGATCGTCAACATCTCCTCGATCGCCGCGATCCGCTGGGTGGGCTATCCCTATTTCGCCTATTACGCCACCAAGGCGGCGGTGAACCAGGCGACGGTCGCTTTGGCCATGCAATATGCCAAGGCCGGCATCCGGGCGAACTGCATCATGCCCGGCCTGATCGACACGCCGATGATCTACAAGCAGATATCCGGGCAATACGCCTCGGCAGACGAAATGGTCGCCGCTCGCGATGCGCTCGTACCGATGGGCAAGATGGGCACCGCCTGGGACATCGCCAACGCGGCGGTCTTCCTGGCCTCCGACGAGGCGAAGTTCATCACCGGCGTTTGCCTGCCGGTCGATGGCGGGCAGACCTGCGCGGTCGGGACGGTGGGGTGAGGTTTCGTCCGCTCATCACATCCTCGCCGTCATTCCGGGCAAGCGAAGCGCAGACCCGGAATCCATCTTAGGGCACCGTCGGCAGTCTATGATGGATTCCCGGATCGGGGCGGCTTCGCCGCTTGTCCGGAATGACGCGACGTTTCCGAGCCGCGAAAATCCACCTCGCGGCGCGATCCAGTCCGCCAGCCCGCCGCGCCTGCACCTGCGTGCCATGTCCGCGGCCAGCCGGCCAGCCGCCCGACGATATTCCAGAGCTGGAACACTTGATCCATTCTCTCGGCGCTGCCAGAACGGAACCGGCCATTGCGGTGATCGGAAGGTGCGTTTGATGGATGACGGGACCGCCTCCGGGCTCCCGCGCGATTTCGAGGGGCTGAGGGCACTGGTCCTGAGCCGCCGCCATTCGCTGCCCAAGCGCATCGCCCAGGTCGCCGCCTATGCGCTCGACAATCCCGACGAGATCGCCTTCGGCACCGCCGCCAGCATTGCCGAGGCATCCGGCGTCCAGCCCTCGACACTGGTGCGCTTCGCCCAGCATCTCGGCTTCGACGGCTTCACCAGCCTGCAAACGGTCTTCCGCGAGCGCCTGCGCGAGCGCAATTCAAGCTATGAGGAGCGCCTCACCGCGCTGCGCGCCGATGTCGGCGGCAATGGCGCCAATCATCGCATCCTCGAAGGCTTCCTGACGGCGTCCGGGACTTCGCTCGACCTGATGGCGCGCGCACTCGACGAAGGCACACTCGACCGCGCCATCGCCGCCCTCGCCGGCGCCGAGACGATCTACGTTCTCGCTCGGCGACGCTCCTATCCGGTCGCCAGCTACATCGCCTACGCGCTTGGCAAGCTCGGCGTCCGCAACCAGCTCGTCGAGTCGGCGGCGGGCCTGAGCCCGGAGATCCTCTCCTTCGCCACCAAGCGCGACATCGCCCTGGTGGTCAGCTTCTCGCCCTACGCGGCGGAGACGATCGGCGACGCGCGCATTCTCTCCGAACGCGATGTTCCGATCATCGCCATCACCGACAGCGCCTTCTCGCCGCTGGTGCAGTTCGCGACGATCTGGTTCGAGGTGGCGGAGGCCGATTTCGGCGGTTTCCGCACCC
>QBLV01000026.1:0-6666 GCA_003241815.1 Hyphomicrobiales bacterium | reverse complement strand
TCCGCACCCTGTCGGCGACGATGGCCCTGGCGATGGCGCTGACGGTCGGCATCGGCGAGGCCCGCCGCGACCACAAATCCGGCAGGGACCGTCCCAGGGGCTAGCCGCCCCGAGCGGCACGGGATAAGGCAATAAGGAACAGACGTTCCGAATTGACTGATTCCTAGAATTATCATTTCATGAAAGACGCATCGCTGGAGCCGTCGGGCAACCGGCGGGCCGAGGACATGGAAAGCCGGGAGACACACATGGCGGGATCGCAGGCTGAGCCATCGCAGGCGCTCGACGTCATCACCATTGGACGCGCTTCGGTCGATCTCTACGGCCAGCAGATCGGCTCGCGCCTCGAGGATGTCACCAGCTTCGCCAAATCGGTCGGCGGCTGCCCGGCCAACATCGCCATCGGCACCGCCCGTCTCGGCTTGCGCTCGGCGCTGCTGACGCGCGTCGGCGACGAGCAGTTCGGTCGCTTCCTGCGCGAACAACTCGGCCGCGAGGGCGTCAATCTCGATGGGCTGAAGACCGACCCCACGCGGCTGACCGCGCTCGCCATCCTCTCGGTGGAGAGCGACAAGAGCTTCCCGCTGCTGTTCTACCGCGAGAATTGCGCTGACATGGCGCTGGAGGAGGGAGACGTCGACGAGGCCTTCCTCGCCACCGCCAAAGCGGTCGTCGTCACCGGCACCCATTTCGCCAAGCCCAATACCGAGGCCGCCCAGCACAAGGCGATGCGCCTGATGCGCGCGCAGGGCGGCAAGGTCGTGCTCGACATCGACTACCGCCCCAATCTTTGGGGGCTGGCCGGCCATGCCGAGGGCGACAACCGCTATATCGCGTCGGCCGCCGTCTCGGACCGAATGAAGACGGTGCTGCCCGATTGCGACCTGATCGTCGGCACGGAAGAGGAAGTCCTGATCGCCTCGGGCGACAGCGAGCTGCTGCCGGCCCTGAAGACGATCCGCGCGCTGTCACCGGCCTCCATCGTCCTCAAGCGCGGCCCGATGGGCTGCATCGTCTATGACAGCGCGATCCCCGACGATCTCGAAGCCGGCATCGTCGGCAAGGGCTTCCCGATCGAGGTCTATAATGTGCTGGGCGCAGGTGACGCCTTCATGTCCGGCTTCCTGCGCGGCTGGCTCGGCGGTGAAAGCCTCCAGACCTCGGCGACCTGGGCCAATGCCTGCGGCGCCTTCGCGGTCTCGCGCCTGCTCTGCTCGCCCGAAAGCCCGACCTTCGAGGAGTTGCAGTACTTCCTCGAGAACGGCAGCCCGCACCGCGCCCTGCGCAAGGACGAGGCGATCAACCACATCCATTGGGCGACGACGCGCCGACGCGACATCCCCTCGCTGATGGCGCTCGCCTGCGACCATCGCTCGCAACTGGAAGAGATCGCTTCGAAGGTTGGCGCCGACCCGGCCCGCATCCGCGATTTCAAGGTCCTCGCCGTCAAGGCCGCCGCCCGCGTCGCCAACGGCCGGCCCGGTTTCGGCATGCTGCTCGACGAGAAGCATGGTCGTGAAGCCATGTTCGAATTCGCCCGCCACCCCTTCTCCTGGCTCGGCCGCCCGGTCGAATTGCCGGGCTCGCGGCCGTTGCGCTTCGAGACAAGCCAGGACATCGGCTCGCTCCTACCGGAATGGCCGGTCGATCACTGCATCAAGGCGCTCTGCTTCTACCATCCCGACGACGAGCCGGATTTGAAGCGCGAGCAACAGGACAAGCTGCGCGGCCTGTTCGAGGCGGCGCGCAAGGTCGGCCGCGAATTGCTGGTCGAGATCATCGCGAGCCGGAACGGCCCGCTCCTGGACGACACGATCGCCCGCGCGATGACGGAGCTCTACGGCCTCGGCATCAAGCCGGACTGGTGGAAGCTCGAACCGCAGGCGTCATCCGCCGCCTGGAACGCAATTTCGAACGTCATCGCCGACAACGACCCCTGGTGCCGCGGCGTGCTGCTGCTCGGCCTCGACGCGCCCGTGGAGGAGCTGGAGGCCGGCTTCGCCGCGACCGCGTCCAACCCCATCGTCAAGGGCTTCGCCGTCGGCCGCACAATCTTCATGTCGGCAGCCGAAGGCTGGCTGTCGGGCACGCTCGACGACGAGGCCGCCATGGCCGACATGGCCCGGCGCTTCGGCGCCCTCACCGACCTCTGGCTTGCCACGCGCAGCCGCAGGGCGGCATAGACCATGCTGTCCTTTCCCCATCCGCGCCGTCATGCCGGACAAGCAGCGACAGCGGCGCAGACCCGGAATCCATCGCAGAACGCAGTGCCCTCCGATGGATTCCGGGCCTCCGCTGCGTTCCGCCCGGAATGACCAGGTGGTCCTATCAATGCCCGTGGCCAAAGAGACGACAATGACCGCCACCATCCGCCTCACCATGGCGCAGGCGCTGACGCGCTTTCTAAGCCGCCAGTTCACCGAGATCGACGGAGAGCGCCTGCCGCTCTTCGGCGGCGTCTGGGCGATCTTCGGCCATGGCAATGTCGCCGGTCTCGGCGAGGCGCTCTGGCACGAGCGCGAGACGCTGCCGACCTTTCGCGCCCATAACGAGCAGGCGATGGCGCACGCGGCCATCGCCTATGCCAAGGCCAACATGCGCCGCCGCGTCATGGCCGTGACCACCTCGATCGGCCCCGGCGCGACAAATCTCGTCACCGCGGCCGCACTCGCCCATGTCAATCGCCTGCCGGTGCTGCTGCTGCCGGGCGACGTCTTCGCCAGCCGCATCCCCGACCCCGTGCTCCAGCAGGTCGAGGATTTCGGTGACGGCACCGTCTCGGCCAATGACTGCTTCAGGCCGGTCTCACGCTATTTCGACCGCATCACCCGGCCGGAGCAGATCATCCCGGCCATGCAGCGCGCCATGCAGGTGCTGACCGATCCGGCGCAATGCGGGCCCGTGACGCTGGCGCTCTGCCAGGACGTGCAGGCGCAAGCCCATGATTATCCGGAGAGCTTTTTCGAGGAGCGCCTCTGGGCTCAGCGCCGCCCCCGGCCCGACCGCGCCGAACTAGCGGCAGCGACAGCTGCGCTGAAGGCGGCCCGGAAGCCGCTGATCGTCGCCGGCGGCGGCGTGCTCTATTCCGGCGCCTGCGACGACCTCGCCCGGTTTTCGACCGCGACCGGCATTCCCGTCTGCGAGACGCAAGGCGGCAAATCGGCTCTGCCCGACGACGCGCCGCTGAACATGGCCGCGATCGGCGTCACCGGCACCACGGCCGCCAACCGCCTCGCAGAGCAAGCCGACGTCATCCTGGCCATCGGCACGCGCCTGCAGGATTTCACCACCGGCTCCTGGGCGCTGTTCGGCGCTGCTGGGAAAACGATCATCGGGCTCAACGTCCAGCCCTTCGATGCCGGCAAGCATCGCGCCTTGGCCCTCGTCGCCGATGCGCGCGAGGGCCTGACCGAACTCGCCGATGTGCTCGGCGACTGGCACGCGCCCGAACGCTGGACCGCCTATGCCAGGGCCGGCAAGGCCGCGTGGCGCAAGGAAGCTGACGCCGTCACAGCTGCAACCAACGCCGCCCTGCCCTCGGACGCGCAGGTCATCGGCGCCGTCCAGCGCTCGCTCGGCTCTGACATCGTCCTGCTGCATGCCGCCGGCGGGCTGCCCGGCGAACTGCACAAGCTCTGGCAGGCGGGCCCGCCCGGCTCCTACCACGCCGAATACGGCTTCTCCTGCATGGGCTACGAGATCGCCGGCGGGCTCGGCGCCAAGATGGCGCGGCCCGACCGCGAGGTCGTCGTCATGCTCGGCGACGGCTCCTATCTGATGATGAACTCCGAGATCGCGACCTCGGTGATGCTCGGTCTCAAGCTCACCATCGTGCTGCTCGACAACCGCGGCTTCGGCTGCATCAACCGCCTGCAGAACGCCACGGGGAGCGCGTCCTTCAACAACCTGCTGAAGGACGCCCGGCACGAGACTCTCCCCGAGATCGACTTCGTCGCCCATGCGGGAAGCCTCGGCGCGATCGCGCTCAAGGCCGGCTCGATCGCGGATCTCGAAACCGCGCTCGCCCAGGCCAAGACGAACACCCGCACGACCGTCGTGGTCATCGACACCGACCCGCTGGTCTCGACCGGCGCTGGCGGCGCCTGGTGGGACGTGGCGGTGCCGGAGGTCAGCGAACGCGCCGAAGTCCGCGCCGCGCGGGCGAGCTATGACGAGCGTCGCAAGCGGCAGACCATTGGGGATTGAAGACCAGACAACCTCGCCGTCATCCTGAGCGACCGCAGGTCGACCGGGATCCATCCAAGGCCACAGCGCCCTCCGATGGATCCCGGCCTTCGCTGCGCGAAGTCCATGATGACGACCGAAGACGATCAGCGAACGTAAGAAAGACCCCACACATGATCCGCATCGGCGCAAACCCCATCGGCTGGTCGAATGACGACATGCTGGAGATCGGCGGCGACATCCCGCTCGAAACCTGCCTGAGCGAGGCCCGCACTGCGGGCTTCACCGGCATGGAACTCGGCAACAAGTTCCCGCGTGATGCCGCCACGCTGAAACCCATCCTCGACGCGCACGGCCACGCGCTGGTCTCCGGCTGGTATTCGACGGAGTTGCTTGTCCGCGACGTCGCCGCCGAGATGGCCGCCGTGAAGCCCCATGCCACGCTGCTGAGCGACATGGGCTGCACCGTGCTGATCGCGGCGGAGACCTCGAACGCGATCCATTCCGACATCAGCAAGCCGCTCTCTGCCCGCCCCGTCCTGGCAAAGGATGGCTGGGCCGGTTTCGGCGAGCGCTACACGCATTTCGCGGCAGGCGTGAAGGCCGAATACGGACTCCAGCTCGTCTACCACCACCATATGGGCACGGTGGTTCAAACTGAATCCGAGATCGACCGTTTCATGGCGGTGACGGGCGACGCGGTCGGCTTGCTGCTCGACACCGGCCATGCGACCTGGGGCGGCGGCGACCCCGCCCGTATCGCCCGCCACTGGAAGCCCCGCATCCACCACGTCCATTGCAAGGACATCCGCGAGGAGGTGATGTGGCGCTCCAACCGGGAAGACTGGTCCTTCCTCGAATCCGTGCTCGCCGGTGTCTACACCGTGCCCGGCGACGGCTTGATCGACTATGTCCGCGTGCTCAGGGAGCTTGCCGGCTATTCCGGCTGGATCGTGGTCGAAGCCGAGCAGGACCCGAGGAAGGCGCAGCCCGCGACTTATGCGAAGCTCGGCCACGCCAACCTGACGCGCTTCATCACCGAAGCGGGGTTGGTGTAGCAGCCGTCATTCTCGGGCGAAGCGCAGCGCAGACCCGAGAATCTCGGGCCGGATGAGACACCGGAGATGTCTGGTTACGAGATGCTGGGGTCGAGCCCGAGCACGACGAGCAGCACCGATAGGAACCGACCCATGTCCCACCTCCTGATCAAGCCCAAGGGCACGCACGGCCTCGTCACCCGCGTCACGCCTGACAGCGCCGGCTGGACCTATGTCGGCTTCGACCTGCACCGCCTGAAACCCGGCGAGACGGTCTCCGGTGACACCGGCGGCCGCGAGGCCTGCCTGGTCTTCGTTACCGGCAAGGGCGAGGTCGCGGCTGGCGGGCAGACGCTGGGCGAACTCGGCGCGCGCATGTCGCCCTTCGAAGGCAAGCCCTGGTCGGTCTATGTCCCGCAAGGGACGGATTGGTCGGTGACAGCCACGACTGATCTTGAGCTCGCCATCTGTACGGCGCCGGGGCTGAACGGTGGCCTGCCGGTGCGCGTCATCGGCCCCGACGATCTCGGCCAGGAAATCCGCGGCAAGGGATCGAACACCCGCCACGTCACCAACATCCTGCCCGAAAACGAGCCGGCGGATTCACTCCTCGTGGTCGAGGTGATCACGCCCGCCGGCAACACCTCGAGCTACCCGCCGCACAAGCACGACCGGGACGATCTGCCGCGCGAATCCCATCTGGAAGAGACCTATTATCACCGCCTCAACCCGCCGCAGGGCTTCGGCTTTCAGCGCGTCTACACCGACGATCGCAGCCTCGACGAGGCCATGGCGATCGAGGACGGTGACGTCGTGCTGGTGCCCGGGGGCTACCACCCCTGCGCCACCTGCCACGGCTACGACCTGTACTATCTCAACGTCATGGCCGGCCCGAAGCGGACATGGAAATTCCACAACGCCGCCGAGCATGAGTGGCTGACGAAGCTCTGACATGAGCCGATCCTCCATATGGAGGACGCACCCGGACAGCCTCCGCCGCTTTAATTCGCGACCAACGGCGAGCCGGAGGATGCGAGCGGAATGGACGAGCCACGACCCGGCGTCGCGCCCCGAAAACCCGAGGAAGGCTGGCCGACGACGGCGGTCGGGTTTCAGCGCCAGCAGCGCAAGGCCAAGCGCTTCATCCTGATCGTCGCGCTGACCGTCATGGTCGGGCCGGTTGCGCTCGTCGGGTTCGGATTCCTGCTGGCCGCCATCGGCTCCGGCTCGGCCTGGTCTCTGCTCGGCATCCCGTTCATGCTGCTCGGCGCGCTGATATCTTCCGCGCTGCCGGTGCTCGTCGTCGGCATCTTCGTGTTCGCCGCCTGGGCCATCATCACCCGGTATTACCGCAAGCCCACTGCCGCATCACAACCGAGCGCCGTCCCCGCGGGGACATCGTCAGCCGCCCACCCGCTCGCGGCCGAGATCGCGCTGCTTGAAG
>QBLV01000261.1 GCA_003241815.1 Hyphomicrobiales bacterium | reverse complement strand
GAGACCCGATGTGGCTCTTGCTGGGGAGAGAGGGCCGCGCGCCTCTCTTCCCGATCAACGCATGATCATCGCGCCGGCGCCTGGCCGGCCCGCGCGAGGGATCGTCACCGAAGGCCGAGACGCCGATCGGCGGCTCGGGGAGGGGCCTTGCGCCCCGAGTAGAGCCCGGTCACGGCAACGCCGGGACGCGCCACCCCTCATGAGGCGCAACAAAGACCAATCACAGAAACGGCGTTGGAGACATTGACAACACTGCCAAACGTTGGATTATGGTCCAACATGAGTGCGACCCTATTGCTGCGCGAGCGTTTGATCCTCACGGAAACCGCGTTTGCCGAAATCGTGATCTGGCGCGTGCCATCGTCGGTGCGGGGCTCGAAGCACGAATTCAAATACAGCCTGGCGCTGATCGGTGATGGGGTTTGCGTGCTGCGCTACGACAATGAGGCCGGAAAAGGTGATCACAAGCACCTGGCGGAGCAGGAAGTGCCCTACAGATTCTTCGATCTGGAGCGTTTGCGCGCTGATTTTTGGAGCGACGTCGAATCCTGGCTGGCGAAAAGGAGCAATGAGCGATGAACACGGTAACTCTTGGCCTTCCTTCGACTGAGGCAACCAGGCAGCGGATGGCAGCGGCGTTTCGTGGCGAAGCGCAAGGCGCGCATCTATCGTTCGCTTCGGCCGAGCTGCTCTGGAAGGTATTGACCGCCAAGCGCTGGGAAATCCTGCGCGCCATGACCGGCGAGGGAGAGCTAGCGATCCGTGAGGTCGCCCGCCGTGTCGGCCGCGATGTCAAAGCCGTGCATGGCGATGTCCAGGCCTTGCTCGTCGCAGGCATCCTCGATCGCACGGATCGTGGCGTGATTTTCCCCTACGACGCCGTTCATGTCGATTTCACGCTAACCAAGGCAGCGTGACAGGCCTTGCGAAATGCCGCGATAAGCACACCTTAGCCCGGTCAGCAATCTCTTTGGGCATGGCGATATCAGAAGGCTCCAATGGCTGGCACAGATCACGCGATGATCGAAATCGATCGCATCAGCGGCCGCGTTTCGGCGCACCGTGTCCGCGATTATGCAGCAATTGCCATGCTCAACGCTTACGGTGCGGTTTCGAAGCGATTCATGCAGCGCGGCCTCTACAAAGCCTGCCGGCTGGTGGGTTCCTCGATCTGGACCGGCCGCACCGCGGTGATCAGGCTGGGACCGGATGCCAATGTCACTTTTCCGGCCCACGATCCGTATTGGAACCGGATGCTGTTGCAGTCGTATGACCACGAGCCAGAAATGGCGTGGTTCTTGAAGAGCCTGGCTGGCATCAACTATGGCTTCGTCGATTGCGGCGCCAATATCGGCTATTGCTCCGTCTTCGTCGCATCCGGATCATGCGGGGGCGCAAAGCCGGTACTCGCGATCGAGGCGTCCGCACCGACCTTTGCGGTACTTGAGGCCAACAGCGCGGCCCATGCGAGCAAGATCACGACTTTTCATCGGGCGATACTCGACCGCTCGGGGGTCGAGGTCAGGCTGAATGAGGCTGTGCATGAAGCGCGCGGCATTTCTGTTGAACCGAATGATCGAGCCGGCGAGGTCGTGCTCTCCATCACTGTCGATGATCTGGTCGAAGGTCGGGGATGGACAGATATGCCTCTGGTGGTGAAGCTCGATGTCGAAGGCGTTGAGCGCGAAGCGCTCGTGGGCATGGAGCGGACTCTGGCTAACGATGCGCTCGTCATCTACGAGGATCATGGATCCGACGCCACGCATGCCCTGACCCAGCATATGCTGCAGGATCGGCAGCTCGACGTGCATCTTCTGCTCGATCATGGCAGCCTTCAAATCACGAACTGTCTGGAGCTCGATCGGCACAAGCTCGATCGGACCAAGGGCTATAATCTGGTCGCAGTCCGGCCTAATTCACACTGGTTGGCCGTGCTTCCAACTTAATTGACCCGCCTCGACGCCACGGGTCGGGTAGTATCGAACTGTAGGCGTCAATCGTTCGAGCAACGTGACGAGCTGTCGTCAACGGATCGGCCCAATATCGCCGATAGGCCTCATCGGGTTCATGCCCCGCACCAAGGTGATCGAGCACGATCGTGGCCAGACGATCCCTGTGACCTTGATGGCCGCCGGCATCGCCTTCCAGCTTCGGCAAAACGATCGCCCATGCCCCTGCGAAACAGCGTTCGACAGCCG
This sequence comes from Hyphomicrobiales bacterium, assembly GCA_003241815.1. Taxonomy (GTDB): domain Bacteria; phylum Pseudomonadota; class Alphaproteobacteria; order Rhizobiales; family Beijerinckiaceae; genus Allobosea. Next base: position 325 of record QBLV01000261.1, on the reverse strand, counting down.
ACAGCTCGTCATTGTCGAAGTCGTGAGATCGTGGCATTCCCTATCGTAAAGCGGCACATTGTCGCGTCAAGTTGGATTGTCGGGTTAGCCGTTCATTAACCATGGCATACTACCAATGCGTCACCCTCTGGTTGGGTATCTGGTCTCGGCTCCCCCGTCGTTCCCCCCGAACGGCGGGGGTTCTGGTTCTACGACGGGTAAGCCTAGCAGGCTGAGGAAAAACCCTCTCGCCTGAAGCGTCGTGGCATGATTCACTGAGGTCGTCGGTGCGACGGGTGGAGCGGGCGATGCGCGGTTTGGACGAGCGTTCGGGGTCTTTGTTCTC
>QBLV01000260.1 GCA_003241815.1 Hyphomicrobiales bacterium | reverse complement strand
GCTGCCTCGGGCAAGGGCTCCGGTCGCCGCTCGGCCAGTACTTCCAGCCGACCGCCTATCGCCGGACGCTGACCGGCGTGCTGCCGAGCTTCCCGACCTTCTGGAACGTCAGGCGGGTGTGAGGCCGAGCGGGGTTGCCTGAAAGCGGGCAAAGCGTGTCCGCGTCGGAGTCAGCCGCGCCGTGCCGCCTCGATCGCGGCGACGTCGATCTTCGTCATCGTCATCATGGCCTCGAAGGCGCGTTTCGCCTCGGCGCCGCCGGCCGCCATCGCCTCGGTCAAGGCGCGCGGCGTGATCTGCCAGTTGAGGCCCCATTTGTCCTTGCACCAGCCGCAGGCACTTTCCTGTCCGCCATTGCCGACGATGGCATTCCAGTAGCGGTCGGTCTCGTCCTGATCGTCGGTGGCGATCTGGAACGAGAAGGCTTCGCTATGGCGGAATGTGGGCCCACCATTGAGGCCGAGGCAGGGGACACCGGCAACCGTGAATTCGACCGTCAGCACGTCGCCTGCCTTGCCCGACGGATAGTCGCTGGGTGCATGATGGACCGCGGTGACGGCGCTGTCGGGAAAGATCCCGGCGTAGAAGCGGGCCGCCGCCTCGGCGTCCTTGTCGTACCAGAGGCAGATCGTGTTCTTGGCAGTCGCCATGGGCTTGTCCTCTCGATTTGAAGCGGAAATCCGCAATCCCACCGCCGCAACCACGGCAGGTTCGCACCCCCTATAACTTAACTTATAAGTTAAGTGATAGGGGGTGGCTGTCAACCGCCCATCGCCGATATGCGGAGGGAGCAGGGCGGGCGCGCCCGGTTTCGCTCTTGCTCGCACCGTCGTTCGTGGTGAAACTACAGCCATGACACCACATGATCCCGCCGTTTCCGCCCTGTCCGTCTGGCTCGCGCTCGAAAGCCCGACCCACCACACACCCGGCGTCAACGGTATGATGGACCTCGTCGCCCACGAGGTCGAAGGCCTGCCGATCGCGGTCGAGCGCATTCCCGGTCGCAATGGCCTCGGCGACAGCGTGATCCTGCGGGCCGGCCTCGACAGTGGCGAGCCTGCGGTGGCGGTGATGTCGCATCTCGACACCGTCCATCCCGTCGGCACCAGCGCCCGCGACCTGCCGATCCGTGTCGAGGGCGACCGGCTGTACGGGCCCGGCGTCTACGACATGAAGGGTGGCGCCTGGCTGGCCTTGCAGGCGTTCAAGCAGGTGGCGCTCGCCGGAACCGCCAAGCGGCCGATGGTCTTCCTGTTCACGCCCGACGAGGAGATCGGTTCGCCGACGACGCGTGGGCTGATCGAGGAGATCGGCCGCGCATCGGCCGCCGTGCTGGTGACGGAGCCGGCGCGCGAGGGCGGCAAGATCGTCACGGCGCGCAAAGGGGTAGGGCGCTTCGAGGTCAAGCTGGAAGGCCGGCCGGCGCATTCCGGCGCGCGCCATGCCGATGGCCGCAGCGCGATCCGCGAGGCTGCCCATCAGATCCTCGCGATCGAGGCCCTGACCGATTATGCGCGCGGCGTCACCACCTCAGTCGCGCTGATGGGCGGCGGTACGGCCGCCAACGTCATCCCGCAGCATGCCTGGTTCAGCGTCGATCTGCGCGTCACCAGCGCGGAGGATGGCTTGGCGATGGAGGAGCGCATTCTCGGCCTGCAGCCGCATGATCCCGATGTGAAGATCACGATCAGCGGCGGTATGAACCGGCCACCTTACGAGAAATCGCCCGCCGGGGCGGCGCTGTTCGAGACGGCGCGGGCGGTCGCGGCCGGCATCGGCTTCGACCTGCGCGATTGCGCCATGACCGGCGGCGGCTCGGACGGCAACTTCACCGCCGCGCTCGGCGTGCCGACGCTGGACGGGCTCGGCATCGACGGGGAGGGCGCGCATACGCTCAGCGAATACGGGCTGATCTCATCGATCGCGCCGCGACAGGCCTTGATCAAGGGGTTGCTGGAGACGGTGTGAGGCGGCTCGGCGCCGTCGCCTCGCGCTCGACATCTCCACCAGAGCACCGTGCTGACCAGCCGTGAAGCGGCGCCGGTCCGGAGCCCTCATCGGGCACTGAGCGCACTCCATGATGGATTGCGGGTCTGCGCTTCGCTTGCCGGGAATGGCTGCAGGGTCTGCGCCATGGGAAAGTCCGGCGCGCGACGTGACGCGCTGGCGCCATCATGCCAATGCTGTCGCCATGCTTCTCGATTTCCTTACCTCCGCGCTGGTCACCCTGCTCGTCACGCTCGACCCGCCCGGGCTGGCGCCGATCTTCCTGTCGCTGACGCAGGGCATGTCGGTCGCCGAACGCCGGCAGGTCGCGGTCCGCGCCTGCATCATCGCCTTCTGCATCCTGGCCTTCTTCGGCGTGGCGGGAGACGTGGTGCTGAAGGCGCTCGGCGTCTCGCTGCCGGCTTTCCGCATCGCCGGTGGGCTTCTGCTGTTCTGGATCGCCTTCGAAATGGTGTTCGAGCGCCGCAGCGAGCGCAAGCAGCAGACAGCGACGACAGCGATCACGCAGGACCATATCCGCAACGT
>QBLV01000025.1:39861-40232 GCA_003241815.1 Hyphomicrobiales bacterium | reverse complement strand
AATGGAAGCGATCGGCCAGCTCACCGGCGGCGTCGCCCATGATTTCAACAACCTGCTCCAGGTCGTCGGCGGCAATCTCCAGCTGCTGTCCCGCGAGATCGCCGGCAACGAGAAGGCCTCGCGCCGGATCCACAACGCGATGGAAGGCGTCTCCCGCGGCTCCCGTCTGGCCTCCCAGTTGCTCGCCTTCGGGCGGCGTCAGCCGCTGGCCCCGAAGGTCATCAATTTGGGGAAGCTGATCCGGAGCATGGACGAGATGCTCAGGCGCGCGCTCGGCGAGACGATCGAGATCGAAAGCGTGGTCGCGGGTGGCTTGTGGAACACGCTCGTCGATCCCGGAAATGTCGAGAACGCCCTGCTCAACCTGGCCA
>QBLV01000025.1:27976-39851 GCA_003241815.1 Hyphomicrobiales bacterium | reverse complement strand
CTCGACAGCACCTATGCCCGCCAGCATGCGGACGTGACGCCGGGACGCTATGTCATGCTGGCGGTGACCGATACCGGATCGGGCATCCCCGCCGACATCATCGACAAGGTCTTCGAACCATTCTTCAGCACCAAGTCCGAAGGCAAGGGCACCGGTCTTGGCCTCTCGATGGTCTACGGCTTCGTCAAGCAGTCCGGCGGCCACGTCAAAATCTACAGCGAGCCCGGTGAAGGCACCACGATCCGGCTCTATCTGCCGCGCTCGGCGGAGGCCGAGCACGAACTCGTCTCGTTCGAATCCGGGCCCATCGCAGGCGGCACCGAAACCATCCTCGTCGCCGAGGACGACAAGGGTGTCCGCGAGACCGTGATCGAGACGCTGGCGGATCTCGGCTACCGCGTCCTGCAGGCACCGGACGCGCAATCGGCGCTCGCAATCATCGAAAGCGGCATCCCGATCGACCTGCTTTTCACCGATGTGGTGATGCCGGGCCCGATGAAGAGCACCGAGCTTGCCCGCAAGGCCGTCGAGCGCCTGCCCGACATCAGCGTGCTGTTCACCTCGGGCTATACCGAGAACTCGATCGTCCATGAGGGCCGCCTCGACGAAGGCGTCGAACTTCTGAGCAAGCCCTATTCGCTCGAGCAACTGGCACGAAAGGTCCGCCACCAGCTCGCCAATTCAGCCCAGCGCAAGCAGCAGGCCGCCGCGCCTGAGGCGTCCCCATCCTCACCGGTGGAAGACCGAAAGCTGACGATCCTGCTCTGCGAGGACGACGCTCTGATTGCCATGGCGACCGTCGACATGCTGGAGGATCTCGGCCATGCCGTCGTCGAGGCCGCCAATGCGAGAACGGCGCTGGAAATCCTCGGCAAGACGTCAATCGATATCCTGCTGACTGATGTCGGCTTGCCGGACATGCCGGGTACCGCGCTGGTCGAGAAAGCTCGCGACACGCATCCGTCATTGCCGGTGATCTTCGCGACGGGCCATTCGAGCCTGGATGGCGCCGAGGCGAACGCGCGCACCGCGCTCGTGGTCAAGCCCTACCGGCCGTCAGATCTGGTTTCTGCCATTGCCACGGTCATGGCCAGCACGAACGATGATGGCGCGTGAAATCCGCGCGCCATCATGAGGTCGCGTCGATCTGATCGGGCGAAACGACCGAGAGCACCGTCGTCCCGCGCATAATTTGCGGTCGCCTGCGTCCAGAAGCCCTGTTGCCGCGTTCCCAAGATATCAGCCCCTGGGAAGCCGCTTCAAATGACCCTGCCTGATCTGTCGCGCCGCGCCGCCTTCCCTTTGCTGGCGGCGGGCCTGCTGCCTGCTTGTACGACGCTGGGTTCGACGTCCTCCGTCAACGGCGCGCGCGACCTCGCCTTTGGCCCGCACCCGCGCCAGAAACTCGACATTTACGTTCCGCCTGGCGGTGGCCAGAGCCGCCCGGTGGTTTTCCTCATCTATGGCGGCTCCTGGTCGGGCGGCGCGAAGGCAACTTACGCGCTGGTCGGCGAGGCCTTTGCCGCACGCGGATATGTCACGGTCGTTGCCGATTACCGCCTCGTGCCGGAGGTGCGCTTTCCCGTCTTCATCGAAGACGGAGCGATGGCGTTGCGCTTCGTGCGGGACAATATCGCGCGCTATGGCGGCAATCCCGGCCGTATCCATCTCGTCGGCCACTCGGCCGGCGCCTATAATGCGATGATGCTGACGCTGGACCGGCGCTATCTCGCCGCTGCCGGCCTGAAGGGGCGCGTCATCCGCTCGGCTGTCGGGCTCTCGGGCCCCTACGACTTCCTGCCGCTGGACGGGTCCGTCACCACGGCCACCTTCGGCAACGCCCGCGACCTCTCCCAGACCCAGCCCATCAGCTTCGTCCGGCGCGACGCCCCGCCGATCCTGCTGGCGACCGGCAGCGCCGACCGCACCGTCTTGCCGAAAAACACGCAGAGCCTCGCGGCGCGGCTGAGACAGGTCGGCGCGCCCGTCACGGTCAAGATCTATGACGGCCTCGGCCATGCAGACCCGGCGCTGGCACTGACGCCGCTGTTCAGCTGGCGCGCGCCCGTGCTCGAGGACGTCGTCGGCTTCCTCGACCGTTAAACTGGCTGGAGCGGGGAGATGCGAGGTCGGCTCGCGCCGGTGTCGACTTACGCCGGGGTCGGCGCCTCGCGCGTGTCTTTCACGGTGATCGCGAACAGTCCGACATCGGTGGCGGCGCTGCGGAATCCGCCCTCGCAATAGCAGAGGTAGAACTCCCACATCCGCCGGAACGGCTCGTCGAAACCCAGCGGCCCGATCGACTGCCACTGGATCAGAAAGCGGCGGCGCCATTCCTGCAGGGTCAGCGCATAGCTGTCGCCGAAGCTGAACAGATCCGCCAGGCTCAGACCGGCTGCGGCGATCTGTTCGCGCATGGCGCTCGGAGAGGGCAAAAGCCCGCCCGGAAAGATGTAATGCTGGATGAAGTCGGCCCCCCTCGCATAGGATGCGAAGCGGCTGTCTTCGATCGTGATCGCCTGAAGCACGATACGGCCGTCCGGTTTCAGGCAGTTGCGCAGCTTGGCGAAATACCCCGGCCAGAATTCGCGGCCCACGGCCTCGATCATCTCGATCGAGACGATCCTGTCGAACTGCCCCGTGACATCGCGATAATCCTGCAGGCGCAGATCGACCTTGTCCGACAGGCCCGATTCCGTGATCCGGTTCTGGGCATAGGCAAGTTGCGACGGCGACAGCGTGATCCCGGTGACGTGACAGCCCTCGCGCGCCAGCCGCTCTGCCAGGGCGCCCCAGCCGCAGCCGATTTCCAGAACGCGCTCACCACCCGTGAGCTGCAGCCGTTCGATGATGAGGTCGAGCTTGGCCTCCTGGGCCTGCTCCAGCGTCTGGCCCGGCCGCGTATAGAGCGCCGAGGAATAGGTCATGCTCTCGTCGAGCCATTTGGAATAGAACGCATTGCCGAGATCGTAATGGGCAGTGATGTTGCGGGAGCTGCCACGCCGGGTATTGGCCCGCCCGAGATGCAACGCCCGGTTGACCAGACGCGCCGGCCATGAGCCGGAAATCAGCTGCCGCAACGTATGGTCGTTCACGGCGGCAAGCTCCATCACCGCCGTCATGTCGGGGCTGCTGAAATCGCCGTCGCAATAGGCTCGGGCGAATCCGATGTCGCTTTGCAACACGAGGCGCCGGATCGCCCGCCAGCGTTTGAGAACGATCACCGCATCAGGCCCGGGCTCCGGCGCCTGCTGGACCAGCACCGAGCCGTCAGGGGTGACGACGGTCAGCCGCCCGCGAGCCAGCCGCGCCATCAGCTTCGCAAGGAACATCCGCGAGATGCCGAGGCTCCAGCCGCCGGGCCGCGCCACCGGGCGGTCCAGGATCTCTTGCTCCAGGATCTCTTGCTCAGTCTCGCGTATCGTCATGGCTGTCTCGCCGATCCTGCTGGAGCGCCGTCCTGATCGCGCCAGCGCATTGTGCAGGACCGGGATAACCCAGCCGGCACCAGCTCATGTGGATCGGAACCTGACATCAATACGCGGCTGCCAAGGAAACGGATTTGCATCCCGAGCGATTTTGATCCCGTTTGGTGCGACGGACTGCACCGATCCACTGCGACCGCGTTGACGTATCTGCGAAGACGCAATCGGGAGTGCATGATGACTTTTCTTGCAGGCTATCTGGTCTTCCTCGTTATTTTCGGCGTCGTTGATCTGATCTGGCTGTCGATCATGGCCGGTTCGCTCTATCGTCCGGCATTGGGCGACATGCTGCTCGACAAGATACGCTGGGCTCCCGCGCTGCTGTTCTACTTCGCCTTCCCGGCTGGACTGGTCCATTTCGCGCTGATGCCGGCCCTGCAGGCCGGCTCCCCCTCGGCGGCCTTCGCCAATGGAGCGCTGCTCGGCCTGCTCGCCTACGGCACCTACGACCTGACCAACTACGCGACGCTTCGACCATGGACCCTGAAGATCACGTTGGCCGACCTCGCCTATGGCACATTCGTGGCCGGTCTCTCGACGGCGGGCGCCTATGCCGGAGTGAGGCTGATGGTGGGATGGGGCTGGCTCTAGTCAGGACGCAGAAGGTAGTGCCCGACGCCCCAGGCATCGCCGGCATCGTGTCCGAACAGGCCGCTCGTCGCCAGGAAGAACAGCCGCCAGCGGCGGCGCCAGAGAGCGGCATCCTCGCCATAGACGCTGACTAGAATCGGGTCGATGCCCACCAGATTGCGGTCGAAATTGACCAGCCAGTCCTCGGCCGTGCGGCGATAATGCTCGCCGCTCCAGTGCCATTCCCGCTCGACGCTGAACAGGTCCGGGAAGCAGTGCAGCAGGCGGCGGCTGGGCATCAGCCCGCCGGTGAAGAAGTGCTGCGCGATCCAGTCTGACTTGTCGTTCACGTCGAAGCGGTAGCAGGCCGAGCGATGGGTGAAGACGTGCAGGAAAAGCCTGCCCTCGGGCCGCAGCCAGCCCCGCGCACGGGCCAGCAGTTCAGTCCAGTTCGCCATATGCTCGAACATCTCGACCGAGACGATGCGGTCGAACCCGCCCGCGCAGTCGAACGTGTTCATGTCGGCGGTAATGACGCGCAGGTTGGAAAAACCGCGCGCCATGGCCTCGCTTTCGATGAAGGCGCGCTGCGAGGCGGAGTTCGACACCGCCACGATCTCGGAGGCGGGCAGCTTTTCAGCCATGAACAGCGACAGCGAGCCCCAGCCGCATCCGAGTTCGAGGATGCGCTGGCCGTCCTGAAGGCCCGCATGCTCGACGGTGAGTTCGAGCGCGCGGATTTCCGCCTGGTCGAGCGTGGTCGCCGGCGTCTCGTAAAAACAGGAGGAGTACTTCCGCCTGGCACCCAGAACCTGGTGGAAAAAGGCCGCCGGCACCTCGTAGTGCTGCTGATTGGCGGCGTCAGCGTGCTGCGCCACCGGAAAGGAAGCCATCTCGCGCACGAAGGCGCCATCGGGCTGCACGCCTTGCTGCTTCAGCTTGCGGTTGGTGCGGCCGACAAGGGTCGCGATGCCGGCACGGCTTACCACGTCCGGCAGCGGCAACCGCTCGCCCCAAGCGCCGAACTTCTGAAGGAGAGTCATTCGCTCAGGCTCCTTTTGCCATCGGCGGCCATGGCAGCAGGGCGCTCGTCTTCTGCTGATAAGACCGGTAGGCGTCGCCATGCTTGGCGACCATATGCTCCTCAAGCGGCGGGATACCTGAGATCCTCGTCAGCAGCAGCGTGATGCAGAGAGGGGACAGCAGCGCGACGAAACCGAACGGATAGCCCGTGGCGGCGATGGCGATCACTGGATAGGCGCACCATAGAACGCATTCGAAGAAGTAGTTGGGGTGCCGCGACCAGGCCCACAGTCCGGTGTCGCAGACCTTGCCCTTGTTGTGCGGGTCTTGGGCGAAAGCACGCAGCTGCCGGTCGGCCACCGCCCCGCCGCCAACGCCCAGCGCGAAGACCAGCACGCCGAGCATGTCTTGAAATCCCAGCGTCGGCGCAGGGTTGTGCGCGGCAAGAAAGATGCCCATCGCGAGCGGCGTGCTCGCAAGCGCCTGCATCATCATGAAACGGAACATCTGCCGATCCTTGTCGGCGCCCCAGTCACGCTTCAGCTTCGCATAGCGTGGGTCGTCGCTGATACCTCGAGTGCGCGACGCGACATGCAGGCCCAGCCGCAAAGCCCACACAGCGGCCAGCGCGACCACCAGCAGGCGCCGTGACAGCGGTCCCTCGCCAAAGGGCAAAAGAGCGCCGACGATACCGGTCGCGCCGAGACCGAAGGTCCAGATCGCATCGATCCAGCCCGAATTGCCTGTCCGGCGTTCGACCAGCCAGGCGCAGCTCATCGCAGCCGCCATCAGCGCCGCGACGGACGCGAGCGCCAAAACGAAGGAGGTGATGGTCATAGCCGCACCAGCGGCTGCAGCAGACGCCCGAGCCAGCCCTTGAAGCGGACCTCGCCCGTCAGCGCGACGATGCAGGTGCAGCCCTCGACAGGATCGACATGCGGATGGTGCTCGTGGTCCTCATTCGCCTCGTCGAAATCGCCACGGGCGAAGCGGCCATATTGGTGCTCATAGGCTCCGGCGAGGATCGTGGTCCATTCATAGCCGGTGTGCTGATGCTCCGGCAGCCACATCCCCGGCGCGGCGCGCAGCATGAAGACGCGCGCCTCCGCGCCCGGCACATGGACGCGGCGCATCGCCACGCCTCGCCCGATCGGCCTCCATTTGCCGAGCTCGTAAGGCGCCAGGACACGCGGCAACCCGGCTTCGCCTGACCCCTCGGATGCGCTGGCAACGGCATCGCCACTGGCCTCGATCCGCGCCAGCGCGTCTTCGGCCGAGGACAGCATCGCAACTGCCTCGCCCTGCGCCAGCACGCCGCCGCCGATCGCCTCGATGTCGCGCAGCGAACGGCCCGATGCCGGGTTCAGTTCGATATGCGCGGCGACGACGAGAGCCATACCCTCGTCGAGCCGGCCCGAGGCAAAGCCGGCAAGGGTCTCGTCCGATGCGAGATGGGTCTCGTCCGACGCGAGATGCCGGGCGTTCATCGCAGATCCTCCAGATGCCGGCGCAGATGCGCCATCGCCAGCCGCAGCCGCGACTTCACCGTACCCAGCGGGATCGACAGCCTTGTGGCGACGTCCTGGTGGCTGAAGCCTTCGAGGAAGGCGAGTTCCACCACCCTGTACTGGTCCTTCGACAGCCCCGTCAGCGCCGCGCGCACGCGGGCATCCCGCTCGGAGCCCGAAACCACCTGATCGGGCTGCTCGGGGCTTTCCTCATCGAGGATCTCGAAAACCTTCGACATCCGCGAGCGCTTCTCGCGGCGGGCATGGTCGATCCTCAGATTGCGCGCAATCGTCGCGATCCAGGTCCCGGCGCTGGCCTTGGCGGGGTCGAACAGCGCAGCCTTGCGCCACACCGTCATCAGGGCTTCCTGTGCGATCTCCTCGGCGAGATCGGCAGGCGCGCCGCCACGCATCAGCAGGCCCTTCACGCGCGGCGCAAAATGGTCGAACAGCCTGGCGAACGCCTGCCTGTCGGCGGAAGACGCTATGGCCTGGACAAGGGCATCTGCATCCATGGGAACGGCGATCGAACCTTTCCGCGCCCCGGCCAAGACGGGGGTCGAAGTCTGAAATCCTGTTTCGAGGGTGGCGAACATGCCAGCATTACGCAGCAGGTCCGCCTTTGGATCAGGGGCCGACACCATTACAGGCCTCGCTCCCTGACGGAAGCCCAGGCGCACATTCGGGAGGCCAACTGAACTGAATCCGGCTCGCGAGCGTACTTTATACCGAAATCAATCACAAAGGTCGGCTCATGCACGGTTCATTTCGCAGACCGCTCAGGATCGCGGTCGTCGGCTCCGGCATATCCGGCCTGTCGGCCGCCTGGCTGCTCTCGCAGGCGCACGACGTCACGCTCTATGAAAGCGAGGCACGTCTCGGCGGCCACGCCAACACCGTCTGCGTGCCGCAGGCCGATGGCTCGCAGATCGCGGTCGACACCGGCTTCATCGTTTACAACGAGGCGACCTATCCGAATTTCACGGCGCTGATGGCCCATCTCGACGTCGAGACCAAGGCGACCGAGATGTCCTTCGCGGTTTCGCTCGACGCAGGCCGGCTGGAATACGCTGGCACGAGCCTGTCGGGCCTCTTTGCCCAGCGCCGCAATCTGCTGAGCCCGCGCTTCTGGTCGATGCTGAACGATCTGCGCCGCTTCTATCGGCAGGCGTCGCGCGATGCGGCCGAGTTGGCGGTGAGCGGCCAGTCGCTCGGCAATTATCTCGATGCCGGCCGCTATGGCGAGGCCTTCCGCGACGACCATCTTCTGCCGATGGCGGCCGCGATCTGGTCGGCGCCCTGTGCCGAAATCCTGTCCTACCCGGCGTCCGCCTTCATCCGCTTCCATCACAATCATGGCCTGCTCAAGCTGACGGACCGGCCGGTCTGGCGCACGATCGCCGGCGGCAGCCGGACTTATGTCGAAAAGCTCAGGAGCGCCTTCACCGGCGAACTTGCAATCGGCCACCCCGTCAGCAGCATCCATCGCAAGGACGGTACGGTTATGGTCGAGGATGATCGGGGCACGCAGGCCTTCGACCAAGTCGTCATCGCGACCCATGCCGACCAGGCGCTCGCCCTGCTTGCGGAGCCGACCTCGGAGGAAGCCGCGTTGCTCGGCGCCTTCCGCTACAGCAGCAACCGAGCGATCCTTCATACCGATGCTGCGCTGATGCCGAAGCGCAAGGCGGCCTGGGCGAGTTGGAACCATCTCGGCGATCGCAGCGCGCCCGACGCGCCCTGCGCCGTCACCTACTGGATGAACCGCCTGCAGGGGCTGAGCTCGGAAAAGCCGCTCTTCGTCACGCTGAACGCGCCGCGCGACCCACGGCCTGAAACCGTGCTGCGCGAGGAGATGTACGACCACCCGATCTTCGACAGTCCCGCATTGGCGGCACAAGCCCGTCTCTGGTCGCTGCAGGGGCTGCACAGAACCTGGTTCTGCGGCGCGCATTTTGGCTCGGGCTTTCACGAGGATGGCCTGCAGGCCGGATTGGCCGTCGCAGAGGATCTCGGCGGCGTCAGGCGACCCTGGAGCGTAAAGGACGAATCCGGCAGGATCGTCCGCACGCCCCTGCCCAGGGCGCTGGAGAGCGCTGCCTGATGAACGATTCCGTGGCGACAGAGAATTCCGCGCTCTATGTCGGCCGCGTCAGGCACATGCGGACGCGGCCGCGCGCGCACAAGCTGTCCTATCGCGTCTTCTGGATGCTGCTCGATCTCGACGAGATCGACGGGTTGGCGGCGAAGCTTCGGACATTCTCGCGCAACCGGTTCAATCTCTATGCCTTCCGTGACAGCGACTACGGCGACCGCAGCGGCACCCCGTTGCGACCGCAGGTCGAGGCCATGCTGAAGGAGGCAGGCATCGAGCCCGATGGCGGGCCGATCCACCTGCTGACCATGCCGCGCATTCTCGGCTACGCCTTCAATCCGATCAGCACCTATTTTTGCCATCGTCGCGACGGCACGCTGATGGCGATGGTCTACGAGGTCCACAACACCTTCGGCGAGACCCATTGCTACGTCGCCCCTGCGGACGGTTCCCAAAGCCCGATCGCTCAGGAGGCGGAAAAGAGCTTTCATGTCTCGCCCTTCATGGGGCTGGACATGCACTACCGCTTCCACGTCGTTCCGCCGACCGACAGGATGTCGGTCTCGATCGACGGCTCCGACGATCAGGGCCGGCTCATCGCGGCGACGATGAGCGGTAAGCGCCGCGCACTGTCCGACTCGACGCTGCTGGGCCTGCTCGCGACCCACCCCCTGCTGACGCTGAAGGTCACCTTCGCCATTCATTGGCATGCGGCACGGCTGCTCCTGAAGCGCGTCCCGTTCTTCGCGCATCCCCTGCCGCCTCGGTGCAGCGTCACGCCAGGCCGGCGGGCAGCCATTCCCGATACGGATGTGATTTCCGCCAGCCCGCGCGGCTGACGCAGCAGCCCGTCATCGCCCCTTGCTCGTCAGCCGCGCGATCGGCCCGTCATGCAGCAGCATGCCGGCAACCATGGCCCCGACGAAGACGAAGACCGGGACCAGCCCCATCGACAGGGCCGCCACCGCCGGGCCTGGACAGAAGCCGGCCACGCCCCAGCCGACACCGAACAGCGCCGAACCCGTCAGGAGGCGCCGATCGATCGCAGTGCTTTGCGGCAGATGGAACTGCTCGTCCAGCACAGGCCGCGCCATCCGGCGCTGCAGCATGACGCCAGGGATGGCGACCATCACCGCTCCGCCGAGCACGAACATCAGGCTCGGGTCCCACTGCCCGCTGGCGACATCGAGGAAGCCGATGACCCGGGCGGGATCGAGCATCCCCGAAAGAGACAGGCCGAAGCCGAACAGCGCGCCAGCGAGAAGCGTCACGCCAAGACGGGCAAGGTTTTGTCCGCTCATCGGAAGAACCCCATGGTTGTCGCCGTGAGAATACCAGCCGCGAGGAAGCTCGCCGTGGCAGCGATCGAACGCGGCGAGAACCGCGCCAGCCCGAGAATGCCATGGCCGGAGGTGCATCCAGACCCCATGCGCGTCCCAATGCCGACCAAAAGGCCGGCCAGCACGATCGCCGGCCAGGACGCCGCGATGGTCATAGCCGGAAGCCTGCTGAAGAGTGAGGCATGGAGCAGCGGCCCGAGGAGGAGGCCGACGACGAAGGCTGCATTGGCAGGCACTTGCTGGCCGCCCAAAAGACGCCCGACGATGCCGCTGATGCCCGCGATACGGCCATTGACGACGAGCAGCAGAACCGCCGAGACGCCGAGCAGCATGCCGCCGATAAGCGAAGGCCAGTAGGTGGTCATGGCCGCTCCTCCTCCGTGCAAAAAATCGTGTAGAGCGCCTCGATCAGCCGGGCCGCCCTCGCCTCCGTCAGCCGGTAGAAGATCTGCTTGGCCTCCCGGCGCGTCTCGACGACGCCTGCGTCGCGCAGCACTCCCAATTGCTGGGAGAGCGTCGGCTGGCGGATGCCCAGCTTCTCCTCCAGCGCACCGACCGAATATTCGCCCTCCGCCAGCGTGCAGGCGAGCATCAGCCGCGCGGGATGCGCCAGCGTCTTCAACAGTGCCGCGACCTCGCCGGCGCGGGCTTCCATGTCGCCCGGTGCCATGTCGCCCGATGCCATGTCCTGCCGCACTGCGGTTCCGGGCTTCATCACCAGACCGCACCTTCGAGCGCGTCCAGCGGGTATTTGAGGTAGCGCCGGCCGTTGGCTTCCGGCTCCGGCAGGCGCCCGCCCCGGATGTTGACCTGCAGCGCATGCAGGATCAGCTTCGGCATCGGCAGCGTCTTGTCACGGGCTTCGCGCAGCCTGACGAACCCTGCCTCGTCCATGCCGGCGATATGCGGATTGGTGCTCTTCTGCTCGGCGACCGTGCTTTCCCATTTGGCGTTGCGGCCGTTCGGCCGATAGTCGTGCCCCGTGAACAGCCGCATCCCGTCGGGCAAGGCGAGGATGGCCTGGATAGAGGCCCACAGAGACGTGGCGCTGCCGCCCGGAAAATCGGCCCGCGCCGTGCCCGAATCCGGCATGAAGAGCGTATCGTGGACGAAGGCGGCATCGCCGATGACATAGCTGACCGAAGCCAGCGTGTGGCCGGGCGAGAACATCACCCGCCCTTCGAGCGAACCGATGCTGAAACGATCGCCCTCGGCGAAGAGCCGGTCCCATTGCGAGCCGTCCGTCTGGAGTTCAGGCCAGTTGTAGATCGTCTGCCACAGTTTCTGGACACTCGTGACATGCGTGCCGATCGCCTTCGGCGCAGCGGTCTTGCAGCTCAGATAATGCGCGGCAGACAAATGGTCCGCATGAGGATGCGTATCGAGGATCCAGTCGATCTCCAGACCTTCGCGCGCGATGTAAGCGAGGATCGCATCGGCGTTGGCCGTACCAGTCGAGCCGGATTTCTCGTCGAAATCCAGGACGGGATCGATGATGGCGCAGCGCAGTGTCGCGGGATCGCTGACGACGTACTGGATCGACCCGCTGCCGGGTTCGTAGAACGCCTCGACCCTTGCGGTCCGCTCCGCCTCACGCTCCAGCCAGCGCACGGCACCCGACAGATCGAAGCCATGCCCCCGGCCGAAAGGCTCGACCTCATCGGCTTTCATCCGCCCGTCGAGAACCTCGCCGAGAACATGCAGGGTCAGCGCGCGTGTGCCACCCTTGCAATGGGCGAAGACCGGCCCGCCGGCGTCACGCATGGCCTGCTGGAACGCGCGGATGTCTGCGGCGGTGATGGTCGCCCCTGTCACCGGGACGAAGCGGTAGGTCAGCCCCGCGCGCTCCGCTGC
>QBLV01000025.1:16901-27966 GCA_003241815.1 Hyphomicrobiales bacterium | reverse complement strand
GCTGCAGCCCTCTCGGCGGCGTGGCCGGGCTGGCCCGACTCTTCCCCGTCAGGCCGGAGATTGACCAGAGCGACGAAGCCATCCCGCGCGAAACCCGGAAAGGCCGTCAATTCGGGTTGGTCGGCGACCGTAAGGGTCTCCGTGATCTTCACGCCTGCCATGAGCCACACTCCACTTTATAATTATATATATAGTGATAATATATAATGATGCAAGCAGGCCTTGACGAGGAAGGATGGGTCTCGGCAAAAAAAGAAGGCGCCCGGAGGCGCCTTCTTCATGTCAGGACCGGTGCGAACCGCAGCTCAGCCGCGTCCAAACAGGTCGATTTCCTCGTCGCGATGCTGCCCGCCGAGCATGGCAGCCGCATAGGCAGCGGCAGCGCCGACCAGCAGAACGGCAGCCGTCAAGAACGCGATGATGACAGCGGTCCGGCGAGCCTTCTCGGCAGCCTGCTTGGCAGTCTCCTTGGCCTGGTTGAGGCGGGCAAAGGCGTCGTCGATGCGCTTCTCGGCTTCAGCCTGGGGGATGTTCATCCGCGTCGCCATCCGCGAGGCGACGTATTCGCGATCGGCGGCCTCGATGCTGCCATTCGCCAGGCTCCGAACGAGGATGCGCGAAGCTTCCTCGCGCTCGCCCTGAGTCGGCGGCGTTGCGCCGTTCGAGCGCATCACGCCATCCAGCGCCGATGCGAGCGGGTCGGCCTGCTGGCTGATCAGCGCGCCGGCACCGCCGGCAACGGCCGCAGCCCCGGTCGCAGCCGTCCGTGCCGCACCCATGAGCGAGGAGGAGGTGATGAACGCAACCAGAAGCGCGCCGACAGCCCAGACGACGAGGCCATGGGCGCCATCGCGGACGCCACGCTCATGCGAACTCGATGCGGCGAGAGGCTTGCGCATCCGGCCGGCAAGATAACCACCAGCGCCGCAGGCCGAAACGGTGACCCAGAGTGCCCAGAGAGCGCCGATGACGGCAAGCGCCGTCATGCTGGTGGAGCGCGAGGTCTCCGCGGAGACCAGCGATAGACCGATGGCCGATCCGAAGGCGGCCATGATCGTCGAGATGGCGACGGAAAGCACCGCGCCGCCAAAGATGGGGCTCCATTCGAGATAGGAGCCCGAGGCGGCTTCGGTGCCGGGAGGGGTGACGACGACGACGTCGTTTGTGGCGAGCGACATGGTAATACCCTTACCGGAGACCGAGGAAGGACAGGATCGCGATGACGACCACGACGAGACCAACGAGATAAATGATACTGTTCATGACAGCCCCCATTTCCAGGAAATGCGCCGAAGCGCGTGTGCCGGCATAACCGCAGGGGGGCCAAAGATGTTCCATGCGGGACTGCAGACACGCAGCGATCACTCGCAGGCGAGAGCGGTCCAGCTAGCTGCGCTTTGTCCTGAAGCTTTCGACCCGATCGATCACCCACATGGTGAAGCGGGCCATAGGGCGTCGCAGAAACGGCACGTCGGCGGCGATCAGCATCAAGCCGAGCGGCAGCATCCAGACGCCAAGCAGTGGCAGGAACGAGAAGATGCCCCCGAGGATCAGGGCCAGCCCGGCCGGCAGCCTCGCCCAGCGCGACGCCGGGTGACGAAGCCATCGCAAGGCCGAGGCGAGGCGGTTCGGCAGTTTTTCTTCCAACCGTTTGAACGCGGCGCGCAGCTCTTGCTGCCCTGCGGACTGGATCATAGTGCAACCGTGAGGCTTAAGATCGGAGTTGGCATCGCTCAGCGCGCGAGCACGTCGGAAAAGTCCGGGTGACGACGCGCCCAGTCGGCCGCGAAGGGGCAGGCCGGCACGACACGGCGGCGGCTGGCCCGCGCCATCTCGAACACGCCCCGAACCAGCAGCGATCCCAGGCCCCGGCCGTTGAATGCCGACGGCACCTCGACATGCGTCACGATCAGGCGGTCGCCATCGCGGCGAAAGCTGGCGAAGGCATGCCCACCCGGGAACGCCATCTCGAACCGGCTACCGGCCACGTTCTCGACAACGGTACCGCGCAGGTTGTTGTTATCGTCCATTACTGCTGACCCCTTGCCCCGGTGCAGGGCCTGCCGCCCATCGGACTTAATCCGTCACGCCAACCGCGCAAGGGGCCGCTGGTTCCGTTCGACGCCTCCTGGAACTCAGCCGCCATGGGTGTTTTTGAGAGCCGGCCTCGGCGGCGCGGTCACCACGCCCGGTTCGGGCGGATCGATCAGATACTCGATGTGACGCCGGCCGCTGGCACCCGCGCGGATGCTGACGGCGACGCCGAACACGCGCGCGATCAAATCCTCGGTCAGGACGTCAGGCGGCGCCCCCGACGCGACCACCTTGCCCTCATGCAGCACCGCGATCTCGTCGCAGAACAAGGATGCCAGGTTGAGATCATGAAGCGCGAGGATGCAGGTGACGCCGAGCCGCCGCAGCAGCGCCAGGATCGAAAGCTGATGCTGAATGTCGAGATGGTTGGTCGGTTCGTCGAGGATGAGCTCGCGCGGCTCCTGGGCGAGCGCGCGGGCGATATGGACGCGCTGGCGCTCGCCGCCCGACAGCGTGTGCCAAAGCTGGTCGTGCCGCGCAGCCATGTCGACGCGTTCGAGCGCCGCCTCCACAGCCGCCTCGTCGACATCGCTCCAGGAGGCGAGCGCGCCGCGATGCGGCGTCCGCCCGAGCTTGACGACGTCGCAGACCGAAAGCTGCACTTCGGTCGAGGCTTGCTGCTCGACGAAGGCGAGGCGCTTGGCGAGGTCGCGTCGCGGCACCGTCGCGAGGTCGCGATCGTCGAGCGTGACGACACCGCTCTCGACCTTGCGCAGGCGGCAGAGCAGGCGCAGCAGGCTCGACTTGCCCGAGCCATTGGGCCCGATCAGCCCAAGGATCCGCCCCGGTTCCGCGCGCAGCGTCACGCCATCGACGATCATCCGCCGTGCCGCGCTCCAGCGGATGTCATGCGCCGCGAGCGTCATGTCGCGCGCCTCGCGCGGTAGAGGATCAGTGCGAAAGCCGGCGCGCCGAACAAGGCGGTGACCACGCCGATCGGCAGGATCTGCTGCGGGACCAGGATGCGCGACAGGATGTCGGCGAGGATCATGAAGATCGCGCCGATCACCAGGCAGGCCGGCAGCAGCCGCGCATGCGCCGGCCCCACCAGAAAGCGCGCCGCATGCGGAATCACCAGCCCGACGAAGCCAACCGTGCCGACGATGGAGACCATGGTCGCCGTCATCACGGCGGTCGTCGCAAACAGCACGATCCGAACCCGCGTCACCGCGACGCCGAGCGAGGCCGCCGCATCGGCTCCGAAAGCGAAGGCATCGAGCACCTTGGCGTGCAGCATGCAGACGCCAAAGCAGATCAGCGCCACCGGCGTTGCGACCCAGACATCGGGCCAGCGCACGCCGCCAAAATTGCCCAAGAGCCAGAACATCACGCCGCGCGCCTGCTCGGCATTGGCGAGCGTCGTGACGATCGTGGCGGTGGCCGCATTGAAGAGCTGCGATCCGGCGACGCCGGCCAGGATGACGCGGTCGCTCGAACCGCCCGCCCCCGTCGCCAGCGCGGCGACGACGAGCAGCGCCACCACCGCGCCGATGAAGGCACCGCCCGAGATCGTCAGGACGGCACCGCCGAAACCCAGGATCATCACCGCCACCGCGCCGGTCGAGGCGCCTGCCGAAATACCGAGGATATAGGGCTCGGCCAAGGGGTTGCGCAGCAGCGCCTGCAGGATCGCGCCCGAAAGCGCCAGCGTCCCGCCGCACAGGGCCGCCAGCAATGCGCGGCTCAGGCGGTAGTCGAAAATGACGCCCTGCTGGATCGCGCTGACCGGATAGCCAAGATCGAACATCCCGTTACCGAGCGCCTGGAAAGCGGTCGACAGCGGGATTTGCATCTCGCCGATGGTGACGGCAAGCGTGATCGCCGTCACCAGCGCCAGCAGCACGGCCAGCGCGATCGCGACCCGCGCCGCCCAATTGGGCTCGATCGGCGCGTGGCTCATCGCTCGCCGCCCGCTCTCGTCTGAACCCGGCTCACTTGACCAGCCCGAAGCTCTGGATGCCCCTGGCCAGCGCCTCGATGCCGTCGACCGTGTCGAGTCCGGCCCGTGTCGCACCGACATCCATCACGACGATCCGGTTGTTTCTGACGGCATCGAGCTTGCTGGCGACCGCATCGGTCTTGAGGAAGTTGAGCTTGAGATCGATGTCGTCCGCCGGAAAGCGCCGCCGGTCCATCTTGACCACGACGATGACGGCCGGGTTGGCGGCTGCCACGCTCTCCCAGCCGACCAGCGGCCATTCCTCGTTCGTCGTGATGATGTTGCGCGCCCCGAGCTTGGACAGGACATAGGCCGGCACACCGTTCCTGCCGGCGAGGAAGGCGTCGCCCTTGACGTCCTTGCTGGAGAACCAGACGGTCACCGGAATATCCTTGGCGGCATGGCCCGCGACAGCCGCCACGGCCTTCGCCTCACGCTCCCTCAGCTCGGCGATCAGCGCGTCGGCCCGCTCAGCGACGTCGAAGATCTGCCCGAATTCGCGGATGTTGCGATAGACCAGTTCCATCATGAACATCTGCGTGCGGACCCCGTCGCCGGCGCCGGAATTGTCCTTGCCGACGCAGTCCGACGGCGAGACATAGGCAGGTACCTTGAGCTTGGCGAACTGGTCGCGCTTGCCGACGATGCCGTTGGGGCCGACATGCCATTCGAACATCGCGGTGACGAGATCGGGCTCCTGCGCCACCACGGCCTCGAAGCTCGGATCGTTGTCGGCGAGCTTCTTGACCTTGGCGTTGACCGCCTCGAAGCGCTTCGCCACGGGGCTGAACCAGACGGCGGTGCCCACCACCCGGTCGCCGAGACCAAGCGCATAGAGGATTTCGGTCTGGGTCTGGCCAATCGCGACCACACGCTGCGGCGCCTGGTCGAAGGTGACCTGGTGTCCGCAATTCTCGACCGTCACCGGATAGCGCGTCGCCTCGGCGCGGGCCAAGCCCATGCCGGCAGCCAGCAGCGGAAGGGCGAGCCCGATCGATCGGGCAAAGCGGCGCAAGCCGCAGGCAGAGGTGGTCATGGCTTGGTCCGGATTGGGAGACAGGTGGGACAGCGCGCTGGAGCGCCCTGCAGGAGCGCGACCGGATACATGATATGTAATAACATTACAATTACCATGCCCGTCGGCGGGCTGCCGAGTCGAAGCTGATATCGCGCTGTCATCATGGCTGGTGGTGGAAGGTGTCTGCATCATCGCTAACCCCGTGACGATTGAGGGGCATGCGACGGACGCGCACGACAGACCGACGGATGCGACATCCGGCGGGTTCGCGCACGACCGATCAGGACACCCCGCCCGAAAGACCGTTCAGTCGATCAGGGCAGGTCTCCTGGCTCGCGGGTCGACGCCAACTCCGCCCGGCCTTCCCGGCGCAAGACGGCGCCAGTGGACGATGGACGGAAAGCTCGCCGCTTACAGTTGCGGGGGCAGCTTCGGCTTCGGCGTCAGACGCCTCACCGAATTCCCTCTTAGCTTCGGCCGAAAACGACGGCCGAAGAACCTTGATCGAGGTTGACGATAGATCTTCAGACGCGGCCGTCAAGGCAGGTATTTGGGCACAATCTGTAGCCGACGAATCCGAGGCCGACGTGCAAGACGGGTCCGTTCAGTGCCGCGTGCCGCTACTGAAGGCACCGGTGCGAACCTTGTCCGCCAGTCCCTCGGCGAAGATGGCGGTCGCCTCCTCGCCATAGGTCTCGACCAGCGTGCGGAAGGCGGCAAAGAGCGCGGCATGAGCCAGCGCATCGGAATCGAGCCCATCCTGCTGCGCTTCGGTGAAGGCGTCCTCGACATACCCATACGCGACGCGGCGCGCGTCGTGGCTGTCATCGGCCATGCTCAGGTCAAGCGGCAGGTCGTCGGGAATGATGGACATGAAGGCGAGGACTCTGCGGCTTGCTTTTGATCGGCTTGTTGTCGCGAAGCTGGTTTCCTGGCACGAATCGCGCCGGTTCCGGCTCGCTTCGCGACGATCGACGTTGCCTGAATCATAGGCCGTGCCAGAGCGGGACGCTACCGCCGCGTTTAAGAAAGGTTAACGCGGCCGCGCGAATGCCATGCAAAGCGGCAATTGGATGCCGCGTGTCACCTATCCGCCATAGCGCCCAGCAAGGACCCGGGCGAGACGCTCGCCCTCTACCGCCAGACGTGTCGAGGCTTCCTGAGAACCCTCGCCACAGGCGCGATGCGTCAGCGAATACGCCCGAAAGCCTCGGTTGTAGGCGCTCGTCAACCGTTCCCGTCGCAACGGCGTGCGCCCTTCCGCCTCGATCAGCGCGCTCATGCGGTCGCGCCAGTCCTGCGCCTCCTTGCCGGCGCAGAGCGTGCGCAGATAGGCCAGCGAGCCCATGATCTCGGCCAGTTTCAGCAGTTGCGGCTCATAGGGCGGCGGAGGCGGCTCGGGTGCAGGCGCCGGCTCGGGGGGCTTCGCTGCCGCCGGCGGGCGTTGCTGCGCCTGGACCGTGCCCGGGGACGCGGCCGTCAGCAGCGCCAGCAGGCACAGCGCGACGCCCCTCATGCGCCCTCCCCGGCCTCGATCAGAATGCCGCGAGCCCGGCGCAGCACGTCGGCGAGTTCGCGCGTCGTTGGCAAGCCCCCGAGCTTCAACGGGTCGGCCCACATCACCGCGCCCGCCTCCGGACCGGGCTGCGGTTCGCCCGAAAGCCATTCCCCGACAAAGGATGCGACGACGAAATGATGCGTGATCGCACCCGCCCCATCGCGCCCGAAGATCTCGATATGGCGATTGAAGCCGATGATGCGCGCCGTCACGCCGACCTCTTCCTCCAGTTCGCGCAGGGCAGCCTCTTCAAGCGTCTCGCCGGCCTCGACCTTGCCGCCCGGCAGCGACCAGAGCTGGTCCGCCGGCGGCTTCGTCCGGGTCGCGAGCAGAACCTTGCCATCGCGAAATACCGCGACGGACGCCGCCAGCACCGGCCGGGCCGGCGCCTTGCCCGTCGCG
This sequence comes from Hyphomicrobiales bacterium, assembly GCA_003241815.1. Taxonomy (GTDB): domain Bacteria; phylum Pseudomonadota; class Alphaproteobacteria; order Rhizobiales; family Beijerinckiaceae; genus Allobosea. The sequence goes on along the minus strand of QBLV01000025.1, from coordinate 20,955 downwards.
GGAAAGCGAATGACCTGACCGCCCTCGCCGCTCATCGCGCGCAGCCCGGGCTCATACGTGCTGCCCGCCATTGATGTGCAGTTCCGCGCCCGTAACGTAGCTCGATGCGTCGGTGCAGAGGAAATGGATCGCCCGGGCCACCTCCTCGGTCTTGCCGAGGCGCCCGAGCGGCAGGGTCGCGACGATCTTCTCGGTGCCGGGTGAAAGGATGGCGGTATCGATCTCGCCCGGCGAGATCGAGTTCACCCGAATGCCGAGCGGGCCGAAATCCGAGGCCATCTCGCGCGTCAGGCTGGCGAGCGCCGCTTTCGAGGTCGCATAGGCCGCGCCGGCGAAGGGGTGGACGCGCGAGCCCGCGATCGAGGTGACGTTGACGATCGTGCCCTGCGCGGCCGTCAGTTCATCCAGCAGGCCACGCGCCAGCATGATCGGCGCGAAGAAGTTGACCTGGAAAACCTTGTGCCAGTCATTGAAGGAGGTCGTCGCCGCGCCCAGCCGCACCCCCTTGGGACCCTTCGGGGAGATGCCGGCATTGTTGACCAGAGCATTGAGTTTGCCGCCCTCGGCCGCGAGGCGCTTCTTGATCTCGGCGATGCCCCGCATCGTGTCCTCGGGATCACCGAGATCGATCTGGACATGGTCGTCGGCACCCGACGGCCAAGGGCACTTGTCCGAGAACGCCTGGCGCGAGCAGGACAGGATCCGCCAGCCGGCCATGGCGAACTGCATCACCGTGGCATGGCCGATGCCCCGGCTGGCGCCGGTCAGCAGCATGACCGGCCGCTTGCCGGCCTCGGTCTTGGGGAAGTTGAATTTCGGCATCGCCATGGTGCTGCTGATCCTCAAGGATAAAGGCGGGCGCGCGCCCAGGGTTCGCCGACGGAGGCGCGGCTGAAGACGACGCGGTCGTGCAGACGAAAAGCGCCGTCCTTCCAGAACTCCATGTAGACCGGACTGATGCGAAATCCGGTCCAGTGCGGCGGGCGCGGGATCGTTCCCACGCCGAACTTCGCGGCCTGGACGGCGACCGCCTTCTCCAGCGCGAAACGGCTCTCCAGCGGGCGCGACTGCTGGGAAGCCCAGGCTCCGATCCGGCTGTCGCGCGGGCGCGACTGGAAATAGGCGTCCGCCATCTCGTCGCTGACGACGCTGACATGGCCGCGAATGCGAATCTGCCGGCGCAGGCTCTTCCAGTGGAACAGGGCGGCGGCCTTCGGCTGGCCGAGCAGTTCCGCGCCCTTCTGGCTTTGCGTATTCGTGTAGAAGACGAAATCCTCGCCGTCGCGGCCGTTCAGCAGCACCATCCGGCTGTTGGGCATGCCCTCGGCATCGACCGTCGAGAGCGCCATGGCGTGGGGATCGTTGGGCTCGGAGGTCTTGGCCTCGTCGAACCAGGCCTGAAACAGCGCGACGGGATCCTGCTGCTGCGTGAAGTCACCGCTCGTTAACCGTTCCACGTGTCTAATCCTCGGCGAAGCTGGGGTTTTGCGTTTGGGCGAGCGCTGTCTGTGAAGTTGGTCAAATCAGCACGTCTATATAGGGCAGCGCCGGGAGCGTTCCAAAGCCTTCTGCCGCGCGCTTCCGCCATGCGCCGGCTTGCTGTCGCGGGTGCCGCCTGCCTTGGCCTGATCGCGGGCGGATGTTCGGTCTCATTCCCGATTTTGGGCCTTTCGAGCAAGGCAGAGGACGACGTCGCGACGACCTCGTCCGTGCTGCCGGCACGGGGCTCTTCGAAGCCCGGCGCACTGGCCTCTCTGTCCTCCGAACTCGGCCCCGAAGACCTCCGCCGCGCCGATGGCGCGATGGCGGTCGCGCTCGATCCGCAGGGTAATGGCGCAGCCGTCTCCTGGGACAATCCGCAGAGCGGTGTGAAGGGCTCCTTCATCCCCGTCGGCGGCCCGTTCCTGCGCTCCGACGAGATCTGCCGCGCCTTCATTGCAAGCGTGCAGACGCAGACCAAACCTGCCAAACTCCAGGGCACCGCCTGCCGACCATCGGGCGGGGACTGGTTGGTCAAGGATGTCGAGCCCTGGAAGGGCATCACCTGATTTCTGGAACGACCTGATGCACGGCGCAGCCTGATCGCGGTCTGCGAGCCATCTGATATCATGCGCCCCCGCTGTTGCGTTCAGGCCACACCATTCCCAGATAAGGCTCTCGAGATCAGGGTCGGCCTGCGCCACTGCGGGGAGCGGCCCTTCAAGCATTGCCAAGGGGTTCATGAATGCGCGACCCGTATCAGATTCTGGGTGTCGCCCGCACGGCGAGCGAGGCCGACATCAAGAAGGCCTATCGCCGCCGCGCCAAGGATCTGCATCCCGATCGCAACCGGGACGATCCCAAGGCGCAGGACCGCTTCTCGGAGCTCAACGGCGCCTATGAGATCGTCGGCGACGAGGCCAAGCGCAAGCAGTTCGACGCAGGCCAGATCGATGCCGAAGGTAAACCGAAGTTCCAGGGCTTCGAGGGCATGGGCGCCGGGCGCGGCGGCCGCGCCGGCGGGTTCGAGTTCAATTTCGGCCAGGGTGGAGGCCAACCTTTCGGGGCTGGCGGTGCAGGCGCAGGCTTCGATCCCGCCGACATCTTCGGCTCGCTGTTCGGTGAGGCCGCGCGGCGCGGCGGCAGAACCCGCCCCGAGGCGCACAAGCCGCCCGAGCAGAGCTTCACTCTGGAGGTGACGCTGGCCCAGGCGGTCGCCGGTGCGACGCGTCGCGTCAGGCTGCCGGGCGGGCGCGAGGTCGAGGTCACGATTCCCGAGGGCGTCGCCGACGGCAAGGTCATGCGCCTGCGCGGCCTAGGTCAGACCGATCCGATGTCTGGCCAAGCCGGCGACGTCATGATGACGATCAAGATCAAGCCCGACCCGCGCTTCACGACGGAGGGAAACGATCTGCGCACGCGCGTCGCCGTCCCGCTCGCCAAGGCGATCCTTGGCGGACCGCTGCATGTTCCCACGCTGACCGGCACCGTGGAGATGAAGATCCCGCCGCTGACGGGCACGACGAGATCATTCCGTCTGCGCGGCAAGGGTCTCAAGGGTGAAGGCGGCGCGGTCGGCGATCTCTTCGTCGCCATCGACATCGAGATGCCGGCGAGCGACGAGGAGCTGACTGCGCTGATGAAGGCGCGGACGGAATAGGACGACCAGCTGAAGCATACGCGCTTCCTCTCGCAGGCGCCTGCGACTGGTAAATCCGGTTTCCCCTTTTCTGCGCCATGTTCTAAGAGACCCCTGACTTTATCCAGTTCGCGGGTCCCCGATGCCTGATTCCAATGCCACCGCTTTGCCCACCGCCAATCTGCTCAAGGGCAAGCGCGGCCTCGTCATGGGTGTCGCCAACAACCGCTCGATCGCCTGGGGTATCGCCAAGGCCGCAGCGGATGCCGGCGCCGAACTCGCCTTCACATATCAGGGCGATGCCCTGAAAAAGCGTGTCGAGCCGCTGGCCAAACAGCTCGGCGGCCATGTCGTCGGCCATTGCGACGTCACCGATTCCGCTTCGATCGACGCCGTCTTCGCCGAGGTCGAGAAGCTCTGGGGCAAGCTCGATTTCGTCGTCCACTGCATCGCCTTTTCCGACAAGGACGAGTTGACCGGTCGCTATGTCGAGACCACCGAGGCCAACTTCACCAAGTCGCTGCTGATCTCCTGCTACTCCTTCACCGCCGTCACCCAGCGCGCCGAGAAGCTGATGACGGACGGCGGCGCTATGCTGACGCTGACCTATTACGGCGCCGAGAAGTGGATGCCGCACTACAATGTCATGGGCGTCGCCAAGGCCGCGCTGGAATCGAGCGTTCAATACCTCGCCGCCGATCTCGGCCCCTCCAAGATCCGCGTCAACGCGATCTCGGCCGGCCCGATCAAGACGCTGGCCGCCTCCGGCATCGGCGATTTCCGCTACATCCTGCGCTGGAACGAATACAACTCGCCGCTGCGCCGCACGGTCACGATCGAGGAGGTCGGCGAGACCGCCGTGTTCCTGGTCTCCGACATGTCGCGCGGCATCACCGGCGAAATCCTGCATGTCGATGCCGGCTACCACGTCGTCGG
>QBLV01000025.1:0-16891 GCA_003241815.1 Hyphomicrobiales bacterium | reverse complement strand
CCGACCGCCCCCGACATCACGCTCGACAAGGGCGAATAGGCTAATCCACCAGCAGGGCCTTCAAACGATCCGTCGCGACATCGTCGCGGCGGATCGTTTCGTTTGTGACAGCTTCGAGGAGAACGGCGACGGTACGCCCCTCTATGCTCAACTCCGGCGCTAACTCCGCCAGCGGCGCGAGCGCGAAGGCTCGCTCGGCGATGCGCGGATGCGGCACCTGCAGCCCCGGCTCGTCGATCGTCTCGTCGCCATAGATCAGGATGTCGATATCAATCGTGCGCGGCCCCCAGCGCTCGTGGCGCTCTCGGCCGCCCTCGCGTTCAAGATCGAGGCAGAGATCGAGCAACGCTCGTGCAGGCAGGCTGGTCTCGACCAGAACCGCCATGTTGAGGAATTCCGGCTGGTCGAGTTTGCCCCAGGGCGCCGTGCGATAAACGCTGGACAAGCGGACAGCGAAGATCGCGGGATGCCGCTTCAGCCGCGTCAGCGCCGCCGCGAAAGCTGCAACGGGATCGTCCAGATTGCCGCCGAGCCCGAGCGCAGCCTCAACCCTCACGCCGGTAGCTCAGCGTGATGCCGACGCTGGCGAGCGTGGCGTGAATTGGCGGGGCGGGTTTGCGCAATGTGACCTCGACACGGGTGACGGGCGGAAAGCCATCGAGGACGGCATGCGCCACCGCTCGTGCCGCAGCCTCCAGGAGATTGAAGCGCTGGGTGGTGAAGACCTGCGTCACCACACCCACGACCGTGCCGTAGTTCACCGTATCGGCGAGGGAATCGCTGATCGCCGAAGCGCGCAGGTCGGTTTCCAGGATGAGGTCGAGCACGAAGCGCTGGCCCAGCCGCTCCTCCTCCGAAAAGAAGCCGTGATAGGCATAGATGTCGAGTTTCTCGATCAGGATGACGCCGGTTTCGCTCACGAACGAGACTCCAGGGGCCGTGACAGGGCGGCCCAGACCTTGAACGCCTGCACATGCGCGGCGATGTCATGGGCGCGGATGATGTTGGCGCCGTGCGTCGCCCCGTAGAGATGGGCCGCAACACTGCCCGCGACGCGCTCGGCGGGCACGCTCTGGCCGGTCACGACGCCGATCACCGATTTGCGCGAAGCGCCGAGCAGCACCGGGCAGCCGAGTTCCTTGAGCGCCGCCAACTCGCGGATCAGCAGCAGCGACTGCTCGGGCGTCTTGCCGAACAGGCCGATGCCGGGATCGACGACGATCTGCTCGCGCGGCACGCCGGCGGCCACAGCGATCGCGATCGACCGCTCGAGGAAGCGCAGCACGTCCGACAGGATGTCGAGCGCGGGATCGGTCGTCTCGCGGTTGTGCATCAGGATGATCGGCGCACCATGCCGGGCCGCGACGCCGGCAATGGCGGGGTCGCGCTGCGCACCCCAGACATCGTTGACGATGGAGGCTCCCGCCGCCAGCGCGGCATCAGCGACCTCGGCCTTCCATGTATCGATCGAGAGCGGCGTCGGCGTCTGCTCACGCACGCCCTTGATCACCGGCAGCACCCGGGCGAGCTCGGTCGCGGCATCGAGCGGCGCATGCCCCGGCCTGGTCGATTCGCCGCCGATATCGACGATGTCGGCCCCCTCGCCCACGAGCCTCACGCCATGCGCGATCGCCTGCTCGGCATCGCGCAGCATCCCGCCATCGGAAAAAGAATCCGGCGTGATGTTGACGATGCCCATCAGCAAGGGCGCGGCGTCGAGGGCAAGCCTGCGACCATCGGGCAAGGTGAGAGCCGGCGGCATCGGGAACCATCCGAAAGGGCGGAGAGCCGCCTATAGACCGCCGCACTGCAACAGGCCAATGGAAACGACCTCGCGCCGCCATGGCCACGGCGCATGGCCCCGATCCCACACGACGCTTTGACGTTGCGGCCGGCAGCGTGCAGAAGCCCGGCCATGCTTCCGATCACGCTCCCGCACCGGCTCATCCTCATTCGCCATGGCGAAACCGACTGGAATCGCGAGGGTCGCCTGCAGGGCGGGCAGGACATCCCCCTCAACGATCTCGGACGGAGACAGGCTGCCGAGGCGGCCGACAAACTGCGTAATCTGGTCTCGGACTTCGCGACGCTCGACTATATCTGCTCACCGATGCATCGCTCCCGCGAGACGATGGACATCCTGCGCGCCGAACTCGCGTTGGCGCCGGGCGCTTATCGCCTCGACGACCGGCTGAAGGAACTCACCTTCGGCTCCTGGGAAGGCTTCACCTGGCGCGACATCCGCAAGGCCGAGCGCAAGCAGGCGCAGCTTCGCGAACGCGACAAATGGAGTTTCGTTCCGCCTGGCGGCGAAAGCTATGCGATGCTGTCGCAGCGGGTGAAACCCGTGCTGGAGGAACTGACACGCGAGACCGTCATCGTCAGCCATGGCGGCGTTGCCCGCGCCATCCTGGCGCTGGTCGGTGCGGTGCCGCCGCAGAAAGCCTCGCTGGTCGAGATCTGGCAGGGCAAGATCCTGACCGTCACCGGCAACCAGGCCGACTGGGTCTAGATCGCTCCGCCAGGGCGGCGCTTCACTCCAGCGGCTGCGTGTCCGCGATCTCGATCCCGAAGCCGCTCAGCCCCACGAAGGAACGCGGCGACGAGGCGAGATTGACGATCGAGCCGACACCCAAATCGCGCAGGATCTGGGCCCCCAGACCGACCTCGCGCCATTGCTGGTTGCGCAACGAATCCGAGCCCTCTTCCACGCTCTTGATCGGCACGCCCGCCGAGCCGTCGCGCAGATAGATCAGGACGCCCCGACCATCCTGCTGAAAGCGCCTCAGCGCGCACTGGATCGAGGGCGCGCCGCCCAACACATCCTCAACGACATTGGCCCGGTGCAGCCGCGCCGGCACCCTCGCGCCGTCGCCGATCTTGCCCATCACGAAGGCGAAATGCTGCGTGTCCTCGAAGGGCGTGACATAGACATGGCCCGTCATTTCGCCAAAGGCTGTCTTGACCGGGAAGGAATGCACCCGCTCGACCAACTTCTCGCGCGACTGGCGATAGGCGATCAGGTCGGCGACGGTGATCTGCTTCAGCCCGTGCTTCTGGGCGAACGCATTGATCTGCGCGCCCTTCATCACCGTGCCGTCGTCATTGGCGAGTTCGCAGATCACGCCGACCTGCGGCAGCTCGGCGAGTTTACAGAGATCGACGGCGGCTTCCGTATGGCCCGAGCGCATCAACACGCCGCCATCTTTGGCGATCAGCGGGAAGACATGGCCCGGCCGCACGAAATCGGTGGCACCCATATTGCCGTTGGCGAGCGCACGCACCGTGTTGCAGCGCTGCTCGGCCGAGATACCCGTGGTCAACCCATGCTTGACGTCCACCGTGATGGTGAAAGCAGTGCCCAGCGGGGCATCGTTCGACGACACCATGGGGTCGAGCCGCAGCCGCCGGGCCTCGGCGCCGGTCAGCGGCGCGCAGACGATGCCGCAGGTGTTGCGGATGATGAAGGCCATCTTCTCCGGTGTGCAAAGCGAGGCGGCGACGATCAGATCGCCCTCGTTCTCGCGATCGTCGTCATCGGTGACGATGACGATCTCGCCGCGCGCGAAGGCTTCGATGGTGGCGGTGACATTGTTGGACATGCTGGCCTCGCGCGGCCTGACGAGGCCGAGGAAATCGTTGGGGGTGACGGAGCCGCCGGTGGCAGCGGCGATGCGCTCGGCGCTTTCGCGCGAGATCCATGCGGTCTGGTCGTTGCAGAGCGCGGTCACGCTCGCCGGCGACAGGCCGACCAGCTTGGCGAAGGCGCTGCGGCCGATCTTGTTCTGCGTGAGCCAGGCGTCGAGCTTCATGATCTCAGACGTAATACGGCGCGACTTCACTTGCAATGAAGACAGGACTAAATTTCAGTTCAGGTGAAATATGATCCTGGCCAAGCCTCACAGGAGCGCATAGCCCGGATCCATCATAGGCTCGTCTGTGCTCGATGATGGTCCCGGCCGACTTGCAGTCGTCCAGGATGACCTCGTGCCTAAGCCGCGCCCATTCACTCCTGAAACGGCCACCTCGCTTCGACCACCCCGACCTGCGCCCGGTGCCGCAGATATTGGTCCGCGAGCACACACGCCACCATCGCCTCACCCACCGGCACGGCGCGGATGCCGACGCACGGGTCGTGGCGGCCCTTGGTGAACATCTCCGCCTCGCCGCCAGTGCGCGTCACGGTCGCCCGGGTCGCCAGGATGGAGGAGGTCGGCTTGACGGCGAAGCGCGCCACGATCGGCTGCCCCGTCGAGATGCCGCCCAGCACGCCGCCGGCATGGTTCGACAGGAACAGCGGCGCACCGTCATTACCCGCGCGCATCTCGTCGGCGTTCTCCTCACCGGAGAGTTCAGCCGCCAGGAAACCATCACCGATCTCGACGCCCTTGACGGCATTGATGCTCATCAGCGCGGATGCCAACTCGGCATCGAGCTTGGCGTAGATCGGCGCACCCAAACCTGCCGGCACGCCCTCCGCAACGATCTCGAGCACGGCGCCGATCGAGGAGCCGGATTTCCGGATGCCATCGAGATAGCCCTCGAACAGGGCGGCGGCCTTGGCGTCGGGACAGAAGAACGGATTGCGGCCGATCTCGTCCCAGTCCCAGTTGTTCCGGTCGATCTTGTGCGGGCCCATCTGGACCAGCGCCCCGCGCACGATCATGCCCGGCACGACCTTGCGCGCGATGGCGCCCGCCGCCACGCGCATCGCCGTCTCGCGCGCCGAGGAGCGCCCGCCGCCGCGATAGTCGCGGATGCCGTATTTCACGTCATAGGTGAAATCGGCATGGCCGGGCCGGTATTTGTCCTTGATCTCGGAGTAGTCCTTCGAGCGCTGGTCGACATTGTCGATCATCAGCCCGATGGAGGTGCCGGTGGTGACCTGCACCCCGTCGCTCTCGCGCGGGAAGACACCCGAGACGATCCGGACCTGGTCGGGCTCCTGGCGTTGTGTCGTGAAGCGCGACTGGCCCGGCCGCCTGCGGTCGAGATCGCCCTGGATCTCGGCCTCGCTCAGCGGCAGCAGCGGCGGGCAGCCATCGACGACACAACCGATCGCCGGCCCATGGCTCTCGCCAAAGGTGGTGACGCGGAAGAGATGACCGAAGCTGTTGTGGGACATGGGTTGAGCCTGACGCGGTGATGGCGCGTTCTTATGCTGGATTGCCTGGGCGGGAAACCCAAGGGATGTCCGTGGACGCTCTGGCAAAAGAGCGAAGACGAAGCTATTATGACCAACTATTTGGTCAGGAGGCTAGGATGAAATCTGTCGCACTCGCAGAGGCCAAAGCGCAATTGAGCGCTCTTGTGGATCAAGTTGAAGCTGGACATAGCATCTGCATTACCCGCCATGGCAAGCCTGTGGCCGAAATCAGGCCGATTGCCAAAGTGCGTGCGCCTATCGATTTCGACGCATTGAAGCAAATGACAGACTCGATGACGTTCCAGGAAGAGGACGGCGGTACATTCATGCGCCGCATTCGAGACGAGGCCCGTTATTGACCCTTTATCTCGATACGTCGCTACTTATTACCGCCTTGAGTCCGGAAGCAGAAACCGACACCGTTCAACGTTGGATAAAATTGAACGAGGCGGAAGGCTTTGCGATTTCGGATTGGGTGACGGCAGAGTTCTCCGCTGCACTGTCGATCAAGATTCGGGCAGGCCGCATGAGCATCGATGAACGGGCGACGGCGCTGCATCGATTTTCCCAACTCGCATCACGCACCTTTGAGAAGCTGCCTATCGGCACGCAGGAATTTCAAATCGCCGCCCGGTTTGCCGACCAAAACACCACTGGCCTACGAGCCGGTGATGCTCTGCATTTGGCCGTAGCCGCAAGCGCCTCTATGACCTTGAGCACAAGAGACAAGGGCTTGGCCAAAGCCGGCACGTCGCTCGGCATCAGCACGATCCTGCTCTGACGCCGCTCTTCAATGCCCGGCCGGCGCCTTCGCCGGCACTGCCGGCGCCCCCTCCCAGCGCGTATGCGCCGGCAGGTTCTCGCCCTTCATGATCACCGTCAGCAGACCGACCTGCGCGTAGTCTCCGACATGGGTGTCGTAGAGCACCGTGGCGGCCGCGCCGACGCAGACCCCCTTCCCCAGCTTGACCCGCCCGACCTTCATGACACGATCCTCGTAAAGATGCGTCTGCAGGGCCGAATGGGCGTTGATGGTGCAGAAATCTCCGACGGTGACGCAGTCGAACTCGGTGATGTCGGTCATGTCCATCCAGACACCCTTGCCGAACTTCGCGCCGAAGAGCCGCAGGAACCAGGGCAGGAAGGGGGTGCCGCGCAGATATTCGAACAGAACCTTTCCACCAAGGCCTGAGTAGAGGACGGCGATCGATTCCGTCCGCATCGCCCACCACGACCACATCGGCTTCATCACCGGTTTGTAGACGCCCATCATCAGCCATTTGATGGCGACGCAGATCAGCGCCTGCGCGACGGCGATTAGGACCGCCACCGCCATGAAGGCGACGACGAGGCCAGACCAATCCCGGAGATTGATACGCTCTTGCAGCACGAGATCGACGGCGAGCGTACCGAAGGTGATGAACAGCATCGCCGGGAACGAGGTATGCAGCGCCTCGAACCCAGCGCGCAGGGTCTGCTTGCGCCAGGAGGGCTGATAGGTCCAGTTCGCGCCGAGATCGACCTTTTGCCGTGTCGGCAACGGGATCGGCGGCGAGCCGAACCAGGTGTCGCCGGGCTTCATCAACTCATTGGCCGGCGGCTTCGACTTGATGCCGATCAGAACGCGATCGGGAATATGCGCGCCCGGCGGCACCACGGCATCGTTGCCGACGAAGACCTGGTCGCCGGTACGGGTCATGTCGAGCCGCATGTAGCCGCGCCGCATGTCCTCATCACCGAAAACGACCTCGTCGGCGATGAAGTTGCCGGCGCCGATGCCGGTGACATCATAGCGCCCCGACAGGTTGGTGGAAATCTCCGAGCCCTTGCCGATCGATGCCCCCATCATCCGGTACCAGGCCCGCATATAGATGGTCGCAAACAGCGAGGAGAGCGTCTCGAGAGTCACTTCCGTCGCCAGCCCGACCGTCCATTTCCGCGCAAAGAAGGCGGAGTGGATCGAGTAGGAGCCGGAGGAGACGCGCGGCAGAATCAGCCAACGGAAAGCTGCCATCAGGAACACGGTGAGGGTGATCAGCCCGATCGCGGTCGGCCAGGTCAGGATCGGCAGATACCAGAGATAGCTGACCTCCGACCAGGTCGCGATCCAGTCGTCGATCTTGTCGAACAGCATGAAGGCCGGGAAGATCGGCAGCAGGCTGACCGGCGGCAGGATGATCAGCATCAGGATATAGAAAGCCGTCATCGCCGCGCGCCGGCGTGGCCCGGCTTCCGCCTGGGGCGGCAGCGAATCCAGATCGACCATGCCGATCTTGCGCCCCGGAGAGCCGTCCCAGATTTCGGCTTCGCCCACGATCCCGCCGGGCGGAACCGTGGTCAGGTCGAGCAGTTCGGCATGGTCGGATACGACGCAGCCATGGCCGAAGACGACTGACGAGCCGGCATAAACGTCCTTGCCGATGGTGATCGTGCCGATGATCAGCTTGTCGCCCAGCGCTTCGGCGTTGGCGAAGGTCGTCTTGGCGCCGAGCGACGAACCGTCGCCGACGCTGATCAGGTCGATCGCCCCCGCCTCGTAATCGGAGATGATCACATCCCGACCGACCCGGGCACCGAGCAGCCGCCAGTAGAACCGCATCACAGGTGTGGATTGCAGCCATTTGATGTGGACGAGGCCGGCGACGCGCGACGCGAACCACCAGCGGAAATAATAGACGCCCCAAAGCGGATAGACGCCGGGCTTGGTGCGCCCGAGCACGAGCCATTTCAGCCCGATCGCGATGAAGCCGGTAACGATGGTGATGGCGACATAGACGCCCAGCAGCGCCGCGACCTGCGCCGGCAGCGCCAGATCCTCGCCGGAGATCAGCATGTAGGTGACGAAGATGCCGAGCCATTGGGCTGTCGACAGGCCAATGATCACCGGCAGAGCGACGGCCTGGGCCAGCCCGCAGAGGAAACGTCGCATGAAGGGCGGCGGCGTGAAGGAAAGGTCGAGCGTTTCGCCGACGCCGCGCTCGTCCAGCAACGCCGCCATACCACGCAAGGTCCGCGCGCCATAGACATCCTGAAGCGTGATGCCGGCATAGGCCGGCGTCTCGCGCACGATCGAGATGAACCGCGCCGCGAGCAGCGAATGACCACCGAGATCGACGAAGAAATCGGCTTCAAGCGGCAGGCTGGAGGCACCCAGCACCCGCTTGGCGGCTTCGAGCAGGGCTGCTTCCGTCGCATTGCGCGGCGGCTCCTGCTCGCCGGCAGCACTCGGCGCCGTCAGCGGCGCGGCCTTCAGCATCCGGCGATCGATCTTGCCCGAGACCATGCGCGGCAGCGAGCCGACAGCCTCGAAATGCGCTGGCACCATATAGGGCGGCAACTGGTCGCGCAGCGAGGCGCGCAGAACCGCGCCATCCACCGCGACGCCGGGTTCGGCGACGACGAAGGCAACGAGCCGCTCGATCTCGTCGTCGATGCGCAGCACCACGGCGGCCTGGTTGACGCCGGGTTCGTCTGCGAGCTTCGATTCGATCTCGCCGAGTTCGACCCGGAAGCCGCGAATCTTGATCTGGTCGTCGATGCGGCCGTGAAAGACAATGTTGCCGTTGTCGTCGAGGCTGACCGCGTCGCCCGAGCGATAGAGCACCGGATCGTCGCTCCCCAATGCACTGCCGAACGGGTTGGCAATGAACTTCTCGGCCGTCAGCTCAGGGCGTCCATGATAGCCCTTGGCGACACCCGGGCCACCGATCAGCAGCTCGCCCTGCTCGCCGCGACCGACGACCTCCATCGCCTCGTTGACGATATAGGCGGTGTAGTTCGCGATCGGCCGGCCGATCGTGACGATCTCGCCCGGCACGACCTCGGTCGCGGTCGCAACCACGGTCGCTTCCGTTGGGCCATAGGTGTTGAGGATGCGTCGACCTGGCTTCGACCATTTCTGGACGGTCGCAGGCGGCAGCGCCTCGCCACCGAGCAGGATCAGCTTCAGCGACGGCACGTCGGCGGGCAGGATGCCGAGGAGCGTCGGCACCGTGTCGATCACGGTCACGCCGGCCTGCGTCAGCAGCGCAGGCAGTTTCTCGGCATCGCCCATCGTCTCGGGCGAAGCGACATAGAGCGTCGCGCCCACGAGATAAGGCGTCCAGATCTCTTCCATCGACAGGTCGAAGGCCACCGATGCGCCCTGGAAAACGATATCGTCGCCATCGATACGGTAGAGCGCGTTCCCCGAGCGCAGGAAATGACAGATGTTGCGATGGCTGATGACGATCGCCTTCGGCGTTCCCGTCGAGCCCGAGGTGTAGATCAGATAGGCGGCATGGTCCTTGGTCAGTCCGGCTGCCCGGGCCGGCATCGCGACGCCGTCGTCGGCGGCGGCCAGGGTCTCCGGTGTCCAGACGGTGCGCTCCGTGGCCGCGGCCCGACCCTGCCAGTCGGACGCAGTGACGAGGCCCTTGGCCTGCGCATCGCTCAGGCAGATGGCGATGCGGTCGACAGGCGCCTCCGCGTCGAACGGTACCCAGGCCGCACCTGCGCGCGTGATTGCGATCTGCGCGATGAGCAGGTCGATGCCGCGCGGCATCCACAGGCCGACGAGGTCGCCCTGTCCGATGCCTGCGAGCGCAAGCCCGCGCGCCTGCCGTCCGGCAGCTGCCCAGACCTCGTCATAGCTCAGCCGCCGCGTCGCATCGACCAGCGCCGGATGCGTTGCCCGTTCCGCCACGGTCGCGGCGAAGATTTCGCCCAGCACTTCATCGCGAAGGAGGTCCGGCCGCCTCTCGCCCGCCAGCATGGCGAGCGAATCCGCAGCCGCCGGCTCTGTCGTCGCCGACAGCTTGCTCATGTCGTTCATCGCGCCCCGCTGCGACCAGGCCAGGCGCATGGAGGATCGGCGCCACCTCGCGCCCTCCGTCATGCGGTGAAAACCTGTCACGCACCTTTTAATTTAACTCCGGAACCGACCCCCATGCGATTCGCGAAGTCGAGCCCCCCCGGCCGAGCAATCCGCCGCAACCCGGCGTCCCACTAGCACGCTTGTCTTGTGAAGGCACGACTGAACCCGCGATGAACACGGCACGATCTCCAGGCGCCCACACTCTGCGCAAGGGCCAGGGCCGAGAATCCTGGCCGTGACCTCAGCCCCGCATCAGCGCCGTGACATGGGCGGCGGCGGAGCGGGACAGCCCCTGGAGATCGTAGCCGCCCTCCAGGATCGAGACGACACGTCCGGAGCAGAGCCGGTCTGCGATCGCCATCAGCTTCTGCGTGGCCCAGGCGAAGTCCGATTCCTTCAGATTGAGATTGGCAAGCGGGTCGCGCCAATGCGCGTCGAACCCGGCGGAGATGACGATGAGGTCTGGTGCGAACGCCTCGATGCGCGGCAGCAGCACGGTCTCCATCGCCTCGCGGAACGGCTCGGAGCCGTCGCCAGCCCGCAGCGGCGCGTTGACGATGGTGCCGTGCTGGCCGCGCTCGGAGGCCGACCCCGTGCCGGGATAAAGCGGCATCTCATGGGTCGAGGCATAGAGCACGCTCGCATCGTCCCAGAAAATCTCCTGCGTGCCGTTGCCGTGATGGACATCCCAATCGATGATCGCCACGCGCTGCGCGCCATGATGTCGCTGCGCGTGCCGGGCCGCGATGGCGGCGGTGTTGAAGAAACAGAACCCCATCGCCTTGACGCTTTCGGCGTGATGGCCGGGCGGCCGCATCGCGCAGAAAGCATTCGAAGCGCCCCCCGCCATCACCTCGTCGATCGCCTGCACCGCGCCTCCGACGCCATGCAGCACCGCCTCGGCCGTGCCGGGCGACATCAGCGTATCGCCATCGATCTGGACCAGCCCGGTTTGTGGCGCAGCCGCGAGGATCGCCTCCGCGAACTCCCGCGGATGGCAGAGCGTCACCTGGTCGAGCGTGCCCAGCGGCGCACTGACGCGAATCAGTGACGCGAAGCGCTCGTCCTCCAGCGCCGCCTCTACCGCGCGCAGCCGGTCCGCGCGCTCGGGATGGCCCGACGGCGTCTCGTGCCGGAAGCAGGAGGGATGCGTGATCAGCAGGGTCGTCACCGGCAGGCCTCTTGATGTGGTCAGCTGTGGCGGCCGAGCGTGGCGCTCATGCCACGCTGCGTTGCGAAACGTCCAATTCCGCCGCCAGAAAGGGAACTTGATTGCGCCATGTCTGTTTCGGCCCTAGATCATCGCAAATCGCCGACGTTCCTGCCGCAACGGGCAGATACCAAGCGTTAACCCGAAATTCAGCATAAAGATTGCCTTCGGGCCGCTCTGGTGGACAGCATGAAACAGACCGTGATCCTCGCCTTGGCGGTATCGGCCCTTCTTGGGGCCTGCCAGTACAAGAGCGTCAACGCTCCGGCTCTGTCTGCGCGCGACGCCGAGTACATCGCGCTGGTACCGAAGTTCGAGCATCAGATCACGCATCTGCCTTACGAGATCGCCGATCCGACGGGTCAGGCTCCCGGTACGATCGTCGTCGATACGAAAGAGAAGTATCTCTACTACGTCTTGCCGAACAAGAAGGCGATCCGCTACGGCGTCGCCACCGGCGATGAGGCCTTCGGCTGGACCGGAGAAGCGATCATCCAGCGCAAGGCCGAGTGGCCGCGCTGGACGCCGCCCGCCGAGATGATCGCGCGCTGGCCGCATCTGGCGCCCCGCGCCGGCGGCATGGAGGGCGGCCCCGACAATCCGCTGGGCGCCCGCGCCCTCTATCTCTACCAGAACGGCCACGACACGCTGTATCGCATCCACGGCACCAACGAGCCGGAGACGATCGGCCGTTCGGCATCGTCGGGCTGCATCCGGATGCGCAATATCGACGTGATCGACCTGTTCAACCGGGTGCCCGCCGGCACCAAGGTGATCGTGACCTGATCACGCCGGGCGACCGGAGCGGGGCGCGAAGCGCTAAAAACCGTTCTTTCCAATAGCGTGCTCTCACGGTTTTTCGACGCACGCCCGCCTCATCCCAGCTCGATCAGCACGATCTCGGGGGGAATGCCGAACCTGATCGGCAGTTGGCTCGTACCGATGCCGGCCGAGACGACGAGATCGCGCCCCGCCTCGCGGACATGTCCGTAAGCGTAACGGTTGCCATAGCGAGACGGCACGATCGGCGCCCAGCCGAAGAGCCTGACTTGCCCCCCATGGGTATGGCCCGACAGGGTCAGCGAAACGCGATCCGGCACGTGCGCGAAAACGTCGGGCTCATGTGCCATCATGATCACCGGAGCGCCGTCATCGGCGATCTGCGCCATCGTGCCTGCGAGATCATCGACGCCGTGCGGGCGACCGCGCAGGCGCGGCAGGAACGCGATCTGGTCACCGAGGCCGGCCAGCCAGAGGGGGCCGTCCGCTGTTTCAATCCTCAGGGCCCGGTTCTCCAGCACAGCGATGCCGGCGTCTTGCAGCGCCTCCCCGACCTTGGTGGGACCGGCGCGCGCGGCCTGACACTCCGGATCATGCCACCAGTCATGATTGCCGAGAACGGCGAAGACGCCGTCGCGAGCCTGGAGCCGCGCCAGTTCCGCAGCCCAGTCGCGCATCGCCGGATCCGAGGCCACACGCGTTCGGCTCGCGACGAAATCGCCGAGCAGCAATGTGAGATCCGGCTTCAGGGCGTTGGTCGCATCGACGATCTCGGTGACACGCGAGAGCGGCACATGCAGCGAACCGATATGAAGATCGGAGATCACGGCAAGCCGCAGCCTGCGGCCCTCCGGCCAGTCTCTCGGCCTCAGCCGATAGCGGGTCAGCGTCTGCCGGCCCGGCTCCCACGCAGCGGCGTAGGCTCCCGTCCCCCCCAAGGCCAAAAAAAGACCGGCGAGAGTTTGGAGAACTCTGCGCCGGTCAAACATGGAGGGTCTCGAAGCGAATTCTAAGAGGGTCAGTCGTCAAAGCCGTTGCGAAGGACACCGGCAAGCCGGGATGGTACATCCTTCGCACGGACATCCAACGCGACAGCCGGACGTCTTGTTCCGGCGGCAACGGCAGGAAATGCAATCGGGCGGAACCAGGAGGCATAGGCCTCTTTCGCCGTCGCATCGTGAAAGCTCGCATTCGCTTGCGTCTGGTGACGCGGATGAGACGGGTTCATCGGTTCCGGCCTGGTTGGCTGCACATAGACCGATGGTTCCTGGCCATGGTCATGCAATCACCGTGCCCAGCGATCGGGACGGCGCCGAGGCACCATCATGATCAGTTCAAGGCGATATGTGTCGCTGTGCAGCCTGCCGCCACAATCATGAACGAAGTGCTGCACGGGCGCGCGCGGCAGACGCGGTGCATGGCGGGTCGAAGCAAGAGCGTCACCACCGCCATGCGAGGCCGCCGGAGAGCCGGACGGCCGCAAGCGGCAAAGCCAGGGCGTCCCGAGAGGGCCTCAGGCGGCGAGCAGGCCTTCCGCCTTGGCCCAGTTCAGCGTCTTGTTCAGCGCGCGCTCGTAGCGGTCGAACATTTCCTCGAGTTCGGCTTCGGTGATGATCATCGGTGGGCAGAACGCGACGCGATCGCCCATGGCGCGGAGGATCAGGCCTTCCTCCTGGGCGAAGACCACCGATTTGGCGCCGACACCCTTCTTGGCCTCGAAGGCAGCCTTGGTCAGCTTGTCCTTGACGAGTTCGACCGCGCCGATGAGGCCGACGCCGCGCGCCTCGCCCACGAGCGGATGCTCGGCGAGCTTGTGCAGCCGCTTGAGGAAGGTCGGCTCGACGCTGCGGACATGCTCGACGATTTTGTCGCGCTGGTAGATCTCCAGCGTCTTGACCGCGATGGCACAGCCGACCGGATGGCCGGCATAGGTGTTGCCATGGCCGAAGGTGCCGATCTTGCGGCTCTGATCGACCAGGACCTCATAGACCTTCTCGTTCATCATCACGGCGCTGAGCGGGAAATAAGCCGAGGTGATCTGCTTGGCGCAGGAGATGGTGTCGGCATTCAAGCCATAGGTCGTGGTGCCGAACATGTTGCCGGTACGGCCGAAACCAGTGATCACTTCGTCGGCGATGAACAGGATGTCGTATTTCGCCAGGATCGCGTTGATCTTCTCGAAGTAGCCCTCGGGCGGGGTGATCGCGCCGCCTGCACCCATTACCGGCTCGGCGATGAAGGCAGCGACCGTGTCAGGCCCCTCGCGCAGGATCATCTCCTCGAGCTCGGCTGCGAGCCGCGAGGAGAAGTCCTGCTCGCTCTCGCCGGGCTCGGCGAAGCGGTAATGATGCGGGCAGGAGGTGTGCAGGATGCCGGGCAGCGGCAGGTCGAAGTCGATATGGTTGTTGGGCAGGCCGGTCAGCGAGGCCGAGGCGACGGTGACGCCGTGATAGCCCTTCAGCCGCGAGATGATCTTCTTCTTCTGCGGCCGACCGAGCGCATTGTTCATGTACCAGACGATCTTGACCTGCGTGTCGTTGGCGTCGGAGCCCGACGCGCCATAGAACACCTTCGAGATCGGCACCGGCGCGATCTCCTTCAGCTTTTCCGCCAGTTCGATCGCCGGGTCGTTGCTGCGGCCGCCGAAGATGTGGGTGAAGGGCAGCTTCTTCATCTGCTCATAGGCGGTCTCGACCAGTTCCTGGTTGGAATAGCCGAGCGCCGTGCACCACAGGCCCGCCATGCCCTCGATGTATTCCTTGCCGCTGGAATCGGTGACATAGACACCCCTGCCGCTCTCGATCACGAGCGGGCCCACCTCGCGATGGGTCGCGAGGTTCGTGTAGGGATGGACGAGGGTCTCGATGTCGCGGACGGCGAGGTTGGACAGCATCGCTCAGGCTCCCGGTCTTTATGAAAATGCTGATGCGAGCATAGACCCGGCGAGGCGCAAGCGCTGAGCGATTTTTACGCGCATCGGCGCAGACTCTGCCGCCGGACGGGTCGAAACGGCATGGTCGCGTCCGCTTGGCGTCGCTCCTGACGCTCGTCATGGTGCGGCTTGTCAGAGAGGTTCAATGATCGGCCCGGCAGGATTGGTGAACCGGCCCGCGCAGGGCCGCAATCGCGGCAGCTGCAACCTCTGCTGCAAGGTCTACGACGCCCCCCGTCGGGGCCACCGCTGGCAACTGGTGCCCCAATTGCCAGCCCGGACGCGGCTGCAAGATCTACGAGGCACGGCCGCAGCAATGCCGGGACTTCCACTGCCTCTGGATGACGCAGGCTTACCTGGGGCCCGACTGGAAGCCCGACAAGGCCCGCTTCGTCCTGACCATGAGACGCGCTGGATTTTCGTCCAGGCCGATCCGGGAGCCGCGCAGGCCTGGCGCAAGGAGCCTTATTACAGCCAGCTCAAACGCTGGGCCGCAGCCGGCAACCGGCAGGTGGTGGAGAAGATCAAGATCATGGCCCGAGAGCCAGACCACGGTGGCACCTCAGACCTCGTCGACCGCCCGCGCGAGTTCGCGCCAGTCTAGCACCAGGCGGTCGAGCTCGGCGAGATCTGCAGCCGGCAGCTTGCCCAGCGTCCTTGCCACGAAGTCGCGCTGCGCCGCGATGCCGGCGTCCGCCAGCCGGCGCCCCTCCGGCGTCAGATGCATCGCATAGGAGCGGCGATCGCCGGCGATCGCACGGCGCTCGACGAGCCCGGCCTGGACCAGCCGATCGACGAGCCCGGAGACATTACCCTTGGTGACATAGAGCCGCTCGGCCAGTTCGTTCTGGCTGATGCCCTCGCGCTCGGTCAGGGTCGAGAGCAGGTCGAATTGCGGGATCGACAGGCCGAGCGCCCGGACGCGCGCCGTCATCTGGATCAGCATGCGCTGATGCAGCCGCATGAAGCGGAACCAGACGCGGTCCGGTTCGGTCGCATCTGCGCGCGGCGCTGTTTTCGAATCTGGCACGTCTCATGAGCCCTGGAGTGCTGAACGATCACGCCTAAACCATCTCGCCAGCGGAGGCGAGGGCCGCATTCCCGCTCTTCACCTGGTCTTGCGTTCGGCCCACTGCCGCGTCACCTATGGCCTATGCACCGCCGTCTCGTCTTCGAGGAGCCTGTCTCGCGCGCCGCTCTGTGGAGCCGCAGGCTGGCCTGGTTTTCGCTTGCGGTAC
The DNA here is from genome assembly GCA_003241815.1 of Hyphomicrobiales bacterium. Taxonomy (GTDB): domain Bacteria; phylum Pseudomonadota; class Alphaproteobacteria; order Rhizobiales; family Beijerinckiaceae; genus Allobosea. The sequence continues at coordinate 730 of QBLV01000025.1, read as the reverse complement.
TGCTGCTCGCGATCATCGTTTTCCGCATCGGCGAGCCGAGCCTCGAGGGCTTGGCACCCGTGGCGGCGGCTTATGTCGTCGTGCTGCTGGCGCTCATCCTGTCGCTGCTGGCCTTCATGCGGATCTGGCAGTCAGGCCATCGCGGAGTGGGCATGGCCTCGGGCGCCTTCCTGCTCTGTGCGCTGATGCTGGTGCCTGCCGCCTATGTCGGCTTCCGGCTGGCGACGCTGCCGGGCCTGGCCGATGTCTCGACGGATATCGACGATCCACCGGCCTTCAGCCGCTCGCGCGTCGCGCTCGATGCCCGCGCCGGCCGCGTGCCGTCCGATGTAGCGCCGGATCGCCGCCGCCTCCAGCGGCAGGCCTATCCCAAGGCGGTGCCGATCGTGCTCGAAGTGCCAGCCGAGATCGCCTTCGACATCGCGCGCCGCCGTCGCGCGTGGCTGGCAGGTGCTCGAATCATCGCGCCCGGGCGGGCGCAGCGGCGCCGGACGCATCGAGGCCGTGGCGCGCTCACGCATCCTGCGCACGGCGGAGGACATCACCATCCGGGTGCGCCCGCGCGCCGATGGCAGCCGTATCGACATCCGGTCGGCCTCGCGGATCGGCCCGCACGATCTCGGGGTCAACGCGGCGCGGATCGCCGCCTTCACCGAGGAGGTCGAACTGCTGGTCGATGCACGCTGAGCCTCAAGTCAGCCGGTAGCGGCTCTCCAGCCCTGGCAGCGGC
>QBLV01000259.1 GCA_003241815.1 Hyphomicrobiales bacterium | reverse complement strand
GCATGCGGCGGGGTCACGATCGCGGCGAAGTCCTTGACGCCGAACATGCCGAGGTTGGAGACCGCCGTGGTGCCGCCCTGATACTCCTCGGGCTTCAGCTTGCGGTTTTTGGCGCGGGCCGCGAGGTCCTTCATCTCGTTGGAGATCTGCGACAGCGTCTTGTGGCAGGCGTCCCGGATCACCGGGGTGATCAGCCCGCCGGGGATCGAGACGGCGACGCCGACATCGGCATGCTTGTGCTTGAGCATGGTGTTTTCAGTCCAGCTCACATTGGCCTCGGGCACCGCGCGCAGCGAGAGCGCGATCGCCTTGATCACCATGTCATTGACCGAGAGCTTGTAGGCCGGCTTGCCGTCCTTCTCCGGGGCTGCGGCGTTGAGCTCGGCGCGCAGCTTCAAGAGCGCATCCAGCTCGCAGTCGATCGTCAGGTAGAAGTGCGGGATCGTTTGCTTGGATTCGAGCAGGCGGCGCGCGATCGTCTTGCGCATGCCGTCATGGGGCACCTCCTCATAGGAGCCCGGCGCAAACAGCTTCTTGACCGCCTCGTCCGACATGCCGGATGCAAGCGGAGCCGTAGACGGCTTGGCGACGGGAGCCGACGCTGCAGCTGCGGCAGGCGCAGCCTTGGCACCGCCGCCGGCCTTGGCGGCTTCGATGTCCTTCTCGACGATGCGGCCATGGGGCCCCGAGCCCTGGACCTTGGCGAGATCGAGCCCGGCTTCCTTGGCGAGACGGCGAGCCAGCGGCGAGGCGAAGGGGCGGGGCCCGCTCGATGCCGCCGCAGCCTGGGTCGATGCCGCAGGAGCGTCCTCGGCCTTGGGGGCATTAGTCTTGGGCGCTTCCGCCTTGGGCGCCTCAGCCTTGGGGGCCTCAGCCTTCGGCGCCTCGGCCTTGGCCGGCGCGGCCGCGTTCACATCCTCCCCCTCTGCGGCGATCACGCCGATGATCTCGTTGACCGCGACATCGTTCGTGCCGTCCGGCACCAGGATCTTCGCGAGGATACCCTCGTCGACGGCCTCGACCTCCATCGTCGCCTTGTCGGTCTCGATCTCGGCGATGATGTCACCCGACTTGATCGTGTCGCCTTCCTTCTTCAGCCATTTGGCGAGGTTGCCCTTCTCCATGGTGGGGGAGAGCGCGGGCATCAGGATGTTCACGGGCATGGCTGGAGGCTCGCTTTTTCCAAGGCAATGAGCAGCAGGCGGCGGGCGAGGCCCAAACCGAAGCTGAGAGAAACGAGGACGAAGGCGACGTAGTCGAGATGCTCAAGAGCGGTCCCTGCCAACGTCGTGCCCCTCATCAATTCCGGAGCGAAGGCCTGCATCGTCTCGGGCACAAGCGACAGGGCGCCGCCACCGGCCAGGATGAAAGCGAGCAGGTCGATACGATGCAGACGAAGCCGCGCGCGGATCAGATGCGGCGACGTCAGCGGCCGGGGCGCGAGGCGCTTCCCCGGCCGGAAATAGGCCACGGAGCCGAGGGCCCCGGCCGATGCGAGGCCAACCGAAGCGACCATGGCTTCGATCGTGAGCGCCATGACATCAGGCCTTGTAACAAACGGCCTTCGCCGCCGCGATGACCTCGCCGACATTCGGCAACGCCAGCTTTTCCAGGTTCGCCGCATAGGGCATCGGCACGTCCTTGCCGGTGACGCGGGCGACGGGGGCGTCGAGATAGTCGAACGCGGCCTCCATGATCCGCATGCCGATCTCGGCCGTGACGCCCGACTGTGGGAAGCCCTCCTCCACCGCGACGCAGCGATGCGTCTTCTGAACCGAGGCGATCACCGTCTCGATGTCCATCGGGCGGATGGTCCGGAGGTCGATGACCTCGGCATCGATGCCCTCCTTCGCCAGCGCCTCGGCGGCGGCCAGCGCATAGGTCATGCCGATGCTGAAGGAGACGATGGTGACGTCGGTCCCCGGCCGCACGACCTTGGCCTTGCCGATCGGCACCAGGATGTCGTCACCCTTGGGCACATCGAACTGGCGGCCGTAGAGGATCTCGTTTTCGAGGAAGATGATCGGGTTGGGGTCGCGGATCGCGCTCTTGAGCAGGCCCTTGGCGTCGGATGCGCTGTAGGGGGCGATGACCTTGAGGCCCGGCACGTTGGAATACCAGGCGGCGTAGTCGTGGCTGTGCTGGGCGCCGACGCGGGCGGCCGCGCCGTTGGGGCCGCGGAAGACGATCGGGCAGCCCATCTGGCCGCCGGACATGTAGAGCGTCTTGGCGGCGGAGTTGATGATCTGGTCGATCGCCTGCATGGCGAAGTTGAAGGTCATGAACTCGACGATCGGCTTGAGGCCGGTCAACGCCGCGCCGACGCCGATGCCGGCGAAGCCATGCTCGGTGATCGGGGTGTCGATGACGCGCTTGGCCCCGAACTCCTGCAGCAGCCCTTGCGTGACCTTGTAGGCGCCCTGGTACTCCGCAACCTCCTCGCCCATGACGAAGACGTCGCCGTCGCGGCGCATTTCCTCAGCCATGGCGTCGCGCAGCGCCTCGCGGACTGTCATGCTGACGATCTCGGCCCCGGCCGGGAACTCGGACGATGCGTCGTAGCTCTT
>QBLV01000258.1 GCA_003241815.1 Hyphomicrobiales bacterium | reverse complement strand
ACCATGAGCGCGATGCTTGACGTCACCAACCTCTCGAAGATCTACACGCGCGGCCGGCTCGACCGCACGCCGACCTTCCGGCTCGACGCGGATTTCCGCATCGAGGAGCCGGCGATCGTCGGCATGATGGGCCCCAACGGCTCCGGCAAGACGACGCTGTTCGAGCTGATCACCGGTTCGAACAGCCCCACCAATGGCGCTGTGGAGGTCTGCGGCCGCAACATTCACCGCGTCCGCACCGACGAGCGCGACCGCCTCGCGATCCACTATCACCAGTCCTACCAGGTCCGGCATTTCCGGTCGTTGCGCCCCAATGCCCTGATGGAGCGCGCCGGCAGCGAATATCCGCTGGTCCATCTCTTCGACGAGCCGCAGTTCAACACCCAGGACGGCTATATCGGCTTCATGCTGGATTTCTTCCGGCGGTTGCGGGCTGAAGGCCGGCTGGTCTTCCTCTGCGTCCACCCCAATGAGCGCTTCCATCTCGAAATCCTCGAGGAGATCTGCGAGCGCTTCATCTTCGTCAACAAGGGCGTCGTCACGCTGCTGCCGGACTATGCCGGGCTGCTCGCCTTCGAGCCGGCCCGCGCCTATCTCGGCAATCTGCTGACCGAGCGTGCCGCCGTGGAGAACGCCGCGTGAACCAGCTCGCCACGAACCTGACGCCGCAGATCGACCTCGACGCGATGGACCGGCTGTTCGACATCAAGGGGCTGCGCATCTTCCTGCCCGGCGGCTACGGCGCGCTCGGCGAGGCGATCGCGATGGCGCTAACGCGGCGCGGGGCCCATTGCGCCATCGCTGGCCCCAATGGCGGAAAGGCGGCCGCGCTTGCGCAAAAGCTCGCTTGCGTCGGCATCGACACCTACGGCTTCGAACTCGATGCGCGCAGGCCAGCCGCGATCGCAGAGGTCGCCGACCGCGCCGCCGAGGCCATGGGCGGCATCGACGTGCTGGTCAACTGCGTCGGCGTCCAGCGGGAGCAGTCGCTGCTTGACGTCACCGAAGAGACCTTCGACGAGGTCTACGAGACCAATCTGAAATCGGCGATGTTCCTGGCCCAGGCCGTGGCACGCCACCAGATCGCGCAAGGCACGGGCGGACGCCAGATCCATCTGCTGTCGGTGCGCTCGCAACTGGCGCTACGCAATCGCGGCTATTCGGCCTACTGCGCCACCAAGGGTGGCCTCGTCATGCTGGTCAAGCAGCATGCGATGGAACTCGCCGGGCACAACATCACTGTCAACGGCGTCGCGCCGACCTTCATCCAGTCCGAGCGCATCCGCCCCCACCTTGAGCGCGACGGCTTTCGCGATTTCATCCTCGACCGCAATCCGCTCGGCCGGATCGGCGACCCCGTCGAAGTCGTCGGCCAGATCATCACCTTCGCGGCCCCGGCCGGCAGCTACATGACTGGCCAGATCGTTTACGTCGACGGCGGCGTCACCGCGAGCCAATGACGGCCTGAAGACTGCGCGCCTCGCTTCAACCGGCCGCGCCAAGCTTGTCCCGAACATCCTGGAGGCTCCATGCCCGACTTGATTCCCAAGCTGCTGATCGGTGGCGAATTCCGTGCGCAGACCACGCTCGAACCGTTGCGGGTCATCAACCCCTGTACCGAGGAATTGCTCTGGACGGCGCCGCGCGGCGGCGCGGCCGAGGTCGAGGAGGCGCTTCATCACGCGCGTGCCGCGCTGAAAATCTGGTCGAAGGTGCATGGTTGGGAGCGGGCCAAGGTCCTGCGCGGCATCGCCCGGGCGATGGAAGCGCGCAAGGGCGCGCTGGCGCGCGCGCTATCCCATGAGATCGGCCGGCCGATCGCCCAGTCCGAAGGCGAGGTGTTGATCGCGATCGAACAGTTCGACTGGTTTGCCGGTGAGGCCGAGCGCCTTTTCGGCGAGACGATCCCCTCGCGGCAAGGCGGGCGCCTTGCGACGGCGCTGGAGCCTGTCGGCATCGTCGCCGCCTTCACCGCCTGGAATTTCCCGATCAATCTGCTCGCCCGCAAGATCGCGCCGGCACTCGCCGCCGGCTGTCCGATCATCTGCCGCCCGTCCGAGCAGACGCCGCTGACCTCGACCCTGATCGCGGAAGCCTGCGCAGAAGGCGGCGCCCCAGCCGGCACCGTCCAGATGCTCTTCGGCCCGGCCGAGACGATCACGCCGCTCCTGATGGCCGCCGAGGAGGTCCGCAAGATTTCACTGACCGGCTCGACGCGCGTCGGCCAGATGCTGCTGGCCGAGGCCGCCAAGACCGTCAAGCGCTGCTCGATGGAACTCGGCGGCCATGCGCCGGTGGTGATCTGCGAGGATGCCGACGTCGATAATGCGGCAGCGTTGTGCGCGCTGTTTAAGTTCCGTAACGCCGGTCAGGTCTGCATCGCGCCCAACCGCTTCTATGTGCATGAGAGCCTGGTCGAGCGCTTCGGCAGCGGCATGGTCAAGGCCGGGGAAGCGCTCGTGCTCGGTGACAGCCAGGACCGGGCCACCACGATGGGCCCGCTGACGCTCGCCAGCCAGCGCGACCGGGTCGAGGCGCTCTCGGCCGACACGGAAGCTTCGGGCGCCCGACGCCTAACCGGCGGGCGGCGCCCGGCCAACCACAAC
>QBLV01000257.1 GCA_003241815.1 Hyphomicrobiales bacterium | reverse complement strand
TGATCTGGGGCGAGGAGTGGGAGAAGAAGACCATCGAGGCCGTCGCGGCCTGATCGGGAAGGATAGGACGCGCCGCCTCGGAGGCAGCGCTTCACGGTATCGAGGAAAGACAGCATCGCTGTCGCCGGTAGAATTGGGTTTGTCGCAAAACCGATATCCCTCGATGGGCCTGCTGATGGCTCAGTTGCTCGCAAGGCGTTGCCTCTCAACTCGACGGGCAAGCCAAACAATGCCGGGAGAGGCATTTTGAACGTCGATAACGATGCCGATGTCGGGTTTTCGAAAAGCCGGCCCTATTTGGTCCCACTGCTCGACGGGGGCAAAGCGCACCGCTTCAGCGCAGCGGACGACACTTATTTTCGCGCCGCGACGGCCATCATGACGGCGGCGCCGAGCGTCGTGGCGGACGACGTATTGGCCGGGCTGCTGGCCCGTCACTACGGCCTGTCCGGACGGATCAAGGTTTTGTCCTCGGAAGTCGAGGGCACTGCTGAAGTGACCCTGCCGGATTCGACACGACTAATCCTGAAGACATCGACGCAACCCGAGGCTGTCGACAGCTTCGCGTTCCAGTCCGCTGCGATCATGGCGGTGGAAAAGGGAACCGGCTTCGTCGCGCCCCGGCTCCTGCCTACCCAAGGGGGCGCGCGGATATTCGAGCATGACGGCGTCTCTGGGTATCTGCAGACCTGCGTGACCGGGACGCCGCTGCATCTGATGCCGAGAACCTCTGATCTGCTCCTCGATGCCGGCAGAGCGCTCGGGCAGCTCGATCTGGCTTTGAGCCGTGGCGATCTTCCGGCGATGGCTCGGCCGGTTCTCTGGCATGTCGGATGCTGGTCCCGACTGATGGAGCTGCAGCAATACCTGCCGAGCGGCCCGGTGGCCGATGCTGTCGGCGCGGCGATGGCGGCTTTCCTGAAGCTGGTCGAGCCTCGCATGGGCGACCTGCCCTGGCAGGTCACTCACAACGATCCGAGCCCCTTCAACATGCTCTCGACTGATGCCGGCATCGCTTTCATCGATTTCGGCGATGGCTGCTGGGCCCCCCGGATCCAGGACCTGACGATCGCGGCAAGCCATTCCGTGGGAGATCCGCTGCGGCCGTTGGGTGGAGCAGAGGATCTGATCGCAGGTTACGCATCGGTGCTTCCCTTGTCTCAACTGGAGATCACATTGCTTTTCGGGCTGATGAAGGCCCGCCAGAGCGTGCTGATCCTCGTCAACTACTGGCGCGCCCAGCTCTTCCCAGACAATGCCGCCTACATCAAAAAGAACGTGGCGCGAGCCGAGCAGGGCCTGTCTATCCTGTCCGCGTTGAACGCTCAGGATGGGCGGGCGGCCGTCGCCGAGGCAACAGTCACGGCGTGAATGGCTCCACCCGCCGCCAACGCTCTTCCGCCGAAGAACGTCTTCCGCATCGCTCCGGATCGATCCGGCGCTAGAACAGGTCGCAACCCATGTCCGTAGATCTCATGCCCAACCGCTACGTGCCCGGCCAGGCCGATCTCGCGCAGCGCGAAGCCGCGTTGATTTCCCGCCGCGACGCCGTGCTGGGTGCGTCCTATCGGCTTCAATATCGCAGGCCCGTCCACTTCGTCCGCGGCGAGGGCATGTGGCTCTACGACCCCGACGACCGTGCCTATCTCGACTTCTACAACAATGTTCCGTCGCTGGGGCATTGCCACCCGGAAGTGAACGCGGCCATGGCGGAGCAAGCCGGCCGGATCAGCGCCAATACGCGCTATCTGGAGCCGAAACTGGTCGATTACGCCGAACGGCTCGTCGCAACCTTTCCGCACGAGCTCGACCGGGTCGTCTTTACCTGCACGGGAAGCGAGTCCAACGACCTCGCGCTTAGAGTCGCAAGGCTGGTGAGCGGCAACGAGGGCGTGATCGTCTCGTCCTATGCCTATCATGGCACGAGCGCAGCCGTTGCGGCTGTCTCTCCCAATCTGGGCGATGCCGTCAAACTCAGCCCCTTCGTGCGCATGGTGACCCTGCCGGGCCCTGCGAAGATACCCGCCTCCCAGGCAGCGGCCTTTTTCGAGGCGCAGGTGCGAGCCGCGATAACGGATTTGAACCGGCGCGGGATCGGCGTCGCGGCGCTCCTGATCGACAGCATCTTTTCCAGCGACGGCGTCTGGGTGGATCCCCCGGGCTTCATCGCGGGCGGTGTCTCTGCAGTGCGCGAAGCGGGCGGGCTCTTCATCGCCGATGAGGTCCAGCCGGGTTTCGGTCGAACCGGTAGACATATGTGGGGTTTCCAGCGGCACGGGGTTGCGCCCGACCTCGCCACCCTCGGCAAGCCCATGGGAAATGGCTTTCCGATCGGCGCGGTCGTCGGCCGTCACGCCGCGATGGACCGCTTCGGTGGGACCGCGCGGTATTCGAATACATTTGCCGGCACCACGGTCGGCATCGCCACCGCCGATGCCGTTCTGCGCGTTCTACAGCGCGACCGGATTCCTCAGAACGCACTCGCCATGGGCGAGCGCCTGGCGAGCGGCCTCGAACAGCTGGCGAATCAGTCGAACGGCATCCGCGCGGTGCGCCATGCAGGTCTGTTCTTCGGCATCGACATCGGCCTTGAGGGGATGCCCGCTTCCGGACGCCGCGTCATGGCTCTGAACGTCGTCAATACCATGCGCGACGAGGGCGTTCTCATCAGCACG
>QBLV01000256.1:1017-2721 GCA_003241815.1 Hyphomicrobiales bacterium | reverse complement strand
CAATCGTTCCAATGTTGCAATGCGGCTTCGTGCGAGCGAATTTCTCTTTGGCCATGACACCCTGTTCCTGATCGACGGCCCTACGCGGCCGGAAAACGCGGTCGCATTAGGGGGTTTTGAAGCAGGATGCAAGGTTGGGCCGCGAAGCAGTGCGTCTCCCTCTACCCCATCCCGAACACCCGCCGGTAGCGCGCCACGGCCTCACCCTCCCCCGACACCTTCTCGGGATTGTCCGACAGCTTCACCGCAGGCCGGCCGTTCGCCTTGGTGACCTTGCAGACCAGCGACATCGGGTCGAGCGCGCGCGAGCCGTCGGGCGAGCAGCCGACGAGGTCGTTGGTGAGGTCGGTGCCCCAGCCGAAGGCCATGCGGACCTTGCCGTCGAAATGCCGGTAGACGCGCTCGATCGCGTCGACGTCAAGCCCGTCGGAGAAGACCAGCAGCTTCTCTCTGGGGTCACGCCCGCGCTGCCGCCACCACGCGATGATCTCCTCGCCGGCCGGGATCGGCGGCGCCGAATCGGGCCGAAAACCCGTCCAGTCGGCGACCCAGTCCGGCGCATGGCGCAGGAAGCCGGTTGTTCCGAAGGCGTCGGGCAACGCGATCAAAAGGTTGCCGCCATAGACCTGCCGCCATTCGTCGAGCACGCGATAGGGCGCGCGCAGCAGCTCCTCGTCGCTGTCGGCGAGCGCGGCCAGCACCATCGGCAGCTCATGGGCGTTGGTGCCGATCGCCTCGAGATCATTGTCCATCGCCAGCAGCACGTTGGAGGTGCCGCTGAAGGCCGGCCCCAACCCCTCCTTCAAGGCCTCGACGCACCAGCGCTGCCAGAGATGGCCATGGCGTCGCCGCGTGCCGAAATCAGAGAGCTTGAGATTCGGCAGCGTCTGCAGCCGCTCGACCTTGTCCCACATCTTGGCCTTGCCCCGGGCATAGAGCACGTCGAGCGCAAAGCGCTTCTCGCCTTTCATCACCTGGCGGGCCCGCAATTCGTTGATGATGGCGAGCGCTGGCACCTCCCACATCGTGGTGTGGGTCCAGGGCCCCTCGAAATGCAGTTCGTACTGCCCATCGACCTTGCGCAGATCGTATTCGGGCAGACGAAACTCGGCGAGCCAGGCGATGAACTCCGGCGAGAACATCTGCGTCTTGCCGTAGAACGAGTTGCCGGCGAGCCAGATCAACTCCTTTTTCGAGAACCGGATCTCGCGGGCATGATCGAGCTGGGCGCGCAATTCCGCCTCGTCGACAATGTCGGCCAGGCGGATATGCTTCGAACGGTTGATCAGCGAGAAGGTGACCTCGACCTCCGGATGGAAGCTCCGGATCATCTGCAGCATCAGGAGCTTGTAGAAATCGGTGTCGAGCAGGCTGCGGATGATCGGATCGAGCCGCCAGCCATGATTATAGGTCCGCGTCGCGATATCGGTAACGGTCATGGCGTCGTATCCATCTCAGGCAGGTCGGCGCCGCATCAGAACAACGCCCGCAGCCCCGGCGCAAGCGACGGCCAGGCGGCCGCGCCGAGCGAAAGCACGGCCAGCGCGACCAGCAGCACGCCTAGCAAGGGCAAGACGGCCCGGAACACAGCGCCAGCCGGCACGCGCATGATGCCGCTGACGACATAGACCAGGATGCCGAGCGGCGGCGTCAGCCCATGGATCATGAGGTTGACCACGAGGATGCCACCGAACTGGATCGGAT
>QBLV01000256.1:0-958 GCA_003241815.1 Hyphomicrobiales bacterium | reverse complement strand
GGATCGGATCGAGCCCCGCCGCGATCGCGACCGGCAGCAGCAGCGGCGCCAGCAAAAGGATCGCCGCGCCGATATCGAGAAAGAGGCCGGCGACCAGCAACACCAGGTTGGACAGCAGCATCACCGCATAGGGCCCGCCGCCCAGCGCGGTCACCAGCCCGGCCATCCCGTCGGAGACCCGGTCGAGCGCCAGCAGGAAGGCGAAGGGCGCCGAGGCTCCGATCAAAAGGCCGATCGCCGAGGCCTCCGTCGCGGTGCTGCGGAGCGCGGCGAGAACGCTCCGGCCGTTCAGGCTGCGCAATGCGAGGCAGGTCACCAGCGCGTAAGCAACCGCCAGCGCCGAGGCTTCCGTCACCGTGACGAGGCCGAAGCGGATGCCCACCACCACCACGACGCCGAGGCCGATCGCCGGCAGCGCGCCGATGAAGCTCGACGCCCGCTCGCGCGGGCTCGCCTTCGGCTCCGCATCGACGACATTTCGCACGGTCAGATGGATGCCGATCGACAAGGCCAGCGCCAGCACGCCGCCAGCGACGAAGCCGCCGACCAGCAGGGCCCCGACCGAAAGATTGGTGGCCGTCGCCAGCAGCAGGAAGGCGATCGAGGGCGGGATGATGTTGTCGAGCATCGAGACGCCAGCGACGATCGCCGCCGCATGGGCCGGCGGATAGCCGCGCGCGACCAGGGTCGGCGCCATCACCTTGGCGCCGAAGGCAGCATTGGCAATCGATGAGCCCGACGCGCCCGAAAACAGCACGCTGGAGACCAGCGCCGTCTGCGCCAGCCCCGCACGGCGATGCCCGACGAGCGACGCCGCAAAGCGCACCAGCCGCTCGGCCAGCCCGCCCGAGGTCAAAAGCGTGCCGGCGAGCAGGAAGAACGGGATCGCCAGCCGCAGGAATTTCGAGACGCCTGCGACCGTGTTCTGGCCGATCGCGGGCTCCGGCACCAAACCGCC
>QBLV01000255.1 GCA_003241815.1 Hyphomicrobiales bacterium | reverse complement strand
CGATGGTTTAGACAGCGGCCTGGGTATTCTCAGGCGGCGAGATCGGGATGTTGGTTGTGGAGACTGTGGTTCGGGTTCGGCGTGAGTACGCCAGCGGCAAGCCGATCAAGGCGATCGCGCGGGATCTTCGATTGTCGCGCAAGGTGGTGCGCAAGGCGATCCGCGCACCGGAAGGTTCGTTCGACTATCATCGATCGGTGCAGCCGCTGCCGCGGATCGGACCGTTCCAGGAGCGGCTCGATACGCTGCTGGCCGAGAACGAGGCGCGCCCGCGTCGCGATCGGCTGCGGATGACGCGTATCCATGATCTGCTGCTGCGCGACGGCTTTGAGGGATCGTACGACGCGGTCCGGCGCTACGCCACGCGCTGGGCCGAGGCGCGGCGCAAGGATCCCGGCGACGGCGTGGCGGCGTTTATCCCGCTGCTGTTCAGACAGGGCGAGGCGTACCAGTTCGACTGGAGCCATGAAGACGTGGAGATCGCGGGCAAGCCGATGCGGGTGAAGGTCGCCCACGTGCGGCTTTGCGCATCGCGAGCAGTCTATGTCCGAGCGTATCCGCGCGAGACGCAGGAGATGGTGTTCGACGCGCATGCGCGCGGCTTCGGCTTCTTCGGAGGGGTGCCGCTGCGCGGCATCTACGACAACATGAAGACTGCGGTGACGACCGTGTTCGTCGGCAAGGAGCGCGTGTTCAACCGTCGCTTCCTGGTGATGGCGGACCATTACATGGTCGAGCCGACCGCGTGCTCGCCAGCGGCCGGCTGGGAGAAGGGCCAGGTCGAGCATCAGGTCCAGACGATCCGGGGGCGGCTCTTCAAGCCGCGGCTTCGGTTCGCCAGCCTGGAGGAGTTGAACGGCTGGCTGGAAGCCGAGTGCCGGCGCTGGGCGGAGATGCATGCGCACCCCGAGCACAAGGAGATGACGGTCGCGCAGGCCTTGGAGTTAGAACGGCCCGCGCTCCAGCCGATGCTCGCACCGTTCGACGGCTTCCACGAGACGCAGCATGCGGTGACCGGGACCTGCCTGATCAGCTTCGATCGGAACCGCTACTCGGTTGCCGCCAAGGCGGTGCGTCGTGCGGTCCAGGTCCGGGCCTATGCCGACCGGATCGTCGTGCGGATGGGCGACGAAGTGATCGCCGATCATCCCCGGTTCTTCGGTCGCGACCGGACGATTTACGACCCCTGGCATTATCTGCCGGTCCTGGTGAACAAGCCTGGCGCGCTGAGGAACGGAGCACCGTTCCAAGGCTGGGATCTACCGCCCGCGCTCGCTTGGCTGCCGCGCAAGCTTGGCAGCGACGACGATGCCGATAGGCGGTTCGTCCGCGTCCTTGCGGCCGTCCTCAGCGATGGCCTGGATGCCGTCGAAGGCGCCGTTCGCGAAGCGCTCGATGCCAGCGCTGTCAGCGACGAGGTGATCCTCAACATCCTGTCACAGCGGCGAGAGCCGCCCCGGCCTGCATCCATCGTCACGTCTGAGGATCTAACGCTGATGCACCCGCCGATCGCCAACTGCGCCCGCTACGACAGCCTGCGAGGCCTCCATGCAGCGGCATGAGATGATCGACGCCATGCGCGGGCTCGGCCTTAAGGGAATGGCAGGCGCGTTCGACGACGCCGTTACCACCGGCGTTCAGCGCAAGCGCACGGCGATGGAAATCCTGACCGATCTGCTGCGCGCCGAAGGTGCACATCGCCACGCGGCCTCGATCCGCTACCGTATGACGGCCGCCAGATTACCGGTGTTGAAAGACTTCGACGCGTTCGTGTTCGAGGGCACCCCGATCAACGAGGGGCTGATCCGCTCGCTTCACGCAGGCTCGTTCCTGCCGGGGCGGCGCAACGTCGTGATGGTCGGGGGCACGGGCACCGGCAAGACCCACCTCGCCAGCGCGATCGCCGCCAGCGTCATCCGCGCCGGTGCCCGCGGTCGCTACTTCAACACCGTCGATCTGGTAACGCAGCTCGAGGAGGAGACGCGGATCGGCAAGGCTGGCGCACTCGCGGCCCATCTGCGCCGCCACGAACTCGTGGTGCTCGACGAGCTTGGCTATCTTCCGTTCGCGCGTTCGGGTGGCCAGCTGCTGTTCCACCTGATCAGCAAACTCTACGAGCAGACCTCGGTAATCATCACCACCAACCTGACGTTCGGCGAGTGGCCCAGCGTGTTCGGCGACCCCAAGATGACGACGGCGCTGCTCGATCGCATCACCCACCACTGCGACATCGTCGAAACCGGCAACGACAGCTGGCGCTTCAAAAACCGCAGCTGATCCCGGCATGCGAGGCAGAAAGTGCTGTTCACGGTGCTCGCGCCTCCGGTCGGGCTACGCCCTCCCTACGCCGCAAGCACCGCGAACAGCACTCCATCATCGACGTCAGCTCAACGCAGCTAGGGGGTCCCTCTTCGACGCCGATCGGGGGTCCCGGTTCGACGCCTATTTACAGGCCGTGCCGCTGGAACCGTGCGAGAAGCGCAGCGGCCGGGTCTCATCGACCGCATTGGTCCGCTACCGCTCCAACGACTACTCGGTGCCGACCGCTTATGGCTTCCAGGACGTCATGGTGAAGGGCTTCGTCGACGCGGTCGTGATCCTGTGCCGCGGGGCCGAGATTGCCCGTCATCCTCGCTGCTACGGCGAAGGCGTGTTCGTCTCCAACCCGCTGCATTATCTCGCTCTGATCGAGACCAAGCCCAATGCACTCGACCAGGCTGCGGCGCTGCAGGACTGGGATCTGCCCGAGGTCTTCCAGCACCTGCGCCATCTGCTGGA
>QBLV01000254.1 GCA_003241815.1 Hyphomicrobiales bacterium | reverse complement strand
ACAACGGAATCACGCCAAGCTCCCCGTGGGAAGCGCCTTTTTCAGCGCCCTGTTAGATCTGGCGTCTGAGCGTAACGCGTGTCAGTTCGGCGGGACGGCCGAGCCTCAGAGTGGGCGGCGCCATAGATTTCTGGCGCGTTGCGAGCGATCCGCTCGACCCCTCCAGGGTCGAAATTGTCAAAACCGAGCATTCCGTCTCAGTGGCGCGTAGCGCCCATTCTCTGGTGCTCGTCCGGTAGGCGATCATAGGTTTGCGTTGCGGCCTCGCCAGCGATGGCGGGGTTTCACAGGGGGATGCTACAGCGATGACGCAAAGCGGACACGGCGGTATCTACCTGATGGTCGTCGCCAGGGTCGTCTTCGGCGCGCAGGACGCGCTGTCGCGCTTGCTAGCGGCGGAATACGGCATCGTCCTGATCCTGACGATCCGGTTCTGGTTCTTCGCGGTATTCGTGCTGATGCTCAGCGCGCAAGCCGAGGGCGGTATGCGGGCCGTGGCCTCGACGCGCCGCCCGCTCCTCCAGATCTTGCGCGGCGTGACGCTAGTCGCCCAGCTCATCCTCCTGATCGAGGGCTTCGTCCGGATCGGGCTCGTCGAGAGCCACGCGATCTTCGCCTGCTACCCGCTGATCGTTGCCGTGCTGGCGGCGCTCGTCTTGAAAGAAAAGGTTCCGGCCGCACGCTGGCTCGCCATCGCGGCCTGCGGCGTCGGCGTACTGGTCATCCTGCAGCCGGGCGCAAGCGTGTTCACCCCGTCCGCGCTGATCGTGCTCGGGGCCGCGAGCATCTTCGCAACCTATTCGATCCTGACGAGACTCGTGGCGCGCCATGACAGCCCGCAGACGAGCTTCTTCTACACCGGGATCGTGCCGGGCCTGCTGCTGAGCGTCGCCGCGCCATTCGTCTGGCGACCGCTTGCCTTCGGCGACTGGGGCTGGATGGCGCTGCTCTGCGTCTCCGGCGCCCTCGGTCATTTCCTGCTGATCCGGGCCTATCAGCGCACGCAGGCAAGCCTGCTTCAGCCTTTCGCCTATCTGTAGCTCGTCACCGCAGCCTCGCTCGGCGTCGCGGTCTTCGGCGAAGGCTTGTCTTGGACGACGCTGCTCGGCTCCTCGATCGTAGTCATGGCCGGACTTTCGAACCTCTGGATCGAGCGGCGAAGTATCGACGACTGATCGTTCGCCAGCCGGCATCAAGTGGTTGGATTTCCACTGCCGCACGGGTTAAACTCGGAGCCTCTACGGTTCACATTTTCCTTTCACACAGCAACCCAAGCGGAAGTCGCAAAAGCCTTTAAATTCAGTATTTAGGTAGCTCTACTGGAGGTTCGAGTCCTCTCCTGGGCATCGGCATGCGCGTTGTTGGTAAACCTCGACGTGAACGAGCGCGTAACCTATCGCTAAACCAAGACGATCATCAAGATCTGTCTTTTTCATCGTCACCGAAATCCCGTTCGATCCCGGCCAAAATCGACCGCGCGCTGGACAACTTCGCCTCTTCTTCGTTGGCGGTACTCAAGCTGTGCATCATTGAATCAAATCCTGCCGCCTGCGCACTTTTGGCGGCCGAAAGAACGTGTCGCAGATTGCAGTTTTCGCCGTGCGAAGGCGCGCCGCGACTGGCCAGCATCAAGGGTTTTCGGGGGCGATGTCGCGCGGGGACCGCTGTCTGAATCTGCGGTTCGATAGCTGCTTCAAACACGCCGGGTCTCTCTGACGCGTCCATGTCGGCCGGCCGATTCGTCACCTTGAGACCGCCATCACCGTTATCGAATGTCACATCATTATGGTGGCCTCGATGAGATACTGATGCGACGTTGGCTTGTTCAGCGACGGCCATCTCATCGATCCAACGCTTCAGCTTTGGCAAAATTGGCGTTCCTGCCGTTGAACTCTGATGCCGCCGATATGGCTGATCTCGATAATGCCGAATCTTGGTCACCTCGAACGACCTCGAATTCTTGACCATCAGGATCGCGGTCCGCGCCGACATCTCACGAAGCTCAACGGGTGAGCGCAACGGCCGAGAGGTGTAATGCGGCGCCCAGGCGCGTGGCGCGAACAGCCCCTGCCCGGGCCGGGTCACCGGGGTCTTGTAGACTTGGGTCGTGTCACCGAGCATCCCCGAGACGAATTCCGACGTCTCGAGATCATTGATCTGGATGAATAGCTTGATCTGCGAGCCCGAGACGGTCGTGACCCGGGTGTTCTTGCCGTAGAGCTCATCGAGCTGAGCGAGATCCTGCAGGATCAGGCACATGCGGAAGCCGTATCCGGCGCTGATCGTGATCTTCGAGATCAGCGCGTCCATGCGCCCGACATGGTAGAATTCATCGAGCATGAGCAGGACCTGATGCGGCTCGTCGGGGCCAGGCAGCCGCGCCATCAGCATGTCGTGGATCTGCTGGAACAGGATGCGGATCAGCGGCCGGAAGATCGCGAGCTCGGCGATGGTGCAGCCGATGAAGATGGTCATCGGCGTGCGGCGCAATTCGCGGATGTCGAAATCCGACGTCTCGGTCGCCGCCGCGATCAGCCCATTATTCCACAGCGACATCGCCATGTTCAGATTGAACACGGCTGAATTCCGGGTTTCGGGCTCGAGCGCGATGTACTGGTTGAAGCTATCGGTGATCCAGCTCGGCAAATGCGCTTTTTCTATTTCGACGATGGCGCGCAAGACTGACGAGATGTCCTTGCCGGTGGTGGTCATACGAGCGACCGAGCGCATGTGCTGGGCCTGCGCCGTCAGGGGGGAACTCAGCACATAGCCGATCAGGGCCGAGAGGAGGAGGCGGCCGGCCCCG
>QBLV01000253.1 GCA_003241815.1 Hyphomicrobiales bacterium | reverse complement strand
TGCTCGACGACATCCGTTCGTTGCAGCCGTTCAAGGCCGGCGCGGAGGCGTTGGCTCGGCACGCCGAGCACAGCCCGCTCTACGATCTGCCCCGGCTTGCCGCTAACGACATTCCGGTCGCCGCGGTCATCTATCACGATGATATGTATGTCGACGCCGGCTTGTCGCTCGAAACCGCAGCGAAAGTGGGTAATCTGGAGTACTGGATCACTAACGAATTCGAGCATGACGGCATCCGCCAGTCCTCCGCCGTGTTCAAGCGGCTGCTTGCCATGGTCGTCGAACGCGGTGGCCCGATACGCCCTGATGCTTATGCACCCAGCTAAGTGCGCGTACCCTAGTTGCTTCCTAAACCTTAGCTCGACTTTGTACGATTTTCTGGTCACGTCCATGTCCAGAAGACGCCCTCATTTGCAATGAACTCGAGCGCATCGTCGAGAGGCATGACGACGCCGCCCGTGTCATCGACGTCCTCCCATTTGCGCCGGTGTGACCAATATCCGAGCCGGACCTCCTCGCTTTGGCCTGTCGGCTTGATCCGGGCAATCGGTGCCTCAGTTTCCAACAGATAGAGGTAGTAGGCGCCATTTTCCTTGTAGTAGCCCACGCCGCCGCCATTGGCGCGGTCGAAGGCTTCGATGCGGAGGGCGATATCGTCTTGCATGCGTCGATCATACACGGGAGCAAGTTGAGGGCGTGATTCACTTCGCCGCAGGCCACCGCCTTGCGCGCTGGATACCAAGGGATTCCAAGCATGGGATGCAAAAAGATCCTATGTTCCCGCAGCCTCCGGGCGATCCGGTTCCCCAGATCCTGCGCGATTGGCTGCAGCCGCTGCGCGCGTGCTTTACGGGGGCGTTTGCAGGAGGGGGCGGAATCCTACGCTAAGCCGAGAACACGCTTCCCATACTCTCGGAGTTCGCCCTTTGGGCCGATATATCGGTAAAGGGTGACACGCTCGATCCCGAGCTCCTTGCACAAATCGGAAACGGAAGTGTCTCGCTGTGCCATGGCGGCCTGGGCGAGACGCACCTTTGCTTTTGTGAGAGCAAATTTCCGGCCACCATTGCGACCGCGCGCTCTGGCAGCCGCGAGTCCGGCCATAGTTCGTTCCCGGATCAGATCGCGTTCGAACTCTGCCAGGGTGGCGAAGATTCCGAATACCATGCGGCCGGATGCAGTCGTAGTATCGATCTGAGCACCCTTTCCGGTCAGCACTCGCAGGCCGATGTTCCGGTCTGACAAATCCTTCACCGTGTTGACCAAATGGACAAGCGAGCGCCCGAGGCGATCGAGCTTCCAGACGACCAACACATCATCCGCGCGCAAGGATTTGAGACAGGCTGCTAGACCAGGCCGATCATCACGACTGCCGGAAGCGCGATCGTCATAGATGTTGTCCTGCTCGACGCCAGCAGCGCATAGGGCATCGTGTTGTAGGTCGACGGACTGGGAGCCATCGGCTTTAGAGACACGGGCGTATCCAATGAGCATGTTTCTTAAACGTTGGTTTGAGGCGGTGTAAGGGACGCGAATGTTTTGGTCACTAGAAATGTATCTCAACCAGCGTCATAAACAAAGCGTCTTGAACCTTGTAGATTTTGAAAAAGGAACATAAATGCCGCGTCGTGTCACTCTAACCGATAGACAGAAGGACACACTGTTACGCTTGCCGGCCTCGCAAGCGGATTTGCTGAGGCACTACACGCTGAGTGATGAAGACCTCGGACACATCAGGCAGCGCCGGCGCCCTCACAACAGGTTCGGCTTTGCCTTGCAATTGTGCGTCCTGCGCTATCCCGGTCGCGTGCTGGCTCCGGGCGAGTTGATACCGGGGGAAGTGGTCGAGTTCATCGGAGCACAGCTTGGCCTGCACGCCGACGATCTCATCGACTACGCCGCGCGCGAGGAGACGCGCCACGAGCATCTTTCCGAGTTGCGGGTACTCTATGGATACCGCACCTTCTCCGGACGTCGCGCGCGCGAACTGAACGACTGGCTGTTCCGGGAAGCCGAGATGGCGGTCTCCAACGAGGACATTGCCAGTCGCTTTGTGAATGAGTGCCGTCGCACCCGCACCGTTCTTCCCGCAACATCCACGATCGAGCGGCTTTGCGCCACGGCTCTGGTCGATGCTGAGCGGCGGATCGAGGCGAGGATTGCCGGGCGCCTGTCTTACTCGGTTGGGGAGCAGTTGCTAAAATTGCTCGAGGAGACAGTTGATGATCGGATGACACGGTTCGTCTGGCTGCGGCAGTTCGAGCCGGGCTCAAACTCTTTGTCGGCCAACCGATTGCTCGACCGGCTGGAATATCTGCAACGTGTCGATCTTCCCCTGGATCTGCTGGCTAGTGTTCCTGCCCATCGGGTGACACGGCTGCGCAGGCAGGGCGAGCGGTATTATGCCGATGGCATGCGTGATCTTCCAGAGGACAGGCGTCTTGCGATTCTGGCTGTTTGCGCATCGGAATGGCAGGCGATGCTTGCCGACGCCGTGGTCGAAACCCATGATCGGATCGTCGGCAGGCTCTACCGGAGCTCAGAACGTATTTGCCAGGCGAAGGTCACGGACGAAGCGACGGCGGTACGCGCCACCCTAAAATCCCTCGCCGAAATCGGTGGAGCCTTGGTCGAGGCACAGGATGACGGCCAGCCGCTGGACGAGGTTATCGCGAGTGGATCGGGTTGGGATGACTTCAAAACCCTTGTTGCGCTGGCAACCAAGCTGACGGCCACCATGGCGGACGATCCGCTCAATCATGTGATCGATGGCTATCACCGTTTCCGCCGATACGCTCCTCGCATGTTGCGCCTGCT
>QBLV01000252.1 GCA_003241815.1 Hyphomicrobiales bacterium | reverse complement strand
GATCTCCGGCTGCAAGTCCATCACTATCGATAATAGGTTCTTATCGATAGTGATGTGGGCGCACTCATGCATGCCACGTGAAACAAACGAATGGCTATTTGACTTGGGTATGGTAGATTTATAGGCGTGAATTCAACTCGCTATGACCTATCGCGCGCGGAGCGCAAAGCCCTGGTTTGCGACTGCGCCGCAGCCTCTGAAGCCGCGGCGATCGCACTCGTCCGCTTTGACGAGCGGCTGGCCCGCGCCGAGCCGATGCTGGCCGACGGCGCCCGCCAGCGCGGCCACGCCTTTGAGGCCCAGGCACTGGTAGGGCTCAGTGGCGGCCTTTGCCCGCTCGAGGATCTTTGCCTGCACGACGCCGGCATGGACGTGCGCAGCCCGACCCGCGACATCGCCCGGGCCGCCGCCATGTTCGACGAACGACGGCGCCTGGCCCAACGCGAGCCGGCCGAGGTTTTGAGCGAGAGTGCCCTGCGACTGCGGCTCGGCATTGAAGGATTCCCCGACCCAGATAGGCCGGACAAAGCGACGACAATGTCGGGGACCGCGAAAGGGGGCACGGCACCCTGGGACCGGATCGACCTTGGTGAGGACGATGACGACCAGACCGGCAAGGATGAGCTCGACCTGGCGGACGAGGACGGTCTCGGCAATCCGGCCTTCGCCGAGATCGACGCGCTGCTGGTGCGGACCCGCAAAAAGCTCGATGCCTGGAACGATTTGTCCTCCGACGAGGGTCGCAAAAGCCTGACCCTGCGCGATCCCGGCTATGATGCCGCCGGGCGGTTCGAGGGCTGGCTCAATATCCGGGAAGAGGGCAGGGGGCTGCCGGCTGCCTTGAGCGCGGCGCTCGCGCTCGATGCCTGGCTTTGGCTCGAGCCGTCGGAACGCGCGGGCGAGCTCGGGTTTGCGTTTTCCGCGACCGTGTTGCGGCAGCGGGGGCTGGCGGCGGCGCATTTGCCGGCGATTGGATTAGGGCTCAGGAGGGGGAAGTTTCGGTGGAGCCCGCATCAGGTGCTCGGCGTTCGGGTCGCGGGGCTGCTCGGTGCGTTTGCCGAGGCGGCCGCGTTCGGGCAGTCGGATCTCGACCGGTTGTCGCTGGCGCGGACTGTGATGTTGCGGAGGTGTGAAAAGAGAAGGGGGAATTCGAAACTCGCGGAGTTGGTCGACCTGTTCGTGTCGTCGCCGCTGGTCACCGTGCAACTGGCGGCGGCGCGGCTAAAAGTGACGCCACAGGCGGTCGAGGCCATGCTGAAGGACCTCGGCGGCAGCTTGCCGCGCGAATTGACCGGACGAAAGCGTTACCGGGCCTGGGGAATTATGTGATAGGCCGCGATATGCACTTGACGGCATAATGCCCTGCGAGGCATATCGCATCCATGGTCTGGGCCGTCCAATCCGTCGCCGAGTTTGAACGCTGGTTCCTGACACTCCAAAGCAGCGTCCGAATCGAGATCGCGGCCAAGATCAGCCTGTTGCAACAGGTCGGGCCGACGCTCGGCCGGCCGCATGCCGATACGCTGAAGGGGTCGGCCTATCCGAACATGAAGGAGCTGCGGGTCCAGATTGGTGGCGACCCCTGGCGGATTTTCTTTGCCTTCGATCCAAGACGCTCAGCCATCTTGCTGGTCGGCGGCAACAAGGGCGGTGATGGCCGCTTCTATGAGGTCAATCTGCCGATCGCCGACGAGCGGTATCGCATGCATCTGACGACGCTGGTCGTGCCAGCGACACCGAAGAGAGGTCCAAGACGATGACCACCTCCTGGAACGAGACGCTGGCCAAACTCCCGGTCGACGAGCAGGCCGCGATCGCAAAGCGCAGTCGCGAGGTCATGGCCGAGTATGTCGGCCTCAAGGAGCTCCGCAAGGCGCGCCGCCTGAGCCAGGCGGCTCTGGCCGCAAGGCTGCACACCGATCAGGCCGGGGTTTCAAAACTCGAGAAGCGCGCCGATCTTCTACTAAGCACGCTCAAACGCTATGTCGAGGCGGCCGGCGGCAGCCTCGAGATCGTGGCTCGGTTTCCAGATGGTCCGGCGCTGCGGATTGAAAGACTCGGCGACGTTGGTCGCCTCAGGAAGGCTGACGCTGCATAGCTGCCGATTCTGGCGCATACAGACAATGAGATCGGCAGCGTCGGTCTGCCAGCGATCACCCGGAGCTGCTCAACTGCAAGCCAGTTGAGCCAGCTTTGCAGGGCGTTGCCGTGCTAGCCAACATAACCTGCGCGACTGTCTTCTTCCTGATGGAGCGTCTGCAACGCCACCTTGTTGGCGGTGGCGGAAAACCGTTGGAGAAAAGTCTCGCGACTGGCATTTAGGAGAGCGGCGTCCGATAGTCCTTCTGCTTCAAGGAACAAGCGAAGCACCTGACGAACCATGGCGTCGTCGCGTGGATCGTGCCGGTGGCGCAGGAACTCGCGCGCCGCAACCGATCGGGTTTCCTCCGCGAGCTGGTGCGGGGCAAAGACGGGATCGCGCCGCTCGGCGCTCCGGGCGATCAGGATCGTTCGGATGCACCAAAGAGCCCGTTTCGTCAGGAGCGTCGCGTTAAGTTCGTCCCCATACAGGACGAGATACCAGCCGAAGTCTGCCGCCCGGCCGATCTCCTCGGCATAGCTCGCCCTGAGCTGAAATGCATCTCGGAGCTTCTCGAGGTAGCCGTCAGGATCGACGAGCGCCTTCGCTTCGCGGACAAGATGGCACACGAAGAGATCGCCGCTATTGGCGTCCTGCGCCAGCTGACGCCAAGGATAGACGAATAGCGACAGATGGCCGACCGAGACGTGGCGGGTGATCCTTTCGCGTTCGGTGAGGATGGCCTGCCCGCGGCTGAAGTAGACATCGGCGGGCGTCAGGTTGCCGAGGCTCTCGT
>QBLV01000251.1 GCA_003241815.1 Hyphomicrobiales bacterium | reverse complement strand
GCACCCAAGCTCGGCGACCCGGTCAAGTTGAAGACGCGTGTGAAGGAGGGCCGGGACCGCGACATCATGTTGCCGAGGTCGCCGAGCTTGGGTGCGACACCCGGCATGGTCGGGCAGATCAGCACATCGACGCTCTCGAACACCGTCGCGATCTCGGCGATCAGCCGTCCGCGTTCGCGCAGCGCGTTGACATAGTCGCAGGCCCGCACGAAAGCGCCCATCATGATGCGCTGGCGGGCGAGTTCGCCGTAGAGTTCCGGCGTCGCCTTCAGCGTCTCCTCATGGAATGCGAAAGCCTCCGAGCGCGAGATCAGCGCCGCCGCATCGCCATAGACGGAAAGCGGGGACAGCGTGACGTCGACGACCGAGCAGCCGAGATCACGGAAAGTGGTCAGCGCCGCCTCGATACCAGCCTTGATCTCGGGATCGATCTCGGCATCGCTTTCGAAGAAATGCCTGACGACGCCGATCCGAAGCCCCTTCACATCCTTCTGCAGGGAGCCCGCGAAATCGGGCCTGGTCACATCGGCGCTGCCGGGATCGAGCGGGTCGTGCTGCGCCAGCACGTCCATCATCAGCGCGCAATCCTCGCTGGTCCAGCACATCGGCCCGCCATGATCGAGGCTGAAGGACAGTGGCAGGATGCCCCGGCGGCTGACCAGCCCATAGGTCGGCTTCAGCCCGGAAATCCCGCACCAGGCGGCCGGTCCGCGGATGGAACCGCCGGTATCGGTGCCCATCGAGCCCATGGCGAGCCCGGCCGCGATCGCCGCGCCCGAGCCGGAGGAGGAGCCCGCAGGATCATGGGCGAGGTTCCACGGGTTCTTGGCCGGCGGCCAGGGCAGGTCGAAGGAGGTGCCGCCGATGGCGAACTCCCAGGTCGAGAGCTTGCCGAGCAGGATGGTGCCGGCCTCCGCCAGAAGCCGCGTCGTCGTCGCATCCTCCTCCGGCACATGGTCCTTGTAGAGGGCGGAATGGCCGGTCGTGGGGATGCCCTTGGTGTTGTAGATATCTTTCAGGCCGATCGGCACGCCATGGAGCGGACCCTTGTAGCCGCCTTTCGTGATCTCGCTCTCGGCCTTGCGGGCGGCCGCCATGGCCTGCTCGGGCAGCACACGCAGATAGGCGTTGAGCTGCCCGTCAAAGGCTTCGATCCGGGACAGATAGGACGCGGTCAGTTCGACCGGGGACAATTTCTTGGCCTTCAGCAGCGGAGCGGCCTCGGCGATGGTCAGATCGTGCAGCGCGGTCATGGCGGCCTCCCTCACTTGGTCCAGAGCCGGAGCGCATGGACGGGCTCCTGCAGGTAGCCGCGCTTGACCCGGATGTTGCGGGCGGCGGTTTCGAGATCGGCAACGGAGCCCTTCAGGGCTTCCAGCGTCTCCGGGCCGACCCGCAGGCCGTATTCGGCGAGCTTGGCCTCGATCGGGATGGGCGTGGCGGGCGTGTCGGTCATGTTGGTCTCTCGGAAGCGGGTGAAAGGAGCAGGCGGCGATTATTCGGCGGCGAGGCTCATAGGCGTTGCAGCCTCCAGACCGGGCCGGCGCGCGCGCCAGGCGGTCGCGGCCTCATAAGCCTGGGCGGCGCGGTAGATCGTCGCCTCGCCAAAGGCATGGCCGGCGATCTGGACGGAGAGCGGGAGACCTGCGGCGGAGAAACCGCAGCACATCGTCAGCGACGGCATGCCTGTGACGTTGAAGGGGAAGGTCAAAGGCGGCTTGTTGAACAGGCCGAATTTCGGGACCTCGGTGATCAGCGGAGCGGGCGTCGCGGTCGCAGCGCAAACGATGATGTCGAAGCGCGACATCGTCTTCGCCACGGCCGCCACGAGTTCCGCGCGCAGGCGCAGCGCCTGGACATAGTCGCTGGCATCGATCAGCCCGGCGAGCAGCAGCCGGTCGCGCAGGATCTCGCCATAGAGTTCCGGCTTGCCCTTGATGTTGGGCTCGTGGATGGCGAATGCCTCCGAGAGCAGGATCATCAGGCCGCAGGCAGCGAAGTCGGCCAATGGCGGCAGGGTCACCTCCTCGACCACGGCGCCGAGATCGGCAAGCGTGGTCGCAACTGAGGCGACCGCGTCCTTGACCTCGCTCGTGGCGTCGGCCTGCTCCCCCAGCGAGGGCAGATAGCCGACGCGCAGGCCCTTCACGCCCGCGCCGAGCAACGCTTCCGGCGCGGAATCGGGCCTGTCGGCGCTGGCGGGGTCGAGCCGGTCATGGCCGGCCAGCACCTTCATCAGGAGGGCGTTGTCCTCGACCGTCCAGGTCATCGGGCCGATATGGTCGAGGCTCTGCGAGAGCGGCAGCACGCCGCGCCGGCTGACCAGCCCATAGGTCGGCTTCATCCCGACGATGCCGCAAAACGCTGCAGGCAGACGGATCGAGCCGCCGGTATCGGAGCCGAGCGCCGCCGGCAGGAAACCAGCCGCCACAGCCGCGCCCGAGCCCGATGAAGAGCCTCCTGTGAAATGGGCGAGATTCCAGGGGTTGCGTGCTGGCGGAAACGGCAGGTCGAAGGACGGGCCGCCCATCGCGAATTCATGAGTGGCGAGCTTACCGAGAATGACGGCGCCCGCCGCCTTCAGCTTCTGCGTGACGAAGGCGTCGTCCTTCGCCCAATTGTCGATGAGCTGGCGCGAGTGGCCGGTTGTCCGCACCCCCTTGAGATCGATGATGTCCTTCAGCCCAACCGGCACGCCATGCAGCGGCCCGCGGCTGATGCCGGCCATGACCTCGTCCTCGGCCTTTTTGGCCTGTTCCAAGGCGAGGTCCGCCGTTACCTCGATGAAGGCATGGGTCTGGCCGTCGAGTGCGGCGACCCGATCGATGAGCGCCTTCGCCAGTTCGACCGGGGAAACGGTCCTGGCCGCAATGCCCTTGGCAAGCTCGGCGACGGTCATGAAATGCAGCGGAGCGGACA
>QBLV01000250.1:232-3128 GCA_003241815.1 Hyphomicrobiales bacterium | reverse complement strand
TGCCGGTTCCTGGACGGTGGACGAGACGTTCGACGTGGTCTCGGCCGCGCGTGACATTGCCGACAATGCCGTGCGCTTCCGCCGCAGTTTCATGCTCGGCGACGGGACCGGCGCCGGAAAAGGTCGCCAGTCGGCCGGCATCATCCTCGACAACTGGATGCAAGGTCGCCGCAAGGCTGTCTGGATCTCCAAATCCGACAAGCTGATCGAGGACGCCCAGCGTGATTGGTCAGCGCTCGGCATGGAGCGCCTGCTGGTGACGCCGCTGTCACGGTTCCCGCAGGGCAAAGACATCCGGCTCGATCAGGGCATCCTGTTCACGACCTATGCCACGCTGCGCTCCGATGAGCGCGGAGAGAAGGTTTCCCGCGTCCAGCAGATCGTCGACTGGCTCGGCACCGACTTCGACGGCGTGATCATATTTGACGAAAGCCACGCGATGCAAAACGCCGCCGGCGGCAAGGGCGAGCGCGGCGATGTCGCGGCCTCCCAGCAGGGCCGCGCGGGTTTACGCCTTCAACACGCTCTGCCGAACGCTCGCATCGTCTATGTCTCGGCGACGGGCGCGACCACCGTGCACAATCTCGCCTATGCCCAGCGTCTGGGCCTGTGGGGCGGCGAGGATTTTCCCTTCGCGACCAGGGGGGAATTCGTCGAGGCGATCGAGGCCGGCGGCGTCGCCGCTATGGAGGTGCTGGCCCGCGATCTGCGCGCGCTCGGGCTCTATACCGCCCGGTCGCTCTCCTATGACGGCGTCCAGTACGAGCTGCTCGAGCACAAGCTCACGCCCGAGCAGATCCGCATCTACGACGCCTATGCCAGCGCGTTCGGCGTCATTCACAACAATCTCGACGCGGCGATGCAGGCGGCCAACATCACGGGAGATGGCGGAACGCTGAACCGTCAGGCCAAGTCGGCCGCGCGCTCGGCCTTCGAGAGCACGAAGCAGCGCTTCTTCGGCCATCTGCTCACCAGCATGAAGACCCCGACCCTGATTGGCGCGATCGACCAGGATCTGGCGGATGGCCATGCCGCCGTCATCCAGATCGTCTCGACCGGTGAGGCGCTTATGGAACGCCGTCTCGCGGAGATCCCGGCAGACGAGTGGAACGATGTCCGCGTCGACATCACACCGCGCGAATATGTCCTCTCCTATCTGCAGCATTCCTTCCCGGTGCAGCTCTACGAGCCCTTCACCGACAGCGAGGGCAATCTCTCGTCACGGCCGGTCTATCGCGATGGCCAGCCGGTCGAGTGTCGCGACGCTGTCGCCCGCCGCGACCGGTTGATCGAGCAGCTGGCGAGCCTGCCCCCGGTCCCCGGGGCGCTCGACCAGATCGTCCAGCGTTTCGGCACAGACATCGTCGCGGAAGTGACGGGCCGGTCGCGCCGTATCGTCCGAAAGGTGGGCGCTAGCGGCATTGACCGCCTTGCAGTAGAGAACCGCCCGGCCTCTGCCAATCTCGCGGAGGCCCAGGCCTTCATGGACGACGCGAAGCGCATTCTGGTGTTTTCCGACGCGGGCGGCACTGGGCGCAGTTATCACGCCGATCTGACGGCGAAGAACCAGCGGCTGCGCGTGCATTATCTGCTCGAACCCGGCTGGAAGGCGGATGCAGCCATCCAGGGCCTGGGCCGCACCAACCGGACCAACCAGGCGCAACCGCCGCTGTTTCGGCCGATCTCGACGGACGTGAAGGCGGAGAAGCGGTTCCTGTCGACCATCGCCCGACGGCTCGACACGCTGGGCGCGATCACGCGCGGCCAGCGCCAGACCGGCGGCCAAGGCCTGTTCCGGCCACAGGACAATCTCGAAAGCCACTACGCCCGTGATGCCCTGCGACAGCTCTATCTCCTGCTCGTGCGTGGCAAGGTCGAGGGCTGCTCGCTTCAGACATTCGAGAACGCCAGCGGCCTCACGCTGATGGATTCCTGCGGGCTCAAGGACGAGTTGCCGCCGATCACGACGTTTCTGAATCGTCTGCTGGCGCTCACCATCGGCCTGCAGGGCGTCCTTTTCGCCGCCTTCGAGAAATTGCTCAATGCCAGGATTGAAGGCGCCATCGCCAGCGGCAGCTACGATCTCGGCCTGGAGACACTGCGGGCCGAAAGCTTAGTCGTCACCGACCGCCGCACTATTCATGTCCATCCCGGCAGTGGTGCGGAAACACGACTGCTCACCATCACGCAGCGTGAACGCAACCAGCCGATCTCGCTCGACGACGTCTTGTCCCGGCTCGACGATCCCCGCGCCAACCTGCTGATCAACGAACGCTCAACACGGGCCGCCGTGCAGGTTCCCGCGCCTTCCCTGATGCTCGACGATGGCGAGATCGAGCGGCGTGTCCGGCTGATCCGACCGATGGAGCAGCATCAGGCCTCGCTTAAGGGGATGGCGGAAAGCCATTGGGTCGAGACCGACAGGCCCACATTCGCTGAGGCCTGGAACCTGGAATTGGCCGATGTGCCGGAGTTCACCGAGAGCACCATCCACATCGTGACCGGCCTGCTCCTGCCGATCTGGAAGCGCCTGCCGACGGAATCCTCGCGGGTCTATCGCCTCCAGACCGATGACGGCGAGCGCATCATCGGGCGTCGTGTCTCGCCCGCCTGGGCTATTGGCGCACTTGCGACGGGCGCTCCGTCCCTAACGGCCGGTGAGGCTTTCACCGCTGTGCTGGACGGCAAGACGATCCTCGACCTGACCGACGGCCTGCAGCTTCGGCGCAGCCGCGTCATGGGCGTCAACCGCATCGAGCTATCGGGCTTCACCGACACCATGCGCGATCGCCTCTCGGCGTGGGGGCTCTTCCACGAGATCATCTCCTGGAAGCTGCGCATGTTCGTGCCGAATGACGCGTCGGGCTCGGGCGTTCTGGCTAAGGTGCTTGAGCGC
>QBLV01000250.1:0-222 GCA_003241815.1 Hyphomicrobiales bacterium | reverse complement strand
AGCGCTACGCCATCGAGCGCATCGGTGAGCGGGAGGCCGCGTAATGAGGCGTCACGATGCATCCGACCTCGCTCAGCGCCTCGGCCGGCAGGCTGAAGCCGTGTGTCGCCATTATCTTTCGAACGGGCGTCGTCAGGGGCGCTACTGGCTCGTGGGAGACGCCCGGAACGCGCCCGGGCGCTCGATGTTCGTGCGGCTGGTTGGGCCGGCGAGCGGAAAGGG
>QBLV01000024.1:34831-43912 GCA_003241815.1 Hyphomicrobiales bacterium | reverse complement strand
GGAAAAGGCCAGCCCCAGCACGAATTGCGGCATCTGCGTGATGCGCTTCATGAAGGGATAGACCGCGACGATCGCTAGCGAGGCGATGCCGAGAACCACCGTGAAGCGGTTGAATTGCAGCAGGATCACCAGCCCGATCAGGGACAGGCCGACCATGAACGCGGCCGCTGCGGCGGCTGTGACCTGGCCAGAGGGGAGGGGGCGGCCGCGCGTGCGCGCGACCTGCGCATCGAGCTTGCGGTCGACGATGTCGTTAAAGGTCGAGCCGGCGGCGCGCATGACGATCGCGCCCACCAGGAACAGCAGGCAATGCCAGAGATCGGGAAAGGGCTTTCCGCCCGCGATCGCGGCCAGTCCTGCGGCCCACCAGCACGGCAGCAGCAGCAACTGCCAGCCGATCGGTCGCTCGATCCGCGCCAGCTTGAGATAGGGCCGCAGCCCCCGCGGTGCGCGGGTATCGACCCAATGGCCGGTGAGCGCGTCGGGCAAGGGCGCGTCTGGCCCGGATACAGGAATCGCAGGCGCCGGCTCGCGCATGATGGCCAGGCCTTAAGGTGTTACAGCGCGCCCTGGGGAATGCGCATGCCGCCGCCGGTGATGGCGTCGCCGCCGCTGAACGGGTTGCCGCTGCCGCCGCCCTGCGCCTGTTGCTGGGCGCGGCGCATCATCTCGGCCTGCTGCTTGACCGCGTTGCAGGCCTGGTTGCGGATGCCGGCGGCCTTCTGATTGTCCGCTTTCATGCCCTCGATGAAGCTGGGCGGAATCTGACACCAGTCCTGGTTGTCTGTGGCGAATTTCACGGTCGATGCGCCGTTGCTGACGAGCCGTCCCATCGTGCTGCAGGCCTGCTGCGGGGTCAGCCTGCGCTTGGATTTCTGCGCGGCGCTCAGCGAGGCGACGAGCGACTGCCGCTCCTGCAGCAGCGCCTGCATCTTCTCGCAGCCCGAGGCCTGGGCGCGCACGGGAGCGGCATCGACGAAGGCGGCCGCAGCCAGACCCAGTGTCGCGATCACTCCCGAAGCCAACCTTCGCCGCATTGTGTCCTGCTCCCAATTGCTGCGCGGGCGCTTGCGCACCTCTGCGATTTCCTTACCAGCAACGCTGTGTTAGCGCCAAGGACCCTTGCGAGTCCACTTGCGGACTGTCGGTAAGCTGCTGCCGTTAAGCCGGGATTGTGGCGGTTTTCGCGTCAGGCCAGCCCGGCTGGCGCGATATCCACACGCACCACGGCCTGCAGGCCCTGCCGCCGGAGACGTTGACGCCGATGTCCACCCCCGATTTCGCCCGCTACCGCCTCTGGCTGGAGCATGATCTGACCGAAGGCGCCCGGTTGCCGCTGGCGCGCGAGCAGGCGAACTATCTGCTCAACGTGCTGCGCATGAAGCAGGACGACACCGTGCTGGTCTTCAACGGGCGCGATGGCGAATGGCTGGCTGCGATCACCGTCGAAGGCCGCAAGCAGGCGAGCCTGACACTGGTCAAGCGGACGCGTCCCCAGCCGCCGGCGCCCGATCTGCACTATCTGTTCGCGCCGCTGAAACATGCCCGGCTCGACTATATCGCCCAGAAGGCAGTCGAGATGGGCGCGGGCGTCATCCAGCCGGTGCTGACGCGCCGCACACAGGTGTCGCGGCTCAATCTCGACCGGATGCGCGCCAACGCGATCGAGGCCGCCGAGCAATGCGGCATCCTGGCCTTGCCCGAGATCCGTGCCGAACTGGCGCTCGACGCTGCGCTCCATGCGCTCGAACCCGGCCGAATCCTGATCTTCTGCGACGAGGCGATGGCCCAGGAAAGCCCCGTCGCAGCTCTGTCGCGCGTCGAGCCCGGCCCGCTCGCGGTGCTGATTGGTCCCGAGGGCGGGTTCGACGATGCCGAGCGCCAACGCATTCTCGCGCGGCCGGCTACTCTGGCGATCTCTCTGGGTCCGCGCATCCTGCGGGCCGATACGGCTGCCGTTGCCGCGCTGACGCTGGTGCAGGCCGTGCTCGGCGACTGGCCGAAGGGCTAGGTCGAACCCGGCGGAACGCACCGTCGTCTCGGACGTTTTACCGACGTGCCCGGGGGACGCATTCTCGACTCATTTGGGCGCAGTGTGGCGCGCGGCCTCGAAGCCAAAGCTCCGGTGATTCATCGCCAGCACGCCCGAAGCGATCTGTTTGACGAGGATGACGCCATGAACGAAGCCTGCCGCTTCGGCATCGAGGAAGAGTATTTTCTGTCCGACGCCGGCAGCCGGGGCATTGTTCGCAAAGTCTCGCCCGCTTTCATCGAGGCCGCCCAGGAGCTGTTTCCGGAGGAAGTCCAGCGCGAGATGCTGCAATCGCAGATCGAGGTCGCGACCCCGGTCTGCGAATCGATGGATCAGGCGCGGCGCTCGCTCACGGCGCTGCGCACGGGGCTGGCCGGCCTCGCGCTGGAACACGAGATGCTGCTGATGGCCTGCGGCACGCATCCGAGCGCCGCATGGTCACGCCAGCGCGCCACCGAAGCCTCGCGCTATGACGCACTGATGCGCGATTTGCAGATGATCGGCAGCCGCAACCAGCTCTGCGGCCTGCATGTCCATGTCGAGATCGGCGACGAGGACGCGCGCATCGCGCTGATGGCGCGGATCATGCCGTTCCTGCCACTGCTGCTGGCGCTCTCGACCTCCTCGCCGTTTTGGCAGGGCCGGCGCACGGGGCTGATGGGCTACCGGCTCGCGGCCCATGGCGAACTGCCCCGTACCGGCCTGCCGGAGCTCTTCACCGATCCGGACGATTACCGCGCCTATATCGAGACCATGGTCGCAGCCGGCGCCATCAGGGATGCCAGCTATGTCTGGTGGGCTGTCCGCCCCTCGCACAAGCATCCGACGCTGGAATTGCGCATCGCCGACAGTTGCACGCGCCTCAACGATACGCTCGCCATCGCTGCGCTCTATCGTTGCCTGGTCCGCCATCTTCTGCGCCAGCCCAGGCTGAATGCCGATCTGAACGCGGCGTCGCGCGGCATCGCAGCGGAGAATCTCTGGCGTGCCCAGCGCTATGGCATTCATGGCGGCCTGATCCACGCCGAAAGCCGCAGCATGCGCAGCGTGCCGAGCCTCGTCGACGACCTCGTCGCATTGCTGGCCGAGGATGCGAAGGCACTCGGCTGCGAGGCCGAGCTTGCGGCCTGCCGCGAGATCGTCTCGGGTGGGACCAGCGCCGATGTCCAGCTCGCGGTTTATGAAGAAGCGCGCACCCGCGAGGGCGGGCAGGCCCGTGGGCTCGCCGCCGTCGTCGACTGGATCGCCTCCGAGACGAGGCTCGACCGAACCGGCTGGGGCCGGGAGGAGATGAGCCGGCGCGGCGCCGCCTGAGGCAAGCAGCGCCGCAACCTGGATCTCCCCTGCGCCGCAACCTGCATCTCCCGTGGATCGATTGTCCGCCAACGCGTAGCGGAGGTCGTTGTCGAGCGTTCGCGGCTCGCCTATGTCTGGCTTTCCTGGAGCCTGATCCCTCGTGCCGCCCGGCGCGGGAGGAAGCACGGCTGTCTTGTCTTCTTCCGGAGCGCCCATGGCTCGCGATGTGTCCGATTCGACCCCGATCGGTTCCAAGACCGAACTGATGTCCTGGATCGCCGCCGGGGAGAAACCGCCGTCGGCCTTCCGGCTCGGCACAGAGCACGAGAAATTTCCCTTCTACCGCGATGATCTCGCGCCGGTTCCCTATGAGGGCCGCCAGCAGGCCGAGGGGCGCCCGGCCGTCGGTGGCATCCGCCACCTTCTGGAGGGCATGCAGGCCAAGCTCGGCTGGGAGCCGATTGTCGATGCCGGCCATGTTATCGGACTGGCCGGTCCCGATGGCGGCGGCGCGATCTCGCTGGAGCCCGGCGGCCAGTTCGAGCTCTCCGGCGCCCCGGTCGAGACCTTGCACCAGACGGCGGAGGAACTCGCCGGGCATCTCGCCGACGTCAAGGCGGTCGCCGAGCCCCATGGCATCGGCTTCGTCTCGCTGGGCCATTCGCCGCTCTGGAGCCGAGCGCAGACCCCGGTGATGCCCAAGGGCCGCTACAAGATCATGGCGAACTACATGCCCAAGGTCGGCACGCGCGGCCTCGACATGATGTTCCGTACCTGCACGGTGCAGGTGAATCTCGATTTCTCCACCGAAGCCGACATGGTCAGGAAGCTCAGGGTTTCGCTCGCTTTGCAGCCGCTGGCCACAGCGCTCTTCGCCGCCTCGCCCTTCACCGAAGGCAAGCTCAACGGTTTCCAGTCCGTGCGCTCCGAGATCTGGCGCGACACCGACAAGGCCCGCTCCGGCATGATCGCCTTCGCTTTCGACGAGGGCATGTCCTATGAGGCCTATGTCGACTGGGCGCTCGACGTGCCGATGTATTTCGTCAAGCGCGGCGATACCTATCACGACGTGACGGGTGGCTCTTTCCGCGATCTGCTCGCCGGAAAGCTCTCGCAGTTGCCCGGCGAGAAGGCGACCATCTCCGACTGGGCCAACCATCTCGGCACGCTGTTTCCGGAAGTCCGGTTGAAGCGCTTTCTGGAGATGCGCGGCGCCGATGCCGGCTCGCCCGAGATGCTGAACGCGCTGCCGGCCTTCTGGGTCGGGCTGCTTTACGACCAGCCGGCGCTCGATGCGGCCTGGGATCTGGTCAAGAGCTGGACGGACGAGCAGCGCCAGGCGCTGCGCGACGCCGTGCCGACGGCCGGGCTCGCCGCTACGATCGCTGGCCGCAGCCTGCGCGACATTGCCCGCGAAGTGCTTGCCCTCTCGCGCGCCGGCCTGGTGCGCCGCGCTCGTCGCAACCAGGCAGGTGCCGACGAATCGGCCTTCCTCGATCCGCTCGACGCGATCGTCGCCGCCGACCGCACGCTCTCGCAGCATCTGGTCGAGCGCTATCGCGGGGCATGGGGCGGTGAGATCCTGCCGCTGTTCCCGGAGCTGGCGCTGTAGGTCGCGCCGCCCTCCGGGCGGGTATCCCGGCGCCTTCGATGGGAACGGGGGCACGGTCGAGGAACTGCATCAGATCGGAATGTCCGGCGGCCTGTCGTATGTGTCCAAGCTCGGACGGCTCGTTCTCGCGGCTCCGAAATCGACCTGGATGTCCTCAAGTCGCAGATGCGACGTTGCGGCTGATCGCGGACCCTCGTTGAAAGTGGGGGGCGGGCGGAAAAACTTTTGCCACGCTTCCACAGACTGTTCTGAAAAATCGCCTGATCCAACGCATTGCGCCGTCCGCGTTAATAATTTGGCTTGAATTGACGCGCTACGGTTTTGATCATGCGTCAGATAGCCACCATGCTTGCCAAGTTTTCGCGCGACGAACGCGGCGCGACGGCGATCGAATATGGCTTCATCGCCGCGTTTATGACGGTGGCCGTTGTCGCCCTCATCGCCCAGATCGGCGTCAATGTCGGTGAACTGACCTCGCGCATCATACCCGGCCTCAAGTAATCGCGCCGGCGCGATCACGGCGCCACCCCGCCCACGTTTATTCCGCTGCCGTCTTGAAGCTCGCCAGATTGTCCAGGCTCTGGATGATGTGCTCGGCAAGCGCATTCGACAGCACAGATGGGTCGAATCGGGTGCGCAACAGCCCGATCTTGCAGGACGGCAGCGTCGCATATCCATCCGAGGGGCCAAGAATGCGCATGCCGGGCCTGACCGCGCTTTCCGGCAGCACCGAGACCGCAAGCCCCGCGACGACGGCTGCGCCCACTGCCGTCGAATTCCAGCTCGCATAGAGCACGCGGAAGCGCCGGCCCTTGGCTTCCAGCGCATCGACCGCCGCCTGCCGCCAGTTGCAGTTCGGGCGGCCCAGCGCCAGCGGCAGCGGGTCCTCCTCATGCACGGCGTGCCGCGCCGAGGTCACCCAGAGCAGCGGCTCGATCCGGATGATCTCACCCTGGCCCCGGCTCTCGACATGGGTGATGATGGCGAGATCGATGTCGCCCGTGGCGATCCGCTCCGCCAGCATCGGCGTCGGCTCGCAGACGACCGTGACCTCGGCGCGCGGATTGGAGCGCGCGAAACGGGCGAGAATCTCGGGCAGATAGCGATCGGCATAATCGTCGGGCACGCCGAGCCGAATGCGTCCCTTCAGGTCCGCATCGGTGAAGCTCGCGACGCATTCGAGGTTCAGCCGCACGATCCGCCGCGCATAGTCGAGCAGCCTCTCGCCATCCTCGGTCAGCTTGGCGTGGCGTCCGTCGCGCCCGAAAAGCGGCCGGCCGACGCGCTCTTCCAGCCGCTTCATCTGCATCGAAACCGCCGACTGCGTCTTGAAGACGATCTCGGCCGCTCGGGTGAAGGACCCCGTATCGGCGATCGCGACAAAGGTCTTGAGCTGGTCGGCATCGAGCACATGCGCCATGGCGGCCCTCGCATCGGTTCATCAATATTCGTTCTGTGAAGCATCATAAGCATTCGTTTGGCTTATGACCAGCGCAAAGCTATCGTTTGGTCACTGTCCAGTCCTTGCCAGCGGCGCGTCCGGGCAAGGTCGGGGATGGCCCGTCGCTTCGATCCACAGGAGGCCGTCATGCTGATCATGACATTCGCAACGAAGTCGCTCGCGTCCGTTTCGGCCGTCGCCACGCGTGTTGCCGTCCGTGGATTCACGCCGATCGTGGCCCTGGTGAAAGCCCTGATTCACCGCCGCGAGGTCATGCGCCTTGGAGAACTTGACGAGCGCGGCCTGAAGGATATCGGCCTCGTCCGCTCGGACCTCGATGGCGCGCTGTCCGTGTCCTGGCTCTCCGATCCCTCCGCCGTCCTGGCCGAACGCTCCAGCGCCCGGTCCGGCGTGGCGGCGACGCGGCGCGAGACTGGTCTTCAACAGTCGGTGACGCCGCTGCCGGTCGCCAGGGCGATCTCGTCCAAGCCTGTGACCTCGTCCAAGCCTCTCGGTTTGCAGGCCAAGGCCGTCAATTCGGTTGCGTGCAGCGCCTGACCCCTTGGGGCTGCGCGTTCCTGAGGGCGGAAGCTTCGTGCTTCCGCCCTTTTTTATGGCTGCCAGCTTTCACGTCAGCGCGGCTGCTGGCCGCCGAACATCGTGTCGAAGATCGACTTCATCGCGTCCTGGTGGCTGTCCTGCACCTTGCGGCCATGCTCGAACATCTGGTTCAGCGCATCGAGCCCGATCGAGCCGGGGCCGGTGGCCGACGAAGCCGGCGTGTCCTCCGGGTCAGGCTCCGGCGCGCGCTGCGGCGAGGGGGCTGAACGCTGCGGCTCGGACGGCTGCGGCTGCGCACCACCCAGCATCCCGGTCAGGATCTGGCCGAGCATGCCGCCCATCTGGTCCATGCCCATTTGCCCGCCCGGCATCTGGCCGCCGCCGAAGGGGCCGCCGCCTTGCGTCTGGCCACCGGTCGGCGCCTGGCCGTTGCCGAACATCCCGCCGAGAATCGCGTCGAACGGATTGCTCGCAGGCGCCGGCTGCGGGGCCGGCTGCTGGCCGGGCATCTGGCCGCGCATCATGTCCGAGAACTGGCCGAGGATGCCGCCCATGCCCTGGCCGTTGACCGATTTGAACAGCCCGCCCATCACCATCGAGGCGATGATCGGCAGCATCTGCTTCAGGATCGCCTGGCCGACGCCGCTCGTCGCGGCCGCCTGCGCCGCAACCGCGTTGCTGACCTCCTTGGAGCCGAAGAGCTGGCTGAGGACATCGTTGCCCGCGCTCCTGGCGTTGTCGGGGATGCCGTCTCCATTCGCATCGAAGATCCGGCCGAAGGGCTGGGCCGTCATCATCTGCGCCAGCGAGCCGAAAGAATAAGGGTCCTGCGTCTGGCGCTGCAGACCCATCGAGAACGCCGGCAGCAGCGCCTCGATCGCCGCCTGGGTCTGCTGCTGGCTGAGCCCATATTGCCGGGAGAGATTCTGCATCGCCTGGCCGTTCTGGGCCTGCTGCATCATCTCGAACAGGTTCATCATGGCTCAACCTCCGGCAGCAGCGCGGTCTGTCGCCGCGTCGACGGGGACGATAGCAGCGTCGGGGGTCGAGGCAAGCGGCGCGCGGCCGGTTGCCTCCCGCTCCAGTCTTGCGATGCCGCGATAGGCGAAGACCAGCGCCAGGATGCCAAAGGCGACCGCTCCGATCGCCGAGCCGACCAGCGCCCCCTTCGGGCCACCATACTGCGCACCGAGCCAGGCGAGCGGCATGGTGCCCAGCGTCGCGCGGCCCCAACTGAACAGCGTCGACAGGAAGGGCATGCCGAGATTGTTGAAGGCGGCGTTGGCGACGAAGAGCAGGCCGACGAACAGCCACATCGGCCCGGCGACCAGGCAGAAGAACATCACCAGTTCCGCCGTCAGCCCGGTCGCGCCGAAGGCGGCGACGATCGGCCCGCGTGCCAGAGCCAGCGCGAGCCCGGACACCACGACGCAGCCGATCGCGAACACGGCCGAGGCGGTCAGCCCGCCGCGCATCCGGTCGAACCGTCCGGCGCCCCAGTTCTGGGCCAGGATCGGCCCGACAGCCCCGGTCAGCGCGAAGAGCACGCCGAAGGCGACCGGCACCAGCCGGTCCATGATGGCGAGTGCCGCAACCGCTCCGTCGCGGAAGCGAGAGAAGATGCTGGCGAAGACGGCGTTGGCGATCGGGTTCGAGAGATTGGTCAGGATCGCCGGCCCCGCGATCGTCATGGCGCGCCCCGTGTCCTGGCGCAGCCCGGCAAGACTTGGCCGCGCGATCATGTCGTGGACCCGAATGGCGCCATAAAGGCCCGTGGCGACGATGATGACGCGCGAGACGACAATTGCCCAGGCGGCGCCGTCGGGCCCGAGTCCGGCCCAGAAGATCAGCAGCGGGTCGAGGCCGGCCGTGACGATGCCGCCGCCCAGCGTGACGAACATGGCGCGGCGCGCATCGCCGACGGCGCGCAGCACCCCCGACAGGCCCATGCCGACGGCCATCAGCACGTTTGAGGGCAGCACGATCCAGAGGAAGGAGAGCGCGACCCGGTAGGATTCGTCATGGGCGCCGAGCAGGCGCAGCAGCCAGGGCAGGCAGGGCAGGGCGATGGCTGTCAGGGCGATGGCGGCGATCGCCATCAGCGTCATCGTCGAGCCGGCGATCCGCCTGGCGATCTGC
>QBLV01000024.1:34076-34821 GCA_003241815.1 Hyphomicrobiales bacterium | reverse complement strand
GTCGCCGGCACCCAGCGCCCGCGCCGTCAGCGCCGCGACCGCGATCATCAGCCCGATATTGATCGAGATCATCAGATAGAGGACGATCGTGGCGAAGCCGACGCCGGCAGTGGCCTCGGGCCGACCGAGCCAGGAGACGTAGAGCAGCGACAGAAGATCGACGACGAAGATCGCCATCAGGCCGATGGCGCCCGTGCCCGTCATCACCGCGACATGACTCATCAGCGAGCCGCTGACGAAGGCGGCGGGTTTGGTGCCGGCGGGCTTTGACGTGACGGGCGCGCTCACCGTTCGGGCTCGCCGACACCGCCGACCGCGACCTCGGCCCCGCCATCCTCGATCGCCTCGCGCGTTTCGACGGTGAGCGCCTTCGATTTGGCCTTGGGCGCGACCAGCGGTTCCGGCGAGACGCGCGGAATCTTGTTGATGCCGGCTGCGATGCCTTCATGGAACTGGATTTCCATGCGCTGCGCATCGCGGTCGCGCACATTCTCGATGACGAGGCTGGCCTCGTCATAGCTCAGGCCGAGCCCTTCCAGCGTGACGCGGCCGAAGCCCAGCGCCGATTCGAAGGTCTCGCGCATCTGGTAGTCGACATCTGCCTTCATCAGCTCGATGGCGTGAACGCGGTCGAAGGCGCGGGCATGCAGGCGCGCATGCGCGAACTCGGCCTTGGCCATCTCGACGATCCGCAGCGCCGCCTGTCGATCGTCGATGCAGACGCAGATGATGCGGGCCTTGTCGG
>QBLV01000024.1:32795-34034 GCA_003241815.1 Hyphomicrobiales bacterium | reverse complement strand
CCGTAATAGATCTTGAAGCCGAACTTGGCGGCGGAGCGGATGCGCTCGACATCGGATTCGATGACCGTGACGTCGATATGCTGCAGCAGCAGCGCCTGAGTGACCACCTGGCCGAAGCGGCCGAAGCCGATGACGATGACGGAAGGCGTTCCCGCGCCATCGAAATCCTCGTCGATGGTCTCCCGCGTCACGCGCGCCAGCAGCCAGCCATCGATCAGCTTGGCGACGACAGGGCCGATCAGCATGGACAGCGCCGCCAGCGCGGTCGCGATGGCCGCCTGCGGAGGTGCAAGCAGCCCCAGCGATGCACCCAGCGGCAGCAGCACGAAGGCGAATTCGCCGGCGGGAGACAAAAGCGCGCCGGCCCGGATAGCCTCCGTCGTCGACGAGCAGGAGACGCGCAGGATCGACGCGGCGACCGCGATCTTGAACAGCACTAGCAGCGGTGCCGCAATCGCCAGCAGCAGCGCGTTGTCGAGCACGAGCTGCAAGTCGAGCGACATGCCGACCGCCATGAAGAACAACCCCAGCAGCACACCGCGGAATGGCTCGATATCGGCCTCCAGCTCGTGCCGGAAATGCGATTCCGCCAGCAGCACGCCGGCGAGGAACGCGCCCATCGCCATCGAGAGCCCGACATGCTCCATCAGCAGGGCGGCGCCGAGCACGACGAGCAGGGCGGCGGCCGTCATCACCTCCTTGGCACCGGCCTTGGCCAGGATGTGGAAGAACGGGTTCAGCACATAGCGCCCGGCCAGAACGATCGCCGCGACGGCAGCCAGGGCCAGTCCAAGGCCTGCCAGCGCCTGCCCGGCGCCGCCTGCCGCTGCCTCCGTCGTCGCCAGCAGTGGCAGCACCGCCAGTGCCGGCGCGATCGAGATGTCCTGGAACAGCAGAATCGAGAAGGTCCGCCGGCCATAGGCCTCATGGCCGTCGCCGCGCTCCTCCAGAACCTGAAGAGCAATCGAGGTCGCAGACAGCGCCATCGCCAGTCCGACCGCGACGGCGCCACCGACCGACAATCCGAGCCACCAGGCGACAGCACCGATTGCAAGCGCGCTGAGCGCCATCTGCGACAGGCCCGCGCCGAGAATGTCCTTGCGCATGGAATAGAGCCGCGACGGCTGCAATTCGAGGCCAACGAGGAACAGCAGCAGCACGACGCCGATCTCGGCCGTGCCGCGGATCGCATCGGGGTCGGCGATCAGCGCCAGCACGGAGGGGCCGATGACGATGCCC
>QBLV01000024.1:25494-32785 GCA_003241815.1 Hyphomicrobiales bacterium | reverse complement strand
AGATAGCCCAGTACGGCGGACTGGCCGAGCTTGCGAAACAGCGGCACGGCGACGACCGCGCCGGCGCAGAAGGTCAGGATCGGCGGCAGATAGCTGGTGTGGGACGCGTCGGCCATGGGTTGCTCGTTTGGAGAAGGTCGTCGGCACACCGAGGGCGCGCTGGCCGGAGCGCGCAATCTAATGTGTCGCGCGCGATCCTGCGAGGGCCATAGGCGCGGGCCGGTATGCGGATACGAGGTGATGTCAGGCTTTGGACGGCGTTGGTGCCGGTGCGTGCTCACGAAACGGCTTCATCTGTGCCTCGAGCGCACGGCTGAAGGCCGGTCGTGCGAGGCACTTGCTGCGATAGGCTGCGAGCACCGGGAAGCGCGTCATCAGATCGTCGGGGACGCTACGCAGCACGGTTGCCATGTTGAGGTCGCCCGCGCTGAAGTCGCCGTCGAGATAGTCCTTGCCATCGATCCAGCCGGAGAGGGCGCCAAGCCGCTTGTCCAGCATCTCGACCACCTGGGGGCGCCGCTGTTCTGTCCAGGCTTCGCCAGCGTGGAAATAATCGATGCTCGCCAGTCCCTGTACGAAGGGCTCGATCGAGTTGAGCGCCGCGAGCACCCAGCTCGCGGTGCGCGCCTGGCCGGCATCGTCGGGTGGGGCCAAAGCCGGCGATTTGCGCGCCAGATGCAACAGGATCGCGCCGGACTCGAACATCTCGACCTGGCCGTCGCGATAGGCTGGAACCTGGCCGAAGGGCTGCCAGGCGCGGTAGTCATGCGAGGCCTGGTCGTCGCGGCTCAACAGCGTCGCCTCATAGGGCAATCCGGCCTCCTCCAGCGCCCAGCGCACGCGCAAATCGCGGACATGGCCTTGCGCGAACGGCGGCACCCAGCGGAAGGCGGAAATTTGGATCGTCACGGCGTTCTCTCCTGATTGAGGTTTTTTTCGTTTGGGCCAGCCCATGCCGCGAGCAGGTTAAGCCCCTGCCGCGTCATCTCCGGGGTCGGGTCGTGCATCGTTGCCTCCAGCGCATTGTGCATCGCCAGCCAGGCTGGCAACGCCTGGCCAAGCCGGGCATGCCCTGCCGCAGTCAACCCGACGCGGCGCGAGCGGCGATCCTCGGTGTCGGGCTCGATCACTGCCAGCCCTTCGCGCACAAGAGGCTTCAACGCCGCGGTCAACGTGGTGCGATCGGCGCCGAGCAGCGTCGCGAGCTGACCGATCGTGGCGGGGTTGGGCCGGTTGAGCGACATCAACAGCGAGAATTGCTCGTTGGTCAGGTTGAAAGGCCGCAGGGCGAGGTCGAAGCGCCGCGCCAGGACGCGCGCCGCGCGCTGTGCATGCAGGCACATGCAGCGGTCGCGAACCATCAGCGTCGCTTCGAAGGAAACCTTCACGCCGTCCATGGCCACATTCACGTTGATATCAACTTATGAGTCAACGCCATCGGGCATCCGGGTTCGGGCTCGCCCGCATAGCCGTCGCGTCGCCCTTCCTTGACATCGCCTCTTTCACGCCGAAAGAAGACGCTCGTTCAACGGAAGCGATCTGACCCGCGTGAAGCCGCCGCTCGACATTCTGCTTTGCGCGCCGCGTGGCTTCTGCGCCGGTGTCGTGCGCGCCATCGACGCGGTCGAGAAGGCGCTGATCCTGCATGGCGCGCCGGTCTATGTCCGCCACGAGATCGTTCACAACAAATACGTCGTCGAATCGCTGAAGCGGAAGGGCGCGGTCTTCGTCGCCGAGCTGTCGCAGGTTCCCGATGCGACGCGCCCGGTGATCTTCTCGGCCCATGGTGTGGCGAAATCCGTGCCGGCCGAGGCCGATGAGCGCAACCTCTTCGCCATCGACGCGACCTGCCCGCTGGTGACCAAGGTCCATCGCGAGGCCGAGGTCCATCACAAGCGCGGGCGTCACATCCTCCTCGTCGGCCATGCCGGCCATCCCGAGGTGATCGGCACCATGGGGCAACTGCCGCCGGGCGCGATCACGCTGATCGAGACGCTCGACGATGTCGCGACGCTGGAGCCCCCAATGGGCAAGCCGCTCGCCTTCGTCACCCAGACGACGCTATCGGTCGATGATACCCGCGGCATCGTCGAGGCCTTGCAGCAGCGCTTTCCGGAGTTGATCGCTCCCCATAAGGAAGACATCTGCTACGCCACGACCAATCGCCAGGAGGCGGTCAAGCGTGTCGCGCCGCAGGTCGATGCGCTGATTGTCGTCGGCTCGCCGAACTCGTCCAACTCTCAGCGGCTGCGCGAGGTCGCCGAGCGCGCCGGATGCTCCGTGGCGCGGCTTGTGCTGCGCACCGACGAAATCGACTGGTCGGTGTTCGGGGCCATTAGCAGCCTTGGCATAACGGCCGGGGCAAGCGCGCCCGAAGTGCTGGTCGAGGAGATCATCGACGCGTTTGCGCAGCGCTACGAGGTTCGCGTCGAGACGGTCTCAACCGCCGACGAGAACGTCTTTTTCCCGCTGCCGCGCGCGTTGCGCGATGCACCTGCAGCGGCCGAGTGAGCGAGAACAGCCTTGGCCGTCTACACCGAAGTACCCGATGATGAGATGGCGGCGTTCGTCGCGGGCTATGGCATCGGCGAACTGCTGGCCGTGAAGGGCATTGCCGAGGGAGTCTCGAACTCGAACTTCCTGCTCCACACCACGCAGGCCTTCTTCATCCTGACGCTCTATGAGGAGCGCGTCGATGCCGCCGATCTGCCCTTCTTCATCAGCCTGATGGAGCATCTCGCTGGACGCGGGCTGATCTGCCCGCAGCCGGTCAAGGCGCAGAACGGCTCGGCCGTCGGGCGGCTTGCCGGCAGACCCGCCGCGATCGTCACCTTCCTCGACGGTCTCTCGGTACGCCGCCCCAATGTCGCCCATTGCGCCGAGGTCGGGCGTGGGCTGGCGCTGCTGCACCAGGCCGGCGCGGATTTCCCGATGGAGCGGGCAAATTCGCTCGCGGTGCGCGATTGGCGCCCGCTTGCCGAGAAAGCCGGAGCGGCTGCCGATACCATCTCGCCTGGTCTGGCGCGCCGCGTCATGGCCGAGATCGAGAGCCATGAACGGTCATGGCCCGACGACCTGCCGCGTGGCGTCATCCATGCCGATCTCTTTCCCAACAATGTCTTCTTCATAAAGGACAGGCTGTCGGGGCTGATCGATTTCTATTTCGCCTGCACTGACGCTTTGGCCTACGACCTCGCCATCTGCCTGAACTCCTGGTGTTTCGAGGCGGATTCATCGTTCAACCTGACCAAGGGCCAGGCCCTTCTGGCAGGTTATGAGAGCGTGCGCCCGTTGAGCGAAGCCGAAGTCGC
The DNA here is from genome assembly GCA_003241815.1 of Hyphomicrobiales bacterium. Taxonomy (GTDB): domain Bacteria; phylum Pseudomonadota; class Alphaproteobacteria; order Rhizobiales; family Beijerinckiaceae; genus Allobosea. The sequence continues at coordinate 29,474 of QBLV01000024.1, read as the reverse complement.
GGCCTTGCCGCAACTGTGCCGAGGCGCCGCGCTGCGCTTCCTGCTGACACGCCTGGTGGACTGGCTGAACGTGCCGCCGGGTGCCTTTGTCAAACCGCTCGATCCGCTGGAATACGACCGCAAGCTCGCTTTCCACCAGCGGGTCAGTGATGCACGCGACTACGGGCTGAAGCGATGAGCGACACCATTGAGGTCTGGACCGACGGCGCCTGCTCCGGAAACCCCGGCCCCGGCGGCTGGGGGGCGATCCTGTCCTACAAGGGCACGCAAAAGGAACTCTGCGGCGGCGAGGCGATGACGACCAACAACCGCATGGAGTTGATGGGCGCGATTTCGGCGCTGGAAACCCTGACCCGCCCCTGCATGGTCGCGCTCCACACCGACAGCCAGTACCTGCGCCAGGGCATCACCGCCTGGATTCATGGCTGGAAAAAGAACGGCTGGAAGACAGCCGACCGCAAGCCGGTCAAGAACGAGGAGCTCTGGAAGCGCCTCGACCTAGCCCTCGGCCGCCACACCATCGAATGGAAATGGGTCAAGGGCCATGCCGGCAACGAAATGAACGAGCGCGCCGACGCGCTGGCCCGCGCCGGCATGGCGCCGTTCAAGCCGGGGCGTTGAGGGCGCAAACGGCCGCAACCGCCCCTTCCCAGCGCCGCTGCGCCTGTGACAGGATCGAACCCTGAACGATCTGTATCCAAGGAGTTTCGCGATGCCCAAAGCCTATTGGATCGGCGCCTATCGCTCGGTCAGCAATCCCGACGCGCTCGCGGCCTATGCCAAGCTGGCCGGCCCGGCCATCGCCGCCGGTGGCGGCACATTCCTGGCGCGTGGCCTGCCGGCCCAGGTCTATGAGGCCGGGCTTCAGCAGCGCGCCGTGCTCATCGCGTTCGACAGCGTAGCCCAGGCGCAGGCTACGCATGACAGCCCGGCCTATCAGGAGGCGCTCGGCTTGCTTGCCGGCGGAGCGGAGCGCGACATCCGTATCGTCGAGGGCATCTGAGAGCCCGCTGTTACGCAAAACGCAGCGTGCGGATCGACCTCGCGCCTTACCGCCGGCCCTGCGTCGGCGCGGCCTGCGTCAGGATCGCCCGGCGAGATGGGTGTTGCCGTCGCAGCGCGAGCTGGAGGGGCACCGTCGGCACCATGTCGGGGCTCGGCGACATAGCGCACCCCATCGGATGCGGTCGCACGGCGCCTTTGCTCGTCCGAATGGAGGATGCGTCGGCGTTCGCCCTGCCCGATGATCGCCGGGCTGGAATCGAGAGCCCCGCCATGACGCGCCTGTTTCTCGCCCTGTTCGCCACCTGCTTCGCAACGGCTGGATGGGCCGAAGACCTGTTCGTCTCCTGCGACAATGGCCTTCGCTGCGTTCGCGCGCCCTGTCCGTCACGCGATGTCGTGCTCCTGCCCTCCGGCAAGCGCTATGCGCGCACGGGGCCACGCCTGGAAGGATTGTCGGAGGCCGATAGGAAGCGTCTGGCCGCAGACTCGGGCCTCTATTATGGCACGATCGTGATGGGCGGAGCGATCGACCAAGGGCCGCCAGTGCGTGTCATCGCGCGGCGGGTGGTGCGCGCGACCACGGCGAGCGAAGCCAGGCTGTGTCGTCGGTAAGGGCCCTTGATCTGGAGATGGAGCCGGTTGGCACCGCTCACCCCAGCGGCTGCCGGTAGACGATGAAGCCGGACTTCTCCGCGACCTTGTCGTAGAGCGTCTGCGCCGGGAGATTGCTCTCATGCGTCTGCCAGTAGACGCGAAAGCAGCCCTTCGCCAAAGCCATCTGGTTGACCGCCTCGATCAGCGCGCGCCCCGCGCCGGTGCCGCGCGCCTCGGGTGCGGTGAACAGGTCCTGCAGATAGCAGATGTCGCGGATGTTCCAGGTGCTGCGGTGGATCACCCAGTGCACGATGCCGATGAGCTTGCCGTCCCGCTCCGCGACGAATCCGCCCATCGGCTCGGCACCGCCTGTCAGCCGCGCGAAGGTCGTGGCGGTGATGTCAGGCGTGAGCGAAGCCTTGTAGAACGTCAGATAGCCCTGCCAGAGCGGCTCCCAGGCGTCGCGGTCGGAGGCGGCGAGCGGGCGGATGGTGGTCTCAGACATGGCAAGCTCCAGCGACAGACCGTCACGCTAACGTCCGGCTCGTCGGCTGTCTCATGACAAGGCAACATCGCATCGATCAAAAGCGCAACGGCGCAGTTAGATACGGCTGGGCGACGGGGCGAGGCCGTCCGATCGAGATCCGTTGCGGACATCTGCCCGAATTGATAGGGGGCCAGGATGACCGTCCCCACGAAACAGCTCGACCTTTCTGATGCAGAAGCTGCCGCCCGAGTACATCGGGCGAGCTTCGATGCCCGTCTGCCTTGGCTGGCGGGCCTCCATACGCCCGATGAAGATCGGGCTTATTTCGAGAACGTGGTCTTTGTAGAATGCGAAGTGTGGGGTTCATTCGATGGCCTGAGCCTGATTGGCTTCATTGCCTTTCGAGAAGGGCAGATAGACCAGCTTTACGTCCTTCCCGCCTATCAGGGTCGAGGTGTGGGCGGTGAACTAATGGCTGTTGCGAAAGCCCGCTGCAGCGAACTGCATCTCTGGACCTTCCAGTGCAACGATCAAGCAAGGCGCTTTTACGAGCACAGAGGCTTCGTCGTCGCAGAGCAAACCGATGGATCGCGCAACGAGGAGCGTGAGCCTGATGTTCGCTACGTGTGGCGTGCGGCATGACGGCTCTCCGCCACTCGACAATGGACATTGTGCCGATCGGCCATACATGAACGGCCCGAACAGACGCGAGGGCGATGCGGACCAATCGTGCCGGAATGCGCGGCGCAGGGCTGCGCGAGCATGGCCTCGGCGCCAGTGATCTCGGCCTTGCCCCGGGCCTTCCTCGACGTTGAGCGTGGTCACCACGCCGGTGGGATCCGATGGCGCTTCTAGCTGATGGTTGGCAGGCTCATGCGGGCCGCCTACACCCTTGCCGCCACGCGGGGTTAACGTCACGAGGCCGTTGCCGGGCATGGATGCTTGGTCCAACAATCCGCCGCCGCCAAGCCGGTCTCGCAACGTCCGCTTCCCGGGACGCGGTGGCTAACCCGCCATCACGCGCGGCAGCCAAAGCACGATGTCCGGATAGATCGTCAGCAGCAGCGTGAACAGGATCATGATCAGGAAATAGGGCAGGGTGACCCGGGCGATATAGCCCAGCCCGTCCCCCGTTAGCCCCTGGATCACGAAGAGGTTGAACCCGACCGGCGGCGTGATCTGCGACATCTCGACCACCATCACCATGAAGACGCCGAACCAGATCGGGTCGAACCCCGCCTGCTTGATGATCGGCAGCACGATCGGCAGCGTCATGACGATCATCGAGAAGCCGTCGAGGAAGCAGCCGAGCACGATGTAAAACGCGATCAGCGCGACGATCAGCATGAAGGGCGAGAGGCCGAGGCTTTGGACATAGCTGGCGACCGCCTGCGGGATGCCAAGGAAGGCGGCCGCGTTGCCGAGAATCGAGGCGCCGAGAACGATGAGCGCAATCATCGAACAGGTGGTCACCGCGCCGATCAGGATGCCTTTCATGGCCTCGAAGGTCAGCGAGCCCTGGAAGACGGTGACGAGCGCCGCTCCCAGCACGCCGACCGCCGCCGCTTCCGAGGGTGTGGCGATGCCGCCATACATCGAGCCCAGCACGCAGAAGATGAGGAACAGCGCGGGTGCGAGATCGCGCAGCGCCGAGAAGCGTTCCCGCCATGTCAGGTTCTTCAGGTCGTTCTCGGCGGCCGGCACGAGATCGCCGCGCAGGGCCGTGTGGATCATCACCCAGGCCATGAAGCTGCCTGCCAGCAGCAGACCCGGCAGCGCGCCCGCCGTGAACAGCTTCAGGATCGAGACGTCGCCGAGCACGCCGTAGATGATCATGATGTTGGAGGGCGGGATCAGGAAACCGAGCGTGCCGGCCGCCGAGAACGACCTGAAG
>QBLV01000024.1:21467-25484 GCA_003241815.1 Hyphomicrobiales bacterium | reverse complement strand
GAGCGTGCCGGCGCCCGCCAGCGAGCCGATGGCGATGTCCCTGGAGTAGCCGCGCTTGAGCAGTTCGGTGAGCGCAATGCGCCCGACCACCTGCGTCGTGGCCGCCGACGACCCCGAGATCGCGGCGAAGATCGTGCAGCCGAAGATGTTCACATGCAGCAGCCTTCCCGGCAGCAGCCCGGCCCAGGGCGCCAGGCCCTTGAACAGCGAGCGGGAGAGATGGGTCCGAAACAGCAGTTCACCCATCAGGATGAACAGCGGCAGCGCCAGCAGCTCCTGCGTGGTCAGGATGTTCCAGGCATATTGCGGCAGAAGCCGGTCGAGCGGCATCGAGCGGAAGAGCGCCAGCAGAACCGTGCCGGTGAGCGCGAGCGTCAGACCGATCCACAACCCGCTGGCCAGAAAGCCGAACAGGATCGCGAACATGACGATGACTTCGATGGACATGGGCTTGGATCCCGACCGGCTTGGCCAATCTTGGAGAAACATGCGAAGCGACGCGGCGGGCGCGTTGCTCAGTCGGCGGGGGCTGCGGCCTTCATGGCTTCGTCTTCCAGCGGCAGGCCCAAGCCCGCCTGGATGACGCGCGCGAGGAATTGCAACGTCAGGAGCAGCATGCCGAAGGTCACCATCGCCTGCGGGAACCAGACGGGCGTATCGCTCGAGACGGAGGTCTGCCCCCGGCTGAACGAGCCCCAGGCGAAGCGCACCATGGCGTAGGTGAGGAAGCCCATGAAGGCGAAGCCGACCAGCGCCGCCAAGACCTCCATCGGCCGCCGCAGGGCTGACGGTGCCTTGCCGATCAAGAGGGTAACGCGGACATGCCCCCCGGCCCTCAGGGTCATTGCCGCCCCGAAGGTGAAGGACGCCGCCATCAGATAGGACGAATATTCCCACGCGACCGGAATCGAGGCCGGAAAGAAGGGCAGGAAATTCGACAGAAAGCGGGTGCCGATCTCGCAGAGCATCAGCAGCGTGAGCGCCAGCAGGCAGCCGCCGCCGATCCAGCCGTCGAGGCGGCTGAGCCGGTCGATGCCGTCGAGGAGCGAGCGAAGGGCTGCCGGCGCGGCAGCCCCGGGCGGGGATGAGGGCGCCGCGTCGCTCACGAGCCGCGCTTCATCTCGGCGAGATAGGCCTTCACCGGCTTCTCGGCGGCGGGCACCCGCTTCAGGAAGGCGTCGAGCAGCGGAGCGGTCTTGGCGCGCAGCTCGGCCATCATCGGCGCCGGCACCGGCACGATCTCCATGCCGCCTTCGGTCAGGCGCTTGAGGCTGTCGGTGTCGGCCTTGAGCGACGCCGCCCAGAATTCGGGTTCGAGCTTGGCGGCGATCTCCTCCATCGCCTTGCGCTCCTCGGGCTTGAGCGCCTTCCAGGTGTCGAGATTGATCGTCACCATCTCCGACGACCAGACATGGTTCGTCGGCAGCAGGTATTTCAGGAACTCCCAGAACTTGCCGTCGACACCGGAAACCGCCGAGGTCGAAACGCCAGCGACCACGCCCGAGGCCAGCGCCGGCACCGTCTCGCCCCAGGGGATCAGGATCGGCGACATGCCGGCCGCGTTAAGCATGTCGACGGCGTTCTTGTCCGGCACGCGGATCTTGATGCCCTTGAGCATGTCGACCGTGGTCGCCTTGGCCTTGAGCTGCAGATACTGCGTCGGCCAGGGCACGACGAAGAGGATCTTCTGGTTGTTGCGCTCGGCGATCTTGTCGTATTCGGGCCGCACATATTTGTGCAGGACCTTGAGCTCGTCGGGGTTGCCGACGAGAAAGGGTACGCTTTCGACACCGAGGAAGGGCTCGTCGCCGACCTGCTGGATGTTGAGGACATCGGCCATCGGCACGATTCCGTCACGGACGGCGCGCAGATGCTCCGGGCCTTTGAAGCCGAGCTGGCCCCCAGCCTTGACCAGGATGTCGACGCCGCCCTTCGTCGCGGCCTTGACCTCGGCCGCGTAGCGCAGGGCGTTCTGCGTGTGGAAATTGCTCTCGGGCCAGACGGTCGAGAGGTCGAGCTTGGTCTGCGCGCCCACGGGGGCGGCTATCAGGCCAAGCAATCCCAGTCCGAGCAAGAGCGCGCGCCGCGCAATGCGATGATCCGCCATGATCTGTAAGCCCTTCCGTGAAGTCGATGGTCGATCGAGAAAGCAAGTCCTCGGCCAGCTGGGAGCTGTGGCCACCGATTCAGCGCGCGCTGACCAGTTCTTCGGCAATGTCGCGGCTGACGAGGGCCGGATCGCGTTCGGCGGGATCGCCGATGCCGGCGCCGCCGGGCGTCAGCACCACCAGCCGGTCCCCGGCGGGGATGGTCTGAAAGCCCTTGCCCTTGAGCTTCCGGCCCGATTTCAGCCCGACATAGCCGGCAGCCCCGTCCTTGCCGCCATCGCGGCCGCGCGGCGGATGATCGATGCGGTCGAAGGCGGCGAGAATCTCGAAGGAGGCATCGACCCCGCTTTCGATCTCGATGATCTGGCCGTGCCCGCCGCGCGTGCGCCCATCACCGCCGCTGTCGGGTCGCAGTTCCTTCTTCCAGAAGATCAGCGGCGTCTGCGTCTCAGCGATCTCGACCGGCGTGCCGCGCACCCCGCTCGGATAGGCGGTGGCCGAGAGCCCGTCCTTGTCGAAGCGGGCGCCGGTGCCGCCATTGCTCGTGACGGCCATGGCGAAGCCGTAGTTGCCCTGCGCGCCGGCATGGGTGCGCCCGCGCACGTTCAGGTTCCACAGGCAGGACGTCCCCTCCGCCGGCACGCGCTCGGGAATGACCTGGCGCAGACAGCCGAAGACGACGTCTGGCAGCATCTGGCCGATGATGTGCCGTGAGGAAACGGCTGCCGGTTTGGGCGCGTTCAGGATCGAACCCAGCGGCGCCGAGACCGTCAGGGGTCCGAGCGAGCCTGCATTGTTGGGTATCTGAGCCGCAACCACGCAGCCGAGCCCGAACACGGTATAGGCCGTTGTGTAGGAGTGCGGCACGTTGATGCCGCGCTGCGCCTGGCCCGAAGTGCCGGTGAAATCGACATGGATGCCGTCCTGCGAGACGGTCAGCGTCGCGGCCAGCGTCACCGGCTCGTCATAGCCGTCGACCACCATTTCGTTCGTCCAGGTGCCCTTCGGCAGTTTGGCGATCTCGGCCAGCGCCGCCTCGCGCGAGCGGTCGCAGATATGGTCGGCGAGCGCGTCGAGCGTGTCGATGCCGAACTCGTCCATCATCTCGACGAGGCGCCTGGCGCCCATGTCGTTGCAGGCGGCCAGCGAATAGGTGTCACCTTCGGTGTCGACCGGCTGGCGGGTGTTGGCGCGGATGATCGCCATGACGTTCTGATCGACCTTGCCGGCGTCGATCAGCTTCAGCATCGGCAGATACAGGCCCTCCATGAAGACGTCGGTGGCGTCGGGCCCGAAGCCGATGCCGCCGATATCCATCAGATGGCTGGTGCAGGAAAACAAGGCGACCGGCTTGCCGTTCCGAAAGGCCGGCGTCGTCACCACGAAGTCGTTGAGATGGCCGGTGCCCATCCAAGGGTCGTTGGTGATGTAGGCGTCGCCTTCCTTCATCGTCTCGATCGGGAAATGGCGGATGAAGTGCTTCACCGATTCCGCCATCGAGTTCACGTGGCCGGGCGTGCCGGTGACGCCTTGCGCCAGCATCCGGCCCTGGAGGTCGAAAACGCCGGCCGAGATGTCGCCGCATTCGCGCACGATCGGCGAGAACGCCGTGCGCATCAGGATCTGGCCCTGCTCCTCGACCACCGCGATCAGGCGGTTCCACATGATCTGGAGGTCGATCAGGCTGATTGTATCGGTCATCGGCGGTCTCCTCAGGCGGCTTTCAGCGTGGCGACCTTGCGGTCCATCACGATGCAGCCGATGGCGTCGATATGGGCGTCGAAGCTCATCGACACGAAGGTCGAGGTCTCGTCCTCGGCGATGATGGCGGGGCCGGCGATCCGGGCGCCGGGCAGCATCGTCTCGCGACGGTAGAGCGGGATCATGGTGCTCGTGCCCGCCCTGCCAT
>QBLV01000024.1:5774-21457 GCA_003241815.1 Hyphomicrobiales bacterium | reverse complement strand
GCCATCATGGAAGCGGCGGCTGCCGGAGGCCTCCGGCGCGGCCGAGGCCGCGACCGGGCTGGCGACCTCGGGTTTGGCCGGCTGCGTCGTCACCAGAACCGACCAGCTCAGTGCCTCGATCGCCGCGCCCGGAATCGGCCGCGCGAACAGGGCCGCGTAATCGGCCTCGAAGGCGGCGCGCAGCGCCGGGACATCATCGGCGCCGAGCAGGCCTTGCGGCAGCGTCACCGAGATCTCGTGGCCCTGGCCGACATAGCGCATGAAGGCCACGCGCCTGGCGAAGACGGGTTCGCCGCGCGCGCCGGGCTCGACCAGGGCACGGGCTTCCTGCTCCATCTGCGCCAGCAGGTCCGACACCAGCGCGGCGTCGAAGGCGTCCAGCCTGACATGGCGGCTGCGGACCAGTTCGTAGGAGACCGGAGCGGCGAGAAAGCCGCCAGCCGAGCCGACACCGGCATTGGGCGGGACGATGACGCGCCCGACGCCGATCTTCTCCGCGACACGCGCCGCATGCAGCGGCGCGGCGCCGCCGAAGGCGATCAGGGTGTGCTCGGCCACGACCGCGCCGCGCTCGACCGCATGCACGCGCGCCGCGCTCGCCATGTTCTCGCAGACCATCTCATGGACGGCGTATGCGGCCGTCTCCGCATCGAGCCCGAGCGGCTCGCCGATATCCGCCAGCAGCGCGGTTCTCGACAGCTCCGCGTCGAGCGGGATGGTGCCGCCGGCGAAGGTCGCGGGGTCGATCATGCCCAGCACGACATCGGCGTCGGTGACGGCGGGATGGATGCCGCCGCGCCCGTAGCAGGCAGGCCCCGGTTCGGAAGAGGCGCTCTCGGGACCGACCGTGACGCGCTGCAGCGCATCGATCCGGGCGATCGAGCCGCCACCGGCGCCGATCTCGACCATCTCGATCACCGGGATGCGTACGGGCAGGCCTGAGCCCTTGAGGAAGCGCGCGGCACGATCGACCTCGAAGATACGCGAGGATTGCGGCTCGAACTTCTCGATCAGGCAGATCTTGGCGGTGGTCCCACCCATGTCGAAGGAGAGCACCTTGCTCTCGCCGAGTTGCGCCGCCGTCAGCGCGGCGAAGATCGCGCCGCCGGCCGGCCCGGATTCGACGAGGCGGACGGGGAAGCGCTGCGCCGTCTCGATCGAGGTCAGGCCTCCGCCCGAGGTCACGAGATAGATGGCGCCGCGGAACTGCTCCGATTGCAGCCGCTGCGCCATGCGCGCGAGATAGCCCGCCATCAGCGGCTGGACATAGGCGTTGGCGATCGCGGTCGAGGTCCGCTCATATTCGCGCACCTCCGGGCAGACCTCGCTGGACAGCGTGATGCCGAGCTCGGGCATCGCGCTCTTGAGCAGCGCGCCGGTGCGCCGTTCATGGTCCGCATTGGCATAAGAGTGCAGGAAGGCGATGGCGACGCTCTCGACGCCGGCCGCCGCGAGCCTGGGCACCAGCCCAAGCACGGCCGCCTCGTCCAGCGGCAGGCGCACCTTGCCCTGAACATCGACGCGCTCGGGGACCGTGAAGCGCAGCGCCCGGTCCACCAGGGGGCGCGGCTTCTCGATCTGGAGATCGTACTGGTCGTAGCGGCTCTCCGTGCCGATCTCGACGACGTCGCGGAAGCCATCCGTGGCGATCAGCGCCGTGCGGGCGCCGCGCCGTTCGATGATCGCATTCGTCGCCAGCGTGGTGCCGTGGACGAAGACGTCGATGTCGGACATGTGCAGCTTGGCATCTGCCAGGATGATCCGCATGCCATCCAGCACGCCCTCCTCGGGTCGCGACGGCGTGGTCAGAACCTTTCGGGTGATCCGGCGGGCATCCATCTCCAGCACGACATCGGTGAAGGTTCCCCCGATATCGACCGCGAGCCTGACGTGCGGGTTCGATGCCATGTCGTTTCGTCTCCGTCAGATCGCTGGCAGCCCAGCCTCTAGTCCAAGCCGACCTCATGCAAGAAGTGGGTGCAAGAGCATGCGCGCCGTGCATGGGGCGTCCCACGTCAGGGGCGACATGTCCGAGATGCGCGCGATGCTCTCGGCGGAGCATCTTGATCGGATTCCGGAGTCGTTCGGTATGCTCGCGACGCGGGCGAGCCAGCTTCTCAGCTGGGCTGCGATGCCGAAGATGTGCTCGACCAGTTCTGCCATTGACGATCCCGGCGGGCGATCCCTGCGCGATGATCGCGCCATCCTTCATCGTGACGAGATGGGTTGCATGCGGCAGGGGTTCCGGAGCTCGCATGCCTCGCCGAGCCCGCTCACGAGCCGGGCCGCGACGAACGGGCCGGAGCTGGTCATGGGCCAGAAGCCACTGTCGCCATCCAGGACGTCGCGCATCCAGTGCCAGCGGCTCTCTTCGCCTTGGCCGCGTTCAGCCGAGGAGCGCGTTCACATAGGTCTGGCTGGAACCGTTGATATGCGAGCTCATCAACGCTTCGAGCCCAGCGAAATCGCCGGCCTGGAACAAGCGCAGCAGAGACCGATGCTCCTCGAAGGAGCGCGGCGTCTGCACGTCGATCGGCGCGCTCAGATTGGTCCGCAGCGCCGCAATCCGGCCGCCCACGAGACGATAGGATTCCTGCAGATAGCGATTGCCGCAATGGTTGAAGAAGGCCTCGTGAAAGGCCGTGTCGGCTTGGCCATAGGCCACATTGTCCCTGGCTTTCAGGGCTCGCTCCATGCCGGCGATGGCTGCTCCGATATCGGCGACGGCGGCGTCGCGATCATGATGATGGGCAAGTTCCGCCGCCTTCGGTTCGATGATGATGCGGAACTGGCAGATCGTTGCGATGTCTTGCGCATCCGGGCTGAAGACGAAGCTGCCGACCTGGGGCCTTATAACCACGAGACCCTGAAGCTGGAGCTGGTTCAGCGCCTCGCGAACCGGGGTGCGGCTGACGCCGAAGGATTGCGCCAGCATCTCCTCGGCGATGATCGAACCCAGCGGCAGCTCGCCCTCGATAATCGCCTGGCTCAGCCGTCCGACGACCTGCTGGGCAAGGGATTTCGGCGGATCGAGCTTGAACGACTTCATGTACTGGCTTTCGGGCGGAAAGACGCGAAGCGCCTTGCGACGAATCCGGTCCTTGCCTGCTGTGACACAGGCAAGGTGCCAAAAGTTCGCGTTTGAACCAAGTGCGTTCCGCGATCCGACGCTCGGTCTGTGCCGCCCGTCAGGAACCTCGCACGCGCTTGAGTTCGCCCATGACGAGATCGAGCGCCTCGCGTCCGATCGAACCGGCATGGCGCTCGTAGATGACCTTGAGCTTCTCGCGCAGCCGCTCCATCTCCGCCGGCGCGATCTCGTTGACCTGCATGCCGTTGGCCTTGAGATTGGCGAGGCTTTCGTCGGACTTCACCCGGTTGACCTTGCGCTGCTCCTTCTGGCCGACCGTGGCGCAACCCTTGAGCACGCTTTGCTCTGCCGGCGAGAGCCCGTCCCAGGTCTTCTTGGAGAACAGGACCAGCGTCGGGCTGTAGGCGTGCTTGGTCAGGGTGAGGTATTTCTGCACCTCGTAGAACTTCATGTTCTCGATGTTGTTGTAGGGGTTCTCCTGGCCATCGACCGTCTTCGTCTCCAGTGCCGAATAGACCTCCGAGAAGGCTAGAGGCACGGCGTTGCTGCCGAGCTCCTTGAAGGTGTCGATGAAGATCGTGTTCTGCATCACCCGCATCTTCACGCCCTGAAAATCCTCGGCCTTGGTGATTGCCTTTCTGGAGTTGGTGGTGTGGCGGAAGCCGTTCTCCCACCAGGAGAGATTGATCACGCCGACGGCGGGCAGCTTGTCGGAGAACCACGCACCGACTTTGCCGTCGAGAAGCTGATCGGCCTCCTTCTCGTCGTTGAACAGGAAGGGCAGGTCGAACACGCCGAGCGAGGGGATGATCGAAGCCAGCGGCGCGGTCGAGGTCAGCACCATGTCGAGCGAGCCGGTGCGTACGCTCTGCGTCGCGGTCAGGTCGTTGCCGAGCGCGCCGTCCCAGAACGGCTGAATCTTCATCTTGCCGCCGGATTTTTCCAGCGTGCAGGCGCCCATGGCGGCAAGGCCGTTGCCCATGGGGTGTTCCTTGCTGACGCCGTTCGAGACGCGGAAGTTCCGATCCTGGAACTGCGCGCTTGCCGGTTGGGCGCCGGCGAACAGTGCCATCGCGATCAGCGTGGCCGGGAGCAGGGTCTTGACGGTGGACCTGGACGCTTCGACAGGCTTGGACGTCTCGATAGGCTTAAACGTCTCGATAGGCTTGGACATGTCTTGTTTCCTCCCTTGGTTTTTTGCAGGCGCCTTGTTGTCTGGATGGCTTGACTAGCGGCTCGTCAGCCAGGCGAGCGGGACCATCACCAGGTCCGGGAACAGCACGAGCAGGAACAGCACGATCAGCTCCGCCCACAGGAACGGCCACAAGCCCTTCATGATTTCGTTCATCGAAATGTTGGCGACACCGCACATCACGTTCAGCACGATGCCAACCGGCGGCGTGATCAGGCCGATGGCGTTGTTCATGATGAAGAGCACGCCGAAATAGACCGGGTCGATGCCTGCCTGCTTGATCACCGGCATCAGCACTGGCGTCAGGATCATCAGCGTCGGCGCGAAGTCGAGCGCCGTGCCGACGACGACCACGATCGCCATGATGACGAACATCAGCAGGATCTTGTTGTCCATGAACGGGCTCAGCATCGCCGAGACCTGGGCGGGCAGCTCCGACATGGCGATCAGCCAGGCCGAGATCAGCGCGGTCGCAATCAGGAAGACCACGACCGAGGTGCTCTTCGCGGCCTGGACCAGAATCGGATAGAGCTGGCGCAGCGGCAATTCGCGATAGACGAAAGCGCCGACGATGAAGGCGTAGACGCAGGCGGCGACGCCCGCCTCGGTCGGCGTGAAGATGCCGAACTTCATGCCGCCGATGATGCCGAGCGGCATCAGCAGCGCCCAGATTCCGTCGATGCCGGCTCGGAGCCGCAAACCCCAGCCCTGGCGCGGCAGCATCGCGACCTTGTCGCGCCGCGCCACCCAGGCCCAGGCGAGGACCAGCGAAAGACCCATCATCAGCCCGGGCACGATGCCGGCGAGGAAGAGCTTGCCGATCGAGACGTTGGCGATGACACCGAAGACGATCAGGCCGATCGAGGGTGGAATCACCGGCGCGATCACGCCGCCTGCGGCGATCAGCCCGGCCGAACGCGGCACGTCATAGCCGGCCTTGCGCATCATCGGGATCAGCAGCGCGCCGATGGCGGCCGCATCGGCCGCCGCGCTGCCCGAGATGGCGGCCATCACGACCGAGGCGAAGATCGCGACGAAACCGAGACCGCCGCGGACATGGCCGACGAAGGCAAGCGCGAAGGTGACGATGCGCTTGGAGATGCCGCCGGCATTCATCAATTCGCCGGCCAGCATGAAGAAGGGGATGGCGAGCAGGGGAAAGCTGTCGGCGCCCTCGATCAGTTTCTGCGACAGGATCGTGGTATCGACATGGCCCTGCATCAGCATCAGCGCCACCGCGCAGACCAGTAGGGCGAAGGCGATGGGCATGCCGATCGCCATCGCGCCGAGCAGCGAGGCCGTGAAGACGATGACGGTCATGGCCGCGCCTTCGTGTGGCCGGGCGCGTGCGGGGTCTCTTCGCTCTCGCTGATGTCGATCAGTTCGTCGTCGCGGATCGCGCCCGTCACGACGCGCCAGAGCTTGGCGAGCGCATGCAGCCCGATGCCGAGCGCAGTGACATAGGCGACGCCGAAAACCCAGATCATCGGCAACCCGGTCACGGGAGCAGCCGTCGTGGCGTTGATCTCGTGCTGGCGCCAGGTGCCCCAGAACAGCATGACGCAGCAGGCCAGGATCAGGGCCTGACTGAGCGCAAAACAGATCAGCTGGCCGCGCCGCGACAGCGCCCGCACCACGGCATCCATACCCAGATGCGTGCCATCGCGCATGGCGACGACCGCGCCGATAAAGGTCAGCCAGATGAAGCAGAAGCGCGACAGTTCCTCGGAGACGACGATGCCGGAATTGAAGACATAGCGCAGCACGACGTTGCCGAAGACCATGACCACCATGGCCAGCAGCAGACACGCGAGCAACGCCTCGACGAGCTTGCTGGCGCGCGTCATGGCGAAATCACCTTGCCGGGGTTCAGAAGATGATCGGGGTCGAGCGCTGCCTTGAGCACGCGCATCAGCGCGATCTCGGGCTCGCTGCGGGCATGATCGAGCCATTTCTTCTTCATCGTGCCGATGCCGTGCTCGGCCGAGACGCTGCCCCCCATTTCGCGGACGAGGCCGTAAATGATGGCGTCCATCGCCTCCTTGGGCTGGCGCTCGATCGCCAGGCCGGGCACCCAGGCGACGAGATGGAGATTTCCGTCGCCGATATGGCCATAATAGACGCTGTCGCAGCCGGGCACGCCGGCCGCTAGCGCCGCCTTGCAGCGCATCGCAAACTCGTCCATCCGGGCAACGACGAGGCCAATATCGTAGGAGACATGGGGACCGAGCGCCTGGCCGAATTCGGCGCAGGCGTCCCGTACGCCCCAGAATTGCGCGACTTGCACGCCCGATTGGGCGACGGCGGCATCCGCCAGCACGCCCTGCTCCAGCATTTCCTCAAGCCAGGCCTGGAAGCGCGCGCCGTCGCTCTCCTCGTCGGCGCCATGGGTTTCGACCAGGACGTAGAAGCCGTGATCCGGGCCGATCGGCGCCCGCACGCGCAGGCGCTGCGTCACAACCTCCCAGTAGTCGGGCCACATCACCTCGAAGGCCGAGAGGATCGGCCCCAACCCGTTGCGGGCGCCGGCAAGCAGCGCGACGACATCCTCGTACCGCGTCAGCGCGCAAAGCGCGGCCATGGTCGAGCGCGGCCTGGGGAAGAGTCTGAGCACGATGCGCGTGACGATGCCGAGCGTCCCCTCCGAGCCGATGAAGAGGTGCTTCAGGTCGTAGCCCGCATTGTTCTTCAGCAGCTTGTTGAGGCTTGTCAGGATCGTGCCGTCAGGCAGCACGACCTCGAGCCCCAGCACGAGATCGCGCATCATGCCGTAGCGGATGACGCGGTTGCCGCCGGCATTGGTCGAAAGATTGCCGCCAATCGCGCAGGAGCCGCGCGAGCCGAGATCGAGCGGGAACAGGAAACCGGCCGCGTCGGCAGCGGCCTGGATCGCCTCCAGCGGCGTGCCCGCCTTGACCGTCATGGTGGCGGACGCCGGATCGATCTCCTCGACGCCGACCATGCGTTCCAGCGAGATCGCGACCCAGCCGGCCTGCGGGGTCGCGCCGCCGCAAAGTCCGGTCATCCCACCCTGTGGCACGAAAGGCAGCCCAGCCGCGCGACAGGCGCGAACCGCTTGGGAAACCTCTGTCGCATCCACCGGTCGCACGACGGCCAAGGGCCGCTGAGGGAGCTGCGTGCTCCAATCATTGCAGTTGCGCGCAGGGATATCGGCCCCGACGAGGACGGCATTCGCCCCCAGCCCGGCCGTCAGATCCTTGAGCGCATCCTCCGCGCACCGGGGTCGGTTCATCGCATCCATGCGAGCCAGCCCTCTTGTATGTAAGGTACATTCTGTAATCGGACCACTTCATGTCGTCAAGGATCCGATCCGTCCGGGGGCTCGCGATCAATGTGGGCCGAAGCTCGACCTGCAAAATCTGCCTTTAACCCGCTGATTTCAATGGGATATTGCCACTATCAGAGGGGCGCCGATCGTGACCCTCTGAGAACGGAGATAACTTTTATATTGAAGGGCTTAGATACAACGAGAGCGCTTCGGCGCAGATTCAGGTTTGGAGGCAATCTGCAGGCTGGCCCGGTGTCGCTTCTGTGGTCGATTCGATCAGATCAGCTCGTCGGAGCAACCAATGGTCGGGCGCGCAACTGCCGTTCATAGCCCCTATCTGTTAGGGGCAATCGTATGCGGCGGGCTCCTCTTCGATGGGATGCTCCCGCTCTGTTTCGATGGCTGAACGTCACTTCGGCGCCGGCTGGGGGCAGGCGCACAATCTGCAAGTGGCTTCTCTTCTCATGAATAAGCCCGCGCTGAGGTCAGTCAGCGCGGGCTTCGATGGAAACAGCAGGGCTCAGAGCTGTGCGAGCAGCGCCTCGGCGCCGGAAATCTCGGCCTTGCCGGGGCCTTCCTCGACGTTGAGCTTAGTCACCACGCCATCGTCGACGATCATCGCATAGCGCTGCGAGCGCATGCCCAACCCGAAGCCCGTGCCGTCGAGAGACAGGCCGATCTCCTTGGCGAAATCGGCATTGCCGTCCGACAGGAACTCGATCACGCCGGCGCCGCCGGTGGCCTTGGCCCAGGCGTCCATGACGAAGACGTCGTTGGTGCTGGTGACCATGATCGCGTCGACGCCCTTGGCCTTGATCTCGGTGGCCTTGGCGAGATAGCCGGGAAGGTGGTTCTTGTGGCAGGTCGGCGTGAAGGCGCCGGGAACCGCGAAGAGCACGATCTTCTTGCCCTTGAACAGATCGTCCGTGGTCTTGGCGGCAGGGCCGTCGGCGGTCATCAGCCGGAACGTCGCCTGCGGAAGCTTGTCACCCACCTTGATGGTCATCGTACCTGTTCTCCGTGAAGCCCGCGGTCAGCGCCGCAAGGCTCACGAATTACGGCTTGGCGGCTGGGATGTCGAGGTCAAGCCGCGTCTCGACCGCGCTCGGCCTGCCGCGCACCGTGATGATGAAGGGCACCGGCCCGGCGGTTCCCTTCGGGCGATCGACGATCCGCAGCAGCGCAACCGTCAGGCCGTCCGCCTGACGGCTCAAGGTTGGCTTGCCGAAGGACCACATCCCGGCGCCCTCGATGAAGACATCCTGGACCATCCCGTCCGCTGGAGCCTGCAGCACGAGACGCAGGCCCGCCTCGATGGCGCCCTCGTCGAGCTTGGCCTCCAGCACCGAGATCTTGTCCCGCTGCGGACCCAGCTTCACGGGCACCGGCACGCGCACCTCGAAGCTTTCCAAACGCGGGGAAGTCACCGACGTCACGCCCGGCTCCAACCAGAGCCTGGCCTCGCCCTTCACCGGAATGCAGATCTTCTCGCAGACGGCATAGTCGAGCTTCAGCACCAGCATGACCGGCTTGCCCGGGTCCACCGGCTGCACGGAGACCGGGATCACCACCTCGCCGACATAGCCGAGCGATTGGCCGTTCGCGTCCTGAAAGCGCTCGGGCGCCGGCCAGCGCACGTCAAGCCCGCCGATATTGGTCGATCCGCTCCAGTCGAAGACCGGCGGCACTCCGAAATCGCCGGGGCTGCGCCAATAGGTCTTGTAGCCGGGCGCCATCACGATCTCGACGCCGACACGCTGCTTGCCCGACGGCGCAGTCGCGCCCGCGATCAAGCGCAGCGATGAGTGGTCCCCCTTGGACCACGGCGACGTCGCGGCCTCCTGAGCATGCAGGGGTGCCGTCAGTGCCGCGATGAGGAGCGCCAGAAGGGGGAGAATGCGTTTCACGGTGGAGATTTATGCGCTGCGGTCGGAAATTGCGACCAAAACCATCGGGCCTCGCCGAACAATCGCGTGAACAGGCTGTTCACAAGCATGCTGGCCCGGCATTGTGGCGCCATCGCGGTGGCGGATTTTCCGGCGTCACCCCCGGTTCACAGCGCGGGTCAAAGTGATCTAGCATGCCTGCATGAAGATCGGCTCGAACCAGCGCATCAGCGGCCGCAGCTATCTCGACGGGCAATGCCTGATCGCGATGCCCGGCATGGCGGATACGCGCTTCAGCCGCAGCGTCGTCTATATCTGCGCCCATTCCGAGGATGGCGCGATGGGCATCATCGTCAACAAGCCGGCGGCCGATACGCGCTTTCCTGATCTTCTGGTTCAGCTCGATGTCATTCCCCCCGAGGAGCTGATTCGGCTGCCGAGCCAGGCCGAGCGTCTGCAGGTGCTGCGCGGGGGGCCGGTCGAGACCAAGCGTGGCTTCGTGCTGCACACCGCCGATTTCTTCCTGGAATCCGCGACGCTGCCGATCGACGACGGCATTTGCCTGACCGCGACGCTCGACATCCTGCGCGCAATCGCCATCGGCAGCGGGCCGGAGAACGCCGTGCTGGCGCTGGGCTATGCAGGCTGGGGCGCGGGCCAGCTGGAATCCGAGATACAGGCCAATGGCTGGCTGCACTGCGCCGCCGACGCAGCCCTGCTCTTCGACGACGGCATCGACACGAAATATAATCGCGCGCTCGGCAAGATCGGCATCGATCCGGCGTTTTTGTCGCGCGAGGCCGGGCACGCCTGAGGGGCGTCATGATCGGGTAAGCGAAGCAAACTCGGGCATCTCTTACAGAAGATGCTCGGGTATAGCCCCAGCATGACGCGCCTGGCTTACGCCGCCTCGCTCGTACTCGCCGCCGCTGCGCCCATCAGCCGGCGCGCCTCGGCCGCGCTCATCGGCTGGCCAAAGATGTAGCCCTGCGCGTACTGGCAGCCGAGCTGGTAGAGTTCGATGGCATCGGACTCGCTCTCGGCGCCCTCCGCGACCACGTCCATGCGCAGATCTGCCGCGAGCTGGACGATCGAGCGCAGGATCACCGGCGGCTTGCCGTTGCCCATCTGGCGCACGAAGCTCTGGTCGACTTTGATCGTGTCGAAGGGGAAGCGCTGCAGATAGGACAGCGAGGAATAGCCCGTGCCGAAATCGTCGAGCGAAAGCCCGGCGCCAAGATCGCGGATGCGCGACAGCATCTGCGCGGCATATTCGGGGTTCTCCATCACCAGGCTTTCGGTGATTTCGAGCTTCAGCGTGCCCGGCAGGATGCGCCGTCGCGCCAGCACGGTCTTCACATCGTGCAGCAAATCGTGGCGAAGCAATTGCCGGCTGGAGACGTTGACGCTGGCGAAGATCGGCGGGTCGACCTCCAGGGCCGCCTGCCAGGCTTCGAGCTCGCGCGCCGTGCGGTCCATTACATAGACGCCGAGATCGACAATCAGCCCGGTCTCCTCGGCGATGGCAAGGAAATCCTGCGGCATCAGCCGGCCCTCGCGCGGATGGTCCCAGCGCACCAGCGCCTCGAAACCGGCGATGGTGCGATCTTCGAGCCGCACGATCGGCTGGTACATCACCTGGATCTCGCCGCGCTCGATGGCGCGGCGCAGATCGCTCTCCAGCGCGAGACGGTCGTTGCGGTCGGTCCGCATCGCCGGCACGAAGACCTCGATCTTGTTGCCGCCCTGGCGCTTGGCATGGGCCATGGCGAGTTCGGCGTTCTTGAGCGCGTCGTCCTTGCGGGCGGCCGGCGCCGGGTCGAACAGGGCCAGGCCCACCGAGGGGGTGAGCAGGATTTCGCGCTCGGCGAAGGTGATCGGCGTCGAGATGGCGCGGCGCACCAGTTCGGCCAGCGCCAGGATGCGCTCGGGGTCGCGCTCGGAGACCAGGATCATCGCGAAGGTATCGCCGCCGATGCGCGCCAGCGTGTCCTGCGCCCGCAGCAGTCGGCCGAGCCTGCGCGCCAGCGTCAGCAGGATCGAATCGCCGGCCGAGAAGCCGACCGATTCATTGACCTGCTTGAACCGGTCGATGTCGATCACCAGAACGGTCGGGCGGATGCTCTCATCGGCGCGGGTGAAGCCGAATACCGCCGTCAGCCGGTCCTGGAACAGCTTGCGGTTGGGCAGGCCGGTCAGATTGTCATGGACGGCGTCGTGCAGCATGCGCTCCTGCGCGTTGCGCTGCTCGGTCACGTCGGCGAGCGTGCCGATGACGCGGATGACCTCGCCGTCGGAGCCGATCACCGGGCGCGCCTTGAGGTTGAACCAGTGATAAGCGCCGTTGGCCGAGCGCAGCCGGATATCGAGGTTCAGCTTGCCGCGGCGCTGCTCGAGAACCGCATCAAGGGAGACGCGATAGCGGTCGCGATCGGCGACATGCATATGCTCGAACCAGCGCGCGGCTGAGCCTTCGAGAGAGCCACGTGCCAAGCCCAGCAGCGTCTCGATCTGCGGCGAGACGAAGATCTTGTCGGCACTGACATCCCAGTCGAAGACGAGGTCGCCGGATCCCGACAGCGCCAGAGCGCGCCTTTCGGTGTCCGAGACGAGCCCCTGCGACAGGCCGCTGCCGGCGAAGGCGTGCTGGATCACGGTGAAGCCGATCAGCAGCACGATCAGCACGAGCCCGCCGAGCAGGGCCGGCGCCACCAGATCGCGCTGGAACTGGCCCGTCACCGTGAAGCCCGCCGCCGTTACCCAGACGGCGAGCAGGAACCAGGTCGGGATCAGCATAACGGCGCGCTCATAGCCATGCGTCGCCAGATGCAGGATCAGCACGAAACCCACGGCCGCCACGGCCGCGATCGAGATGCGCGCGATGCCCGAGGCCATCGGCGCGTCGAAAGCGGCAAGTCCGACCAGCGCGGCCAGCCCCAGCATCCAGACGATGGTGACGTGGCTGTAGCGCACATGCCAGCGCGCCAGGTTGAGATAGGCGAACAGGAAGACCAGCAGCGTCGCCGCCAGCACGACCTCCGCGCCAGCCCGATAGATCCGCTCGATCGCCGGCGTCAGCGGAAAGATGCGCTGGAAAAAGCCGAAATCGAGCCCTGCATAGGCGAGCACTGCCCAGGCGAGCGCGGCGGCAGCCGGGAAGATGACTGCGCCCTTGACCACGAAGATGATCGTCAAAAACAGCGCCAGCAGCCCGGCGATGCCGATGATGATTCCCTTGTAGAGCGTCAGTCCGTTGGTCTTCTGGCGATAGGCCTCCTGCTCGTAGAGATAGAGCTGCGGCAGGTTGGGCGATTTCAGCTCGGCGACGAAGGTCACCGTCGTGCCGGGGTCGAGCGTGATCAGGAAGACGTCCGCGTCGGGGCTGACCTCGCGCTCCGGCGAAAGGCCCTGGCTTGCGGTCACCGCCTCGATGCGACGGTCGCCGAGATCGGGCCAGACCACGCCCGATCCGATCAGGCGGTGAAATGGCGCGACCAGCAGCCGGTCGATCTGCTCGTCGGAATCATTGGTCAGCGCGAACACGATCCAGTCCGGCCGCGCCCCGGATTCGCGCGCCCGGACCGCGATGCGGCGCACGATGCCGTCGGGACCCGGCGCGGTCGAGATCTGGATCACGTCGCCGTCTGATTTGTTGCGCTCGACGACATTGGTCAGGTCGAGCACGCTGGCATCGACAGGCACCCGCACGGCCTCGACGGCGGCTGCCGGAGTGGCCACCCCGAGCGCAAGCCAGAGCGCAAGGCCCGCAATAGCGAGGCCCAACCGCAGGAATCGGTCGGGGAGGGTCAAGCCGCGCTCGGATATGGGATGGAGAACTGTCATGCGTATTCAGGCGTCAGTCCTATCGGCGGCTTGGGGCAAGGGCAAGGCATCGGGCGTCCCGTCGTGGGGCCGTGCACCGTCTTCCTTCACCGGGCGTCACCTGGCAGCCTGTCGCTCGCCAGGGCCGCATAAAGCAGGTGGTCGGCCCAGATGCCGTTGATCCTGAGATAGGATCGGGCCATGCCCTCATGCTGGAAGCCGACCCGGTCGAGCAGTCGACGCGAGGGCGCGTTGTTGGGTAGGCAGGCGGCCTCGACGCGGTGCAGCGCCAGGTCCTGGAAGGCAAAGCGCAATGCGCCGCGCACGGCCTCGCTCATATGCCCCTTGCCGGCATGGCGCTGACCCATCCAGTAGCCCAGCGTGCAGGCCTGCGCGACGCCGCGGCGGACGAGCCCCAGCGTCAGCCCGCCGAGCAGCGTCTCCGAACGACCGTCCAGTATGAACAGCGAATAGGCCTCGTCGGCGGCGATCTCGCGGGCGGCGCGCTTGACCCTTAGACGAAACGAGGTCCGTGTCAGGTCGTCCTCGTTCCAGGTCGGCTCCCAAGGCGTGAGGAATTCGCGGCTTTCCATGCGCAGCACGGCCCAGGCGGCGTAGTCGCTCGCCTGCGGACCCCGCAGGATCAGGTTCTGTGTCCGCAGCAGCGGGCGCGTCGGCGGCTCTGTCGAGAAGCGAAACAGCGCCATGGTGTCAGTCGCTCGCCCGGGCCGCATGCCGCAACCGCTTGGCCGTCGGCAATCCCTGCAGCGGGCCCACGGCCGCGACCGTCGGCTGGTGACCGAGCAGTGAGCGCCCGGCTGCGCGGACATCCTCGAGCGTCACGGCGTCCAGCCGTGCGGCGAGTTCCTCGCGCGGAATCGCGCGGCCGAACAGCAGCACCTGCCGCGCCATCTGTTCGAGCTTGCCGCCGGGGCTTTCCAGCGAGGCGAGCAGCCCGACCTTCATCTGGGCCCGCGCGCGCGCCACCTCAGCTTCCGTAGTATCCTCTGCCGCCTGCCGGAGGCAGGCGAGCGCGACCTCGATCAGCTCGCCGACATCCTCCGGCCCCGTGCCGGCGCCGATGCCGAAGACTCCGCAATCGGAGAAGGGCCAGTGGAAGGCGTCGATCGCGTAGGCCAGCCCGCGCTGCTCGCGCACCTCCTGGAACAGCCGAGACGACAACCCGCCGCCGAGCACCGCCGAGAAGATCTGCAGCGGGTAATGAGCGCCGTCCTTGAAGGCCTGGCCGGGAAAGCCCAGCACGAGATGGACCTGCTCCTCGTCGCTGGTCACACGCGCCTCGCCGCCGAGATAGCGGCCGCCCTCGCGCACGGGCAGGGTCGCGGGGCTCTGAGGCAAGGCGGCGAGATGCTTCTGAGCCAGCGCGACCAGTTCGTCATGATCGACTGCGCCGGACGCGGCCAGAACCATGTTGCCGGCATGGTAGTTGCGGGCGAGGTAGGCGCGGATCGCGTCCGGCGTAAAGCTCCTGACCGTCTTGGCCGTTCCCAGGATCGGGCGGCCGAGCGGCTGATCGGGGAAGGCCGCCTGCAGGAAGCGGTCATAGACGAGGTCGTCCGGCGTATCCTGAACGGCGCTGATCTCCTGCAGGATCACGCCCTTCTCGCGCTTCAGCTCTTCTTGCGTGAGGGAGGACGACGTCAGGATATCGGCGAGGATATCGACGGCGAGCGGCAGGTCGGAGCCCAGCACGCGCGCCGTGTAGCAGGTGTATTCGACGGACGTCGCGGCGTTGAGATCCCCGCCGACGCTCTCGATTTCCTCGGCGATCTGCAGCGCGTTGCGCCGCGCGGTGCCCTTGAAGGCCATGTGCTCGAGCAGATGGGCGAGACCATGCTCATGGGGCAACTCGTCGCGCGAGCCCGCGCCGATCCAGATGCCCAGCGACACCGTGGCGGCATGGTCCATGCGCTGCGATACGACGCGAAGTCCCGACGGAAGCGTCGTCAGCCCGACATCGGGATCATGCGCGCCGCGAGTGCCGCTGGCTGCGACCTCGGCAATCTCGGCGGGGCCCGTTGCACTCATCTCCGCGCTCATGCCGCCGCTCCCCGCACGGCCCGGGCCTTGGTTCGGACGAAAGCCTCGATCGCGCTTTGGTCGTTGGGTAGCATCGTGAAGCGCTCCTCGCGTTCCATCAGATCGGCGAGATGGGCGGGCAGGGCCGGCGTCACGCCGCTCGCGACCTTCACGGCGGCCGGGAACTTGGCGGGATGGGCGGTGCCGAGCACGATCATCGGCGTCGTCGGGTCCTTCGCGAGCCCGCCGCGTGCGGCCGCAACGCCCACCGCCGTATGCGGATCGAGCAGATAGCCGGCCTCGCGCCAGGTTCGGCCGATCTCGGCGGAGGTCGCCGCTTCGTCGATGCCCACCGCGTCGAAC
>QBLV01000024.1:3470-5764 GCA_003241815.1 Hyphomicrobiales bacterium | reverse complement strand
CAGCGGTCCTTCCGCGATCTCGAACCGCCCCGACTGCTGCAACGATTGCATCAATCGGCGCACGGCAGCGCCGTCGCGGCCATGCACCTCGAACAGCAGCCGCTCGAAATTCGAGGAGATCTGGATGTCCATCGAGGGCGAGGTCGTCGCATGCACGCCCTTCATCTCATAGGCGCCGCTTTCGAGCGTACGGGCAAGGATGTCGTTGCTGTTGGTGCCGATCAGCAGGCGCTCGATCGGCAACCCCATGCGCTTGGCCACGTATCCGGCCAGCACATCGCCGAAATTCCCCGTCGGCACGGCGAAGGAGACCTTGCGCGCCGGCGCGCCGAGCGAGACCGCCGAGGTGAAGTAATACACCACCTGCGCCGCGATCCGCGCCCAGTTGATCGAATTCACGCCGGAAAGCCCGATCTCGTCGCGGAAGGCGTGGTGGTTGAACAGTGCCTTCACCAGGTTCTGGCAGTCGTCGAAGGTGCCGTCCACCGCGATGGCATGGACGTTGTCGGCCTCGACCGTGGTCATCTGCCGGCGCTGCACGTCGGAGACGCGGCCCTGCGGGTAGAGGATGAAGACGTCGACCCGTTCCAGGCCCTTGAAGGCGTCGATGGCGGCCCCGCCGGTGTCGCCCGAGGTCGCCCCGACGATGGTCGCGCGCTGGCCACGCTGCTTCAGGACATGGTCCATCAGCCGCCCGAGCAGCTGCATGGCCACATCCTTGAAGGCGAGCGTCGGGCCGTGGAACAGCTCCAGCACGAAGAGATTGTCGCCGATCTGGTTCAGCGGGCAGACGGCCGGATGCCGGAAGGTCCCATAGGCCTCGGCGATCATCGCAGACAGCGCCGAACCCTCGACATCGCCATCCGCCAGTGCACCGATGACCCGCTCGGCGACATCGGCATAGCTGCGGCCGGAAAAACCAGCGATCTCGCTTTGCGTCAGCGTCGGCCAGGCCTTGGGCACATAAAGCCCGCCATCGCGGGCAAGCCCGGCGAGCAGGGCATCGGAGAAGGAGAGGGCGGGAGCCTCCCCGCGGGTGGACACATGCAGCACGGCGTCTTGTCTCGGTGATCGGGGCAGGGCGTGATGGGCTTTGAAGCTATAGGCCGGTGGGTCGCGGAGGGCAAAGGGAGGACGTCGACCTGCTCATCGAAATCGCTTACTCCCTCAGAAACTGCGAAAATTCTGTTTGATATCGAGGCGGCATATCCCGGTTCACGCGACGTAGTTGGTCGCGCTGCGAGACAAGGAAAGGAACACGCTGCTCGATCCCATGGGTCAACGGTGTTCCCCAAAGGCCGATGAGATTGAACGGCCATAAGCCAACCGGGACGGCTTCCAGCGCGACGGACGCCAAGCGGTAATCCGGGCCGAAGGCTGAGGCAAAGCCGGCATCTGTGGCGGGAACAACGCGGCCCGTCCCCGGTTCGTTGAGATCGGAGAAGGTAGCCAGAGTAGGGATGTTGTTCCCGCGGAGCTCGCGCACGCCGGACCAAGTTGGCGCAAAAGGGTACCAGGAGCGGTTTTTCGGGACACCCTGTCGATCGAATGCAACTGCGGCGATGTCGTGGACATCCACCTCGTCGCCCAAGGCTCCGCGCGCCATGAGCCCTATGAGATTCCGCCCCTGACCGAGATCGACAAAGACGGCTTCGCCGCGCGTTGTACAGCGTCCGGTCATCACGCCCCATCCGCCTGTCCTTATCGGCTCGGAGCAGGTGACAGACCAGACGGATGAATGCTGCTTCAGCCCTTCGGGAGTATCAACAGCGATGCTGATGCGGAATCGATGCTCGTAGCTCGGCCAGACAAAAACGGTCCAGGCGCTCCAGGCAGCCAGTAGCAGCAAACACAACAACAGCAGCCGGCGCATCGGCGGTTTCCTTAGCTCTTCCGCCCCTGCCAGGCAAAAGCCCCAAACACCCCGTTCAGCGTCGCCGCCAGCCCGAACCAGGTCAGCGCATAGGAGAGGTGGTTGTCAGGGATGCGCGCGATCAACTCCTTGGCGTCGACGCCGGCGGGCGGCGTGAGGCCGTCGCCCTGGCGCTCTGCCTCCAGATAGAAGGGCGCGGCCGAGCCCAGGCCCAGCGACGCCGCAATGGCGGCTGGGTCGCGGGTGTAGAACTCGCGCTGGGCGGGAAGGTCCGACGGCGTGAAGGAGCCGCGCGGCTCCGGCGCCCGCAGGAAGCCCGTCACGGTCGCCGCGCCGGTGGCGGGCTTGATCTCGCCGAGCCGCCCCTCCGGCACGAAGCCGCGATTGACCAGCACGACGCCGCCATCCGCCAGCCGGAACC
>QBLV01000024.1:0-3413 GCA_003241815.1 Hyphomicrobiales bacterium | reverse complement strand
GGCGCCGCCACCCGCCAGCCGGACCCCCTGGAAGATCCAGCGGCCGAAGCCGGAGAGCTGGCGCGTACCGGGCCCGCCGGCGGCGATCGTAGTGCGAACCCCGGCGAAGGGACTGTCGAGGAAGCTGCCCTGCGCCGTGACGCGGGTCAGGTCGAGCGCTGCGGGATCGAGCGCAGCCCAACCGGACGAGTCCGGCATCGGCGCCGGAGCGCCGGCCGCTTGTGCGGAGAGCCGCTCGATGAAGACGCGCTTCTCGCTCATCCGCGCGATCTGCCATGTCCCCAGCGTGCACAGGATCGCGACGCCCACGATGGACAGCAGGGCCGGCCACAGGAGCCGTGGGCGCCGCCCTGCGGGCGATGCGGATTCGCTCACTGGTCGGGCCCGCTTTGGTGAAGCCGGCCTTCCTGCGCCTTGTGGACATATTGCAGTGACACCGCGAGCCCCTTCATCGGGCGCAGCAAGGCCAGGCAGACGATCACCGCCAGCGGCAGCCAGATCACCATATGCAGCCAGATTGGCGGCTCATAGGCGATCTCGACATAAAGCGCCGCGCCCAGCACGGCGAAACCCGCGATCAGCATGATGAACACGGCAGGCCCGTCAGCCGAATCGGCAAAGCTGAAATCCAGCCCGCAGGCCGAGCAGCGCGGCCGCACCTTCAGGAAGCCGTCGAAAAGCTTGCCCTCGCCGCAGCGCGGGCAGCGGCCGGCAAGGCCGGTGGAATAGGGAGAAGGCAGGCTGTGCGGGTCGTCGGCCATGGCGGCCTCCTGAAATGCGAAAGGCGGCCGAGGCCGCCTTTCGATGGATGGCTGAGGTGACCAGGCTCAGTGCGCCGCGGCGACGCCGGAGCCTGCGGCCCAGACATAGATCGCGGCGAAAAGGAACAGCCAGACCACGTCGACGAAGTGCCAGTACCAGGCGGCGAATTCGAAGCCGAGATGCTGGTCCGGCTTGAAGTGGCCGAGATAGGCCCGGTACAGGCAGATCGCCAGGAAGATCGTGCCGATCACCACATGGGCGCCGTGGAAGCCGGTCGCCATGAAGAAGGTTGCGCCGTAGATGTGGCCGGCGAAGGCGAAGGAGGCGTGCGAGTACTCGTAGACCTGGCAGATCGTGAACAGCACGCCGAGGATCACGGTGAGCCACAGGCCCTGCTTCAGCCCCTCGCGGTCACCATGGATCAGGGCGTGGTGGGCCCAGGTCACGGTCGTGCCGGAGGTCAGCAGGATCAGCGTGTTGAGCAGCGGCAGGTGCCAAGGATCGAAGGTCTGGATCCCGGTCGGGGGCCAGACGCCGCCGGTGAACTCCTTGCGGGTGTAGTTGATCGCCTCGCCAGCATACAGGCTGGCGTCGAAGAAGGCCCAGAACCAGGCGACGAAGAACATCACCTCCGAGGCGATGAACATCAGCATGCCGTAGCGGTGATGCATCTGCACGACGCGGGTGTGGTGGCCCTCGTGCTCAGCCTCCCGCACCACGTCCATCCACCAGGCGAGGAAGGTGTAGAGCACGCCGAGCGTGCCGATGCCGAAGACGAGCGGGCCGAGCTTCATGCCGCCCAGTTCCATCGCCTTCATCCACATCACGGCGCCGGTCGCCATGATCGTCGCGCTGGCCGCGCCGACGAGCGGCCACGGGCTCGGATCGACGAGATGGTAGTCGTGATTCTTGGTATGGGCCCCGGCCATCTTGATCAGTCTCCGCGTCCGACTTTGCAGCGCTCGTGTCCGGCGCCGATATTTACAGGTTCGATGTGCCCGCGTCACCCTTGCGGGCATCATCCTTGAGGGCATTGCCCCCGCTTTGGGCGAGCGGCTGTCCCGCCTTGGAGGCGAAATAGGTGTAGGAAAGCGTGATCGCCTTCAGCCCGTCGAACTCGCGATTCACGGCGATTTCCGGGTCGATATAGAACACCACCGGTGCCTCCAGGCTTTCGCCCGGCTGCAACGTGTGCTCCGTGAAGCAGAAGCACTGGATCTTGACGAAGAACGCCGCGCCCTTTTCGGGGGTAACGTTGTAGCTGGCGATGCCGGTCGAGGCGCGGTCGGTGCGATTGGTGATCTTGTAGAACACCGTCTTCGTCTCGCCGACGCGAAGCGCGATCTCGGGGCTTTCGGGGGTGAACGTCCAGCCCAGGCCCTGCGCGACATTGGCGTCGAAGCGCACCGACATCGTCCGGTCGAGAATCGTTCCCGCTGCGGCCGTGCCCACCATCGGCGTGCCGCCGAAGCCCGTCGCCCTGCAGAACATGTCGTAAAGCGGCACCGCCGCGAAGGAGAGCCCGGTCATGCCCATGACGACGCCAGCGCAGATCAGCGCCGTTCGGCCGAGATTTTTGGGCTTCTCACGAATGGAAGGAGGTGCGCTCATCACAGCGGCCTGTTCAGAATGGCGGGGCCGGTCTTGACCAGCGTCACCACGAAGAAAAACACGACGAGCCCGGCCAGAACCAGGGCCAGCGCGATGTTGCGGCGCTTGCGCCGGGCCATGTCCTCCGGCGAGAAGGCGGCCGGCGCGACGGGCTGCTTGCGCGGCTCGCTCATCCGATCACCTTCGGCAGCGCCCACATCAGGCCCAGCCCGTTCTCGACGAGCAGCACTGCAAACAGCCCGAACAGATAGATGATCGAGAAGCCGAACAGGGAATAGCAGGCCTTCGTCGCGGCTTCGCCCTCGGTCGTCCGCCAGACCCGGATGGCAAGCGCGATCATCGCCAGACCGGTCGTGACAGAGACGATGAGATAGGCCAGTCCGCCAAAGCCCATCAGCGCCGGCAGCACGGCGACCGGCGCCATCACCAGCGAGTAGAGCACGATCTGCCGGCGGGTCGAGGCGGGACCAGCGACATTGGGCATCATCGGGATGCCGGCGCGGGCGTAATCGGCCGACTTCACCAGCGCGAGCGCCCAGAAATGCGGCGGCGTCCACAGAAAGATGATCGCAAACAGCACGATCGAATTCAGGCCGAGATCGCCGGTGACGACGGCCTCGCCGATCATCGGGGGAAAAGCGCCGGCCGCGCCGCCTATGACGATGTTCTGCGGTGTCCAGCGCTTCAGCCACATCGAATAGACGACGGCGTAAAAGAAGATCGTGAAGGCTAGCATGGCCGCCGACAGCACGTTGGCCACGAGCCCCAGCACCAGAACCGCGCCGATCGACAGCGTCAGGCCGAAGGCCAGCGCCTCGGAGGGCAGCACGCGCCCGGACGGGATCGGACGCTTGGCGGTGCGGCTCATCAGGACGTCGATGTCGGCATCGTACCACATGTTGAGGCAGCCCGACGCCCCGGCGCCGACCGCGATCGCCAGCAGCGCCGCGATCCCGATCACCGGATGAATTGAGCCAGGCGCCGTCGCCATGCCTGCGAGCGCCGTGACGATGACGAGCGACATCACGCGCGGCTTGAGC
>QBLV01000249.1 GCA_003241815.1 Hyphomicrobiales bacterium | reverse complement strand
CATTCAGCTTCAAGCCGGTCGAGGGGGCTCTCGCCGAGGTCCGCGAGCGGGTGAGCCCGGCTCCGGTCGAAGTCGATGAGGATCTGCCGCTGCCGCCGCTCCCGGAAGAGCCTCTGATCGCGGAAGGCCCGCGCCTGCTCCCTTCGATGCTGGCTGGACCTTCGCAGCAGGCGCGCGACTCCCTGCGCCTCGGCCCGGCGCCGATGGCCATCGGGCGCGACACGGTGTCATCGGCCCAGGCGCACTGAGCGGGCTGCCGCGCTCGCGGATCGCCAACTCCGTCCGGCGGCTGGAAGGCTCAGGCGCCCGTTTCCGCCACGAGACCTGCCGCCGCGATGCCGCTGAGCGCCGCCGCCTCGTCATTGTCGGAGGTGTCGCCGGAGATGCCGATCGCGCCGAGCAACGCCCCCGCGGCATCGCGAATCAGGACGCCACCGGGAACGGGAACAAGCGATCCGCCTACGGCGTGGGTCGCCGCTTCAACGAAGTAGGGTCGCTCCTGCGCCATCTTGTGCAGGGCCCGCGAGCCGATGCCCATCGCGACCACGCCATGAGCCTTGCCGATCGCGATCTCGCCGCGCTTCAGGCTGGTGCCGTCTTGCGCGACGAAGAGCTTCTGGGCGCCGCGCGAGTCTAGAATAGCGATGGCCAGCGGCTTCAGCCCGGCCGTTCCGGCATAAGCGAGGGCGGCGGACATGATGGCCTTGGCCTGGATGAGCGTCAGCATGGCAATGGCTCCGAGCGGTCGTCGACGACAGCTTGTGACAGCCCGCGGTCGTTGGGGGAAGGCCTTCGCTCGACGAGCCGCCGTCAGGAGACGCGATGGCCGCGCGCTGATGCGGAACAATTGGTCTAACCACGCGTCATCATCTTGCACTTATCCTCTCGACAGTCGTTGATGGGGTTCCCAGCATAAGGAGAAAACCCCATGGGCCTGTTCAGTTTCATCAAGGAAGCCGGCGCGAAGATCTTCGGTTCGAGCGCCGCGAAGGCAGCCACCGCCGAGGAGCTGCAAAAGGAGCTCGCCAATCACGGGCTGCCATCGGATGTCTCAATCTCGATCGACGGCGACAAGGTCAAGGTTTCGGGCAAGGCCGTATCGACCGAGGAGGCTGAGAAGATCATCCTCGCGCTCGGCAACACGGTTGGCGTGGGCGCGGTCGATTCGGAACTCACCGTGACCAAGGAGGCGGCGGCGGCCGTGTTCTACACCGTGAAGAAGGGCGACACGCTCTGGAAGATCGCCGAAGAGCATTACGGCAAGGGCCAGGGCGCGAAATACACCGAGATCGTCAAGGCCAACACGCCGCCGGTCAAGGACCCCGATCTGATCCAGCCCGGCTGGGTTCTGCGGATTCCGCCGAAGGCCTGAGCCTTCGGGCTGCGGACCGTGATCGACATGAGCCGCGCCCCTTGGGGTGCGGCTTTTTCCATGCTGGCGTCGCGACATGCCGGTCTGCGGCCGATGACGTGACCGCACGGGCCTTGACGGAGATGGTTGCGTCGGCAACGATCTGGTTTGGCCGTCGGCTGTCGTGCGGATATCGCGTTGGCGACGCAACTCCGTCGCGGGACATGCTATCGTTCAAGACGCTGCGGAACGTCCTGCCTTTCGGCGGCGAGCGGTTCTGGAAACAATCGCGCAAGCGAGATCCTGGAGGGAAGCCATGACATTCGATCGCCGTCGATTTCTGACACTGGCCGGTTCTACTGTTGCCATGCCCGCCGTGTTGCGCGCGACCCGCGCCAACGCCCAGGAGGTGACGCTGAAGATGCATCACTTCCTGCCGCCGGTTGCCGTCGGCCACGCCAAATTCCTGAAGCCATGGGCCGACAAGGTTGCCGCCGAATCGAGCGGGCGCATCAAGATCGATATCTTCCCCTCGATGCAGCTCGGCGGTACGCCGCCGCAGCTCTTCGATCAGGCTCGCGACGGCGTCGCCGATCTCGTCTGGACCTTGCCGGGCTATACTCCGGGGCGGTTCACCGGGCTCGAGGCCTTCGAACTGCCCTTCGTCGCCAACAAGCGGGCGTTGGTGAATTCGCTGGCCGTGACCGACTACGCGCAGGAAAACCTGAAGGACGAGCTCAAGGACGTTCATCCGATCTGCGTCTGGACGCATGATCACGGCCTGATCCATGCCAACAAGCAGATCAAGACGATGGAGGACCTCAAGGGTCTGAAACTGCGCTTCCCGACGCGGCTGGCCGGCGAGGCGCTGAAGGCGCTCGGCGCCAATGCGATCGGCATGCCGGTGCCGCAGGTGCCGGAATCGCTGGCCCAGCGCGTCATCGACGGCGCCGTCATCCCCTGGGAGGTTGTGCCCTCGGTGAAGGTGCAGGAACTGGTCAAGTTCCACACCGAGATTCCGGGATCGCCGACCTTCTATGTCGCGACCTTCATCCTGGCGATGAACAAGGCGAAATACCAGGCCCTCCCGCCCGATCTCAAGGCCGTGATCGACCGCAACTCCGGTGCGGCTGCCGCCGCCATGGCCGGCAAGGTCTGGGACGAGCAGGCGATCGTCGTCGCCGACATGGTCCGCAAGCGCGGCAACACTGTCACGGTGCTGGAGGAGGCGGAGGCCGCGCGCTGGCGCAAGACCACCGAGCCGGTGATCGAGGGCTGGCTCAAGACGGTCAAGGAGAAGGGTCTCGATGGCGAGAAGCTGCTGGCCAGCGCCAGGGCTGCACTCGCCAAGCACGCGACCGCGGCCTGACGGATTTGATGGACAGGCCAGACGAGGACATCGCGCCGTCCGGTTTCGACCGGGCGGTGAGGGCGGTCGCACTGCTCGGCGGGGCGCTGCTGATCGCCTTGTCTGTCGTGGTCGCGATCAGCGTCACGCTGCGCAGCGATCTGATCGGCGCTGCCGGCGTCCCCGGCGATTTCGAACTGGTGCAGATGGCGACCGCGATCGCCGCCTTCTGCTTCCTGCCCTGGTGCCAGCTCAGGCGCGGCAACATCTTCGTCGATACCTTCACCCTCAAACTGCCGCAGAGCTGGCAGCGTCGCATCGATGCGAGCTGGGACATCGTCTATGCCCTGGTGATGGCGCTGATCTCCTGGCGGCTTTCGGTCGGGGCGCGTGCAGCCTTCGCCACGGGCGAGAATACGATGGTGCTGCAGCTGCCGAGCTATCTGCCGATCGG
>QBLV01000248.1 GCA_003241815.1 Hyphomicrobiales bacterium | reverse complement strand
GACTCGGGAGGCTTCGGGGCACCGCCCTGGGGGTACTACGGCCCCTGTGCGAGGAGCTCGCTGGAACGGTCGATCGCATCATGCCTTCGTCCCATGCCTGAGTAGACGCGACAAGGCGATGAGCTGAACTGGCGTCGAAAGGGCTCGCGGCGAAGGATGGCTTTCGACCCCATAAGCGCGGCCCGGAGACTTAAGAACGCCGATGAGCGGAGCGCCACGGGGCGTGCGACGGGTGGCTCAATCCCGTCGCGCCGCGACCTGGCTCAATGGTTGCGGCCCTTATACCTCGCGCCTCGCGGCGCTCCGCTGCCCCTCGATCGACAACGCCCGCGCCTGACGGCGCGGGCGGGAATTTGGCGTGCCCGGAGACGGCGCCTGCCGCCCTCGTCTCACGCCGGCAGCACGACCACCTTCGCCTTGACCGGGGTCCGCTCGTAGAGGTGGATCATGTCCTGGCTGAGCAGGCCGACGCAGCCGCTGGTCATGCCCGTGCCGATCGTCTCGGGGTCGCTCGAGGCGTAGATCGTGTAGAGCGTGTAGGCGCCGTTCTGGTAGAGGTGCAGGGCACGCGCGCCGAGCGGGTTGTCGAGGCCGCCGGGCATGCCGCGGGCATATTTGGCGGCTTCGGGCTGGCGCTTGATCATTTCCCTGGGCGGCGTCCAGGTCGGCCATTCGGACTTGCGGCCGACATAGGCCTCGCCGCTCCAGCGGAAGCCGTCGCGGCCGACATTGGCGCCGTAGCGGGTCGCGGAGCCGTCGCCCTCGACGCGGTAGACGTAGTAGTTGCCGGGATCGACGATGAGCGTGCCGGCCGATTCCTTGCCGTCATAGGCGACGGTGCGGCGGAAATATTTCGGATCGACCGTGCGGATATCGGCGGCGGGAATCGGGAATTTCTCGTTGGGCACCGGCCCGTAGAGCTTCTCGGCCTCGGCCAGGCTCATGCCGTCGGTGACGGCGCAGCCGCCGAGCGCGAGCGCGCCGAGACCGACAGTCGAGCCGACCAGAAACGACCGGCGGTTCAGAAGACCCGCGCGACGCCCGGACGCGATCTCATCCATCGTGCCGGCACCGGCATTTGTCTTGTCGATGATCATGATGTTGGAATTTCCCTAGCCCGGTTGCCTGACGAGAGAACACTCCGGCATACACATGCTGAACATTTTGCTCATTCGAGATTGCCGTGACCGGACCGAATTGGCAAGCTCGGGCCTCAATACCCCGGCGCGGTCCCTGCGCTGCGACGGACGCAAGCCCGCCGTCCTGCCACGCTATCGACGCTCCGCCCTGCCCTCGCTACATCTCGGGGCATCACATTTTGGATACGGCGCTTCGAGGTCTGAGCGGAATGAACCCAACCGATTTGGCGGACGCCACACGCGAAGACGGCTACCTTCCTCACACCTCGCATTGGGGCGTGTTCTCGGCCCGGATGAAGGATGGCGAGCTTCAGGTCCGACCCCATCCCGGCGATCCCGATCCCAACGAGATCATCCAGAATTTCCCGGGCGCGCTTCGCCACCGCGCCCGCATCGCCCAGCCGATGGTGCGGCGCGGCTGGCTGGAAAACGGCCCCGGCCCCGACGACAGGCGTGGCCGCGACGAGTACATGCCGGTGTCGTGGAGCCGGGCGCTGGACCTGCTGGGTGCCGAACTCAAGCGCCTGCGCGATGGTCCCGGCCCC
This sequence comes from Hyphomicrobiales bacterium, assembly GCA_003241815.1. Taxonomy (GTDB): domain Bacteria; phylum Pseudomonadota; class Alphaproteobacteria; order Rhizobiales; family Beijerinckiaceae; genus Allobosea. The sequence goes on along the minus strand of QBLV01000248.1, from coordinate 1,531 downwards.
GAAGCGATCTTCGGCGGTTCCTATGGCTGGGCCAGCGCCGGGCGCTTCCACCATGCCCAAAGCCAGATCCATCGCTTCCTGAACGTCGCCTGCGGCGGCTACGTCAAATCGGTCAACAGCTATTCGTCGGGCGCGTCCTCCGTCCTCGTGCCGCACATCATCGGCGACTACGAGGACCTGGTGAAGCGCAACGTCTCCTGGGAGCAGATCGCCGAACACAGCGAGATCGTGCTGGCCTTTGGCGGCATGGCGCTGAAGAACTCGATGGTCGCGGGCGGCAGCGTCAGCAAGCATGTCGAGCGCGGCGCCATGGCGCGCGCCGCACAGCGCGGCTGCGCCTTCGTGCTCGCCGGCCCCTTGCGCGCCGACCTGCCCGAGGAGGCGAAGGCCGAGTGGCTGTCCTGCATTCCCGGCAGCGACACGGCCCTGATGATGGCCCTAGTCCACACGCTGGTCGTCGAGGGCAAGCACGATCGCGCCTTCCTCGATCGCTGCACGGTCGGCTGGCCGGTCTTCGAGCGCTATCTGCTGGGCGAGACGGACGGCCAGCCCAAGGACGCAAACTGGGCTGCCGCGATCACCGGCGTCGCGGCAGACGAGATCGTCGCGCTGGCACGCCGGCTCCATGGCAAGCGCGCGCTGATCGTGGTGGCGCATGCGCTGCAGCGGGCCGAGCATGGCGAGCAGCCGGTCTGGATGGGCATGGTGCTGGCGGCAGCACTCGGCCAGATCGGCCTGCCCGGTGGCGGCTATGGCTATGCGCTCGGCGCGATCGCCTATTACGGACGCCGCTTCAATGCCGTGCCGGTGCCGACCTTCTCGCAGGGCAAGAACGGCGTCGCCGACTATATCCCCGTGGCGCGCATCTCCGACATGCTGCTGCAGCCGGGGCAAACCTATCGTTACAACGGCCAGACCCGGACCTATCCTGAGATCAAGCTGGTCTACTGGGCCGGCGGCAACCCGTTCCACCATCATCAGGATCTCAACCGGCTGCGGCGCGCCTTCTCAAAACTCGACACGCTCGTCGTCCACGAACTCGCCTGGACGGCGACCGCGCGCCATGCCGACATCGTCCTGCCCTGCACGATGACGCTGGAGCGCGAGGACATCGGCGGCAGCTCGAACGATCCGCTGCTGGTGCCGATGCACCCGGTCGTGCCGCCTTTTGGCGAGGCGCGCGACGACTACGCCATCTTCGCCGACCTCGCCGAGCGGCTGGGCGCGTGCGAAGCCTTCACCGAAGGCCGCAGCGTGCGGCAATGGCTCGAATATCTCTACGAGCCGACCCGCAAGGGGCTGGCCGCCAAGGGGTTGCCGGCGCCGAGCTTCGCCGAATTCTGGGGCAGCGAGGGTTATATCCTGCCGCAGCAGGACGATGATGGCGGACGCCTGCGCGCCTTCCGCGACGATCCCACGGGCAAGCCGCTGCCGACGCCGAGCGGCAAGCTGGAGATATTCAGCGAGACGATCGCCGGCTTCGGCGAGGCGGATTGCCCGGGCCATCCGACCTGGCTTGGTCCGACCAACG
>QBLV01000247.1:356-3216 GCA_003241815.1 Hyphomicrobiales bacterium | reverse complement strand
AAGAAGGGCAGGGGGCGCGAGGCGGTGATCGAGGCGTCGAGCTGGCGCAGGGAGCCTGCCGCCGCGTTGCGCGGATTGGCGAACTCCGGGAGACCCTTCTCGCGCTGGCGCTCGTTGATGCCCGCGAAATCGGCATGGCCCAGATAGACCTCGCCGCGCACCTCGGCGATCTCCGGCACATCGTCACCAGCGAGCATCTTCGGAATCTCGGAATCGGCGATGGTGCGGACATTGACCGTGACGTTCTCGCCCTCTTCGCCGTCGCCGCGCGTCGCGGCGGAGACGAGCGCGCCCTGCTCATAGCGCAGCGACAGCGACAACCCGTCGATCTTGGGCTCGGCGGTGAAGGCGATGGGCTCGTCGTCCTTGCGGCCGAGGAAGCGATGCACCCGCTGCGCAAACTCGGCCACGGCCTCGTCCGAGAACGCGTTGTCCAGCGACAGCATCGGCACGCGATGCCGGATCTTGGCGAATTTGCCCGCAGGCCTTGCTCCGACTTTTCCGCTCACCGAACCCGCCGATTTCAGCTCGGGAAACGCCTCCTCGATCGCCACCAGCCGACGCCGCAGGCTGTCATAGGCGGCATCGTCCATCGTCGGGGCATCGTTCTGGTGATAGGCGATGTCGGCCGCCTCGACCGCAACCGCGAGGCGCTTGTGCTCGGCCTTGGCCTGGCGGGCTGTCATGTCGGCGACGGGGTTCGGATCGGACTCGCTCATGGCCCTTCATTAGGCGAGAAGGCTCCGTCGAAAAAGGGCAGGAGCGCCGGCGGGTGGGCCGCCATCCCGCATTCGTGTTCGGGGCACCTGCGACAGGTTGCGAATTCTCCGCTAATGTAGCGTTGCTGCAAATTGGAAGCTCGACGCCTTTCGGCCGTTGACCCAAGGATCGCGTCAATGGCGAAGGCGAACCGGGCCGCAACCGGGAGAAACGCCATGGCCGACATTGACAGCCATCTCGACGAAGCGACGCGCATCGACGCCCCGGCGTTGCCGCGCATCCACACCATCACGACGCGGGACTTGCGCGACGTGCTTGCGCGCGGATGGGAGGATTTCAAGGCACAGCCGAGCCATCTCGCCTTCGTCGCGCTGATCTATCCGATCGTCGGCGTGCTGCTGGCGCACCTCACTGTCAGCTACAATATCTTCCCGCTGCTGTTTCCGCTGCTCGGCGGCTTCGCGCTGCTCGGGCCCTTTGCCGCGATCGGGCTCTACGAGGTCAGCCGGCGTCGCGAACGCGGCCTCGATTCGGGCTGGGAGCACGCCTTCGCTTTGCTGCGCTCGCCGGCGATCGGCCAGGTCATGCTGCTCGGCGCGATGCTGACGGGCCTGTTCATCGCCTGGCTGGCTAGCGCCTGGTTGATTTATCGCGGGATGCTCGACCTGCCGGCCAACGTCTCGACCGCCGATTTCCTGCGCGCCGTCTTCACCACCTTCGACGGCTGGATCATGGTCGTGGTCGGCAATTCGGTCGGGCTTCTCTTCGCGATCCTAGCCTTCTCGATCTCAGTCACGGCATTCCCGCACATCATCGACCGCCGCGTCAATGTCGCGACCGCGGTGCGGACATCGGTCGCGGCAGTCGAGCAAAACCCGCGCGCGATGATGATCTGGGGCCTGATGGTCACGGGCCTGCTGGTTCTGGGCTGCCTGCCGATGCTTGTCGGGCTCGTCGTGGTCATGCCGGTGCTCGGCCATGCGACCTGGCATCTCTACCGCAAGGTCGTCGACGGCTGAGGCTGGGAGGGCGCCGGATAGAGCGCGCCAGGGAACATTCGCCGCGATGCGCGGTTCACTTGGCGCCGGTGATGTCACTCACCGGCGAGCGGGCACTCAGGCCCGCCCACATTGCGGGGGCTGTTCCATGAACAACATCATTTACATCATCGGTCTGATCGTCGTCGTGCTCGCGATCCTGTCCTTCCTCGGCCTGCGCTGAGGAAGCAAGACACGACCCAGTTCGGGCCGACGATCAGCCGCGCTTTTCAGCGCGGCTTTTTGCCCTTGTAGGGCGCCTTTCCGGCAGGGCGCGCATCGCCGTCCCGCGAAGGCGCTCCGGCAGAGGGCTTGCCCGCGAAGGGCTTCCCGCCGCCGGACTTGCCCGCACCGAAGGGCTTGGGCGCGTAGGGCTTCTTCTCTCCATACGTCTTGCCGCCCGCAGGCTTGTCGAAAGCTGGCTTGGGACCTGAACGGAATGAGACGTTCGGGTCGGACAGCGCATCGCGGTCGCTGCGGACCGGATCATAGGCTTTCGCCGCGCCGAATGGTTTCGACTTGCCTTCGTAAGCCTTCTTCTTGCCCTCATAGGGCTTCTTCTCGCCGCCCTCATAGGGCTTCGGCTCATAGGCCTTCTTGGCGTAAGGCTTCTTCTCACCGCCCACGTAAGGCTTCTTCTCGTAGGGCTTCTTCTCATAAGCCCGGGCGGGCGGGCGCTCTGCGCTGTCGCGCTCGGGCTTCGCATAAGCGGCCGGCGCGTGGCTCGCCTTCTCCGCAAAGGGCTTGGCCGGGCGGCGCTCATCCTCGCCCGTCACCGGCTCGATCACGATCTTGTCGCGATCGACAGCCTTGGCCAGCTCATAGAAGCGCTCGGCGACATCGGCGTCGATCTCGACCTTGGTCTCCTTGTCGAAGATGCGGATCGCGCCGACCTCGTCGCGCGTGATCTTGCCGCGACGGCAGATCATCGGGAGAAGCTGGCGCGGATCGGCGCCGTCCTTGCGGCCGATGTTCAGGCGAAACCAGACCGTGTCGCCACGCGGACCGGATTTGTGGCGCGGCGCATCCGAGCGCGGGCTGTCGTCGCGGTTCTCGCCGAAACGCGCCCCCTCGCGCGGGGCGTAGTCTTCACGCGCACGCAC
>QBLV01000247.1:0-346 GCA_003241815.1 Hyphomicrobiales bacterium | reverse complement strand
TTCGTCACGGCCGAAATTCGGATCGCCGACCTCCTCGGACGCCGGCAGCCTGGCGCGGTAGATCCGCACCAGCGCGGCCGCGATCTCGTTGGCCGAACGGCCGGCCAGCAGGGCCTCGACCATGGCGGCATCGACCTCGCCGGGCTCACCGGTCAGGATCGGGTCGCTGAGCAGCCGCTCCTTGTCGAGTTCCCGGATTTCGTCCTGCGTCGGCGGGCCGGCCCAGATGGCCTCGACCTTGGCCTCGGCCAGCAGCATCTCGGCCTTGCGACGGCGCGACGGCGGCACGAGCAGCACGCTCGTGCCCTTGTTGCCGGCGCGCCCGGTGCGGCCGGAGCGATGCTGC
>QBLV01000246.1 GCA_003241815.1 Hyphomicrobiales bacterium | reverse complement strand
GGTCGAGCCGGCGTCCCGACAGCATCCGTTGCCAGGCGCGGGGTGGGGCGGGAGCGCGGGCCATGGTCAGGCGGCGGGTCGTCGGTCGCGCGCCAGCGCGGCGCATTCCTGCCAGCGGAAGCAGCCGGTCAGGTGGTCGTTGACCAGGCCGCAGGCCTCCATGAAGGCGTAGACGATGGTCGGGCCGCAGAAGGTGAAGCCGGCCTTCTTCAGATCCTTTGCCATTGCTTCCGAGAGGGCGGTCTGCGTCGGGACCTCGCCTTGCGTGCGGAAGCTGTTCTGCAGCACGCGGCCGTCAAGACGCTTCCAGAGGAAATCGGCGAAGGGCTCGCGCTCACTGATGGCGAGATAGGCGCGCGCGCTCTTGATCGCGCCCTCGATCTTGCCGCGATGGCGAATGATGCCGGGGTCGGCGAGGAGGCGGGCGACATCGGCCTCGCCGAAGCGCGCGACCGCTTCGGGATCGAAGTTCGCGAAGCCGGCGCGGAAGGCGTCACGCTTTTTCAGGATGGTGATCCAGGACAGCCCGGCCTGGAAGCCGTCGAGGATCAGCTTCTCCCAGAGCGCGCGGGAGTCATATTCCGGCACGCCCCATTCGGTGTCGTGATAGGCGAGATAGAGCGGGTCGGTGCCCGGCCAGCGGCAACGGAATTTACCGTCCGGGCCGGCGACGGCGATGCGCTCCTCGCTGACAAAGGCTGCCTCGCTCATGCCGCCGCTCCGAAACCGGTCTCGCCCGGGAAGGGGAAGCGGATGAAGTCGGGCTTCGCTAGCGTGAAGGCCATGCCGCCGCCGAGCAGCGGTTCGCCGGCGGCCAGCGCATCGGCGACGCGGTCGAGGCGGAGCAGGGCGAGCGCACGGCCGTCGGCACTGGTGCCGATTCTGCCCAGCGTCTTGGCGCCGGCCGTCGCTTGCGCTCCCGTCTCGGCCGCGATGCCGTCCGTAAAGGTGATGGGGACGACGCGGGTGCGGGCCGTGCCGCGATGCTGCATGCGCGAGACCACCTCCTGGCCGATATAGCAGCCCTTCCTGAAGGAGACGCCACCGAGTTGGTCGAGCAGCGCTTCATGCGGGAAGGCGTCGCCATAGGCGAAATCGCGCCCGCCATCGGGGATGCCGAGCGCGATCCTGCGGGCATGCCAGTTTTCGGCGGAGGCGGTGGCGAGCTCGGCTGCCCCCTTGCGATCGGTCAGGGCGCGCTGGCCGAGGCCGGGCAGGCGCGGATCGGTGTAAACGAGGCCGGCATCAGCGGGCAGGGGCGAGCCGTCGGACGAGGCGATCACCGCCGTCGCCTCGGTGAGGTCATCGAGCGCGACTTTGGCGCGCAGCTTGTAGAGCTTCAGGCGTTTCATCAGATCGGCAGTCTGGAGCAAGGGCGTGTCGAGCAGGAAGCCGCCGCCCTCGTCCTCGGGCACCGCGACGACAAAGAAATCGCAGATGATCTTGCCCTGCGGTGTCAGCAGCGCGCCATAGCCGGCCTGCTCAGCCGTTACCGCATCCATGTCGTTGGTGACGAGGTTCTGCAGGAAATCGCGCGCAGCCTCGCCGCTGACGCGGATGACGCCGCGATCGATGAGGTGGGTGGCGGACATGATGTGGTCTCCGGCGGCGCTTTGTCGTCTCCCACAGCCCTCATCCTGAGGAGCCGCGCCAGCGGCGTCTCGAAGGATGATCCAGAGGGCGCTGGAGCATCCTTCGAGACGCAAGCTCTGCTTGCTCCTCAGGATGAAGGCTACGGTTTTCAAGCAGCCTTCGACCCGATAGGTAGGCTGCTTCAGCTGCCTGCTCAACCACCGGAGACCCGCCATGTCGCAAACCTTCGACGTCATCCTCAAAGGCGGCACGGTTGTGAACCATGACGGCCGCGTGCAGCGCGACCTCGGCATCACGGCTGGCAAGATCGTGGCGCTGGGCGATCTCTCCCGTGCTTCGGCCGGCGAGCTCGTCGACTGCACCGGCCTGCACATCCTGCCCGGTGTGATCGACTCACAGGTGCATTTCCGTGAGCCGGGCCTCGACCATAAGGAAGACCTCGATACCGGCTCGCGCGCTGCGGTGCTCGGCGGCGTCACCTGCGTCTTCGAGATGCCCAACACGATTCCGCAGACGACGACGCCTGAGGCGCTGGCCGACAAGATCAGGCGCGGGCGGCACCGGATGCATTGCGATTTCGCCTTCTGGGTCGGCGGCACGCATGAGAACGTCAATGACATTCCCGATCTGGAGCGGCTGCCGGGCGCTGCCGGCATCAAGGTGTTCATGGGCTCGTCGACCGGCGATCTCCTCGTCGAGGACGATGCGGGCGTCGCCGAGATTCTCAAGCGCACGCGCCGCCGTGCCGCCTTCCATTCCGAGGACGAGGGCATGCTGCGCGAGCGGATGCCGCTGCGCGTCACGGGCGATCCGTCGAGCCATCCGGTGTGGCGCTCGCCGGAGGTGGCGCTGACCTGCACGAAGCGGCTGGTGCGGATCGCGCGCGCGACCGGGGCACGGGTGCATATCCTGCACATCTCGACCGGCGAGGAGATGGAGTTCCTGAAAGACCACAAGGATGTCGCCACGGTCGAGGTGCTGCCGAACCATCTGACGCTGGTGGCACCGGATGCTTATGAGCGGCTCGGCACATATGCCCAGATGAACCCGCCGATCCGCGACGACAGCCACCGCCAGAAAATCTGGTGGGGCGTGGACCAGGGCATCGTCGACGTGCTCGGCTCCGATCATGCTCCGCATACCCATGAGGAGAAGCACCACGCCTATCCCGCCAGCCATTCCGGCATGCCCGGCGTGCAGACGCTGGTTCCGATCATGCTCGATCACGTCAATGCCGGGCGCCTGACGCTGGAGCGCTTCGTCGATCTGTCCAGCCATGGGCCGCAGCGCATCTTCGGCATGGAAGGCAAGGGGCGGATCGCGGCGGGCTACGACGCCGACCTGACCATCGTCGATCTCAAGCGCCGCGAGACCATCACCAATGCCTGGGGCGCGTCGAAATGCGGCTGGACGCCCTATGACGGCGTCACCGTCACCGGCTGGCCGGTCGGAACCTTCGTGCGCGGGCGGAAGGTGATGTGGGAGGCGCAGATCGTGACGCCGTCGCAGGGCGAGCCGGCGCGGTTTTTGGAGACCCTGCCAGGGGGCGAATAGCACGCTCCTGAACCACTGCCGTCATCCCGAACGCAGCGGAGCGGCGCCGCTGCGCGGCTTGCCCGGGATGACGGTGTGAGGCAAAGCGAGTGCCCC
>QBLV01000245.1 GCA_003241815.1 Hyphomicrobiales bacterium | reverse complement strand
GATCACCTGCATCCGCATGGCGGATCCCGTCGCCGCTATCGATGCCACCCTGGCTGGTTCCGCCTTCGTGATCCTGAGCCACAGCCACGCGCTCGACTACCGGCTGACCGAAGCCGCGCTGCAGCGGGGCGACGCGGCTTATATCGGGATGATCGGATCGGCGACGAAGCGCTCCCGTTTCGAGGCCGGATTCCTGCGGGCGGGCGGGCGGGCGGAGGCTCTCGCCCATCTCACCTGCCCGATCGGCGGCAACCATGTGGACGACAAGCGACCCGAGGTGATCGCGGCCTTGACGGCGGCCGAGCTGGTGCGGAGTTTGCTAGGCAAACCAGAAGCTTCCCGAGAGCCCGGAGCGAAGGAACGAGCCGGCCATGACGCAACCGCCTGACCAGACGGTTCCCCCGCGGCTTGCCCTGTCTCATATCTCCAAGAGCTTTCCCGGCGTGAAGGCGAACGAGGACATCAGCCTGAGCGTACGGCCGGGCGAAATCCATGCGCTGCTGGGCGAGAACGGCGCCGGCAAATCGACTTTGGTCAAGATCATCTACGGCGTCCAGCACGCCGACGAGGGCATCATCGCCTGGGAGGGCGAGACCGTCTCGATCGCTTCGCCCAAGGCCGCGCGCAAGCTCGGCATCGGCATGGTGTTCCAGCACTTCTCGCTGTTCGACGCGATGACCGTGATCGAGAACATTGCGCTGGGCCTCGACGAGGCGATCGATCGCGACGAACTGAAGGCCCGCGTCGCCGCCATCCTCGACAGCTATTCGCTGCCGCTCGACCCCGAGCGCGAGGTCCACACGCTGTCCGTCGGCGAGCGCCAGCGCATCGAGATCGTCCGCTGCCTGCTGCAGCGCCCCAAGCTGCTGATCATGGACGAGCCGACCTCGGTGCTGACCCCGCAGGAGGTCGATAAACTCTTCGGCACACTGCGCCAGATCGCCTCCGAGGGCTGCGCGATCCTCTACATCTCGCACAAGCTGCACGAGATCAAAGCGCTCTGCGAGGCCGCCACCATCCTGCGCGGCGGCAGGGTCGTGGCGACCTGCGATCCGAAGGTGGAGACCACAAAGCGCATGGCGGAGCTGATGATCGGCGCGGAGCTGCGCCAGATCGAGCGTGGCAAGGCAGGCGGCGGAGGCATCATCCGGCTCGCGGTCTCTGGGCTGACGCTGGCCGGCGAGCCGCCCTTCGGCACCGATCTCGAAGGCGTCACGTTCGAGGCGCGAGCCGGCGAGATCCTCGGCATCGCAGGCGTCGCCGGCAACGGCCAGACGGAGCTGCTGACCGCACTCTCGGGCGAGAGACCGGCGGCCGATGACGGTGCGATCCTGCTCGACGGCAAGCCGATCGGGACGATGACGGCGGGCCCGCGCCGGGCGCTGGGCCTCGCCTGCGTGCCCGAGGAGCGCAATGGCCACGCCGCCGTCCCGGATTTTTCGCTCGCCGACAACACAGTCCTCACCGCGCGCCACCGCCTGCCGCTGACGCCGCTCGGCATCATCAGCGCGGGCGACGTGACGCGCTTCGCCGAGTCCGTGATCCAGCGCTTCGACGTCCGGACCACCGGCACGGCAGCACTCGCCCGCTCGCTGTCGGGCGGCAATCTGCAGAAGTTCATCATGGGCCGCGAAATCGGCCAGCAGCCCGGCGTGCTCGTCGTCTGCCAACCGACCTGGGGCGTGGATGCGGGGGCCGCCGCCGCGATCCGGCAGGAACTGGTCGACCTCGCCGCAAAGGGTTCGGCGGTCGTGGTGATCTCGCAGGATCTCGATGAATTGCTCGAATTGGCCGACAGGCTTTGTGTCATCAATGAGGGCCGGTTGTCGGCCCCGCGCGAGGTTGCGACGCTTGGCATCGACGAGATCGGGCTGATGATGGGCGGCGTCCATGGCGAGGCGGCTCATGCTTGAGAGGTTCGCTCAAAGGTCGCCACGCGGAACCCCTCCCCCTTGTGGGGAGGGGAAGGGGTGGGGGTCGAAAAGTCAAAGCGAGTGGCTGAGAGCATTTGCCGTTTCGGCGATACAAGCAGGCCCTCACCCGGTCGAACCACCCCCATCCCCATACCCTTTCCCACAAGGGGGAAGGGAGGAGCCCTTTCCGGCGGGCAACGACGGAGGGGCCCATGCCTGAATGGCGCCGCCGTCGCGAACCCAGCACCGCCATGCTCTGGCTCAGCCCGCTGATCGCGGTTGGGCTGACCATGCTGATCGGCATGATTGTCTTCACCGCGATGGGCTATGACGGCTTTCATGCCGTGCGCGACATCTTCCTGACGCCGTTCCTCGAGCCGCAGCGCTGGCCCGATCTCGGCGTGAAGGCCGCGCCGCTCGTCATGATCGCGCTCGGCCTCGCCATCGGCTTTCGCGCCAATGTCTGGAACATCGGCGCCGAGGGACAATACATCATGGGTGCCGTCGCCGGGACGGGGGTGGCGCTGGCGACCCATGACATGACCGGCTGGTGGATCCTGCCCGCCATGGCACTGGCGGGCGTGATCGGCGGCATGGCATGGGCCGCGATCCCCGCCTTCCTGCGGGTGAAGCTACAGGTCAGCGAAATCCTGACCAGCCTGATGCTGACCTATGTCGCGGTGCAGGCGCTGTATTACCTCGTGCGCGGACCGTGGAAGGACCCCGACGGCTTCAATTTCCCGCAGACGCGGATGTTCAGCGCCGACCAGACACTGCCCGCGATGATGGAAGGCTCGCTCGTCCATCTCGGCATTCCCGTGGCGCTGCTGATCGCGCTCATTGCCTGGCTGCTGATGGAGAAGACCACCGCAGGCTACGCTGTGAAGGTCGTCGGGCTCGCGCCGGCGGCGGCCCGCCATGGCGGCTTCGGCGCCGACAGGGTGACCTGGGCGACGCTGCTGGCGAGCGGCGGGCTCGCCGGCCTCGCCGGGCTGTTCGAGGCGGCCGGCCCGTTCGGCCAGCTCACCCCGCAATTCCCGACCGGCTACGGCTTCACCGCGATCATCGTCGCGTTTCTCGGCCGCCTGAACCCGCTCGGCATCGTTTTTGGCGGCGTGGTGATGGCGGCAACCTATGTGGGCGGGGAGATCGCGCAGACAACGGTGCGGCTGCCCCAGGCCGCCACCGGCATGTTCCAGGCGCTGCTGCTCTTCGTGCTGCTCGCGACGGATGTGCTGGTAAAGTACCGCATCGGCTGGAAGGTGCGAGCGGCATGAGCGCTTTGCCAAGCGAGTCATGCTCGGGCTTGACCCGTGCATCTCTCCCCCGGAGATTCACGGGTCTGCGCTGCGCTCCGCCCGAGAA
>QBLV01000244.1 GCA_003241815.1 Hyphomicrobiales bacterium | reverse complement strand
CAACCCGCCGATCCCCAAGCCACTCCGTCAAACGGGGGCATATTTCATCACCCTGCTAAGGAGCCTGCTTATATGGTGGGCGTGACAGGGATCGAACCTGTGACCCATACGATGTCAACGACGGTCCGGGAGCCCTTTCGCCTGAAAAACAAGGCAAAACCGGCCATTCCTCATTCGTTCAAACAGTGAACAAGAGACGAACATAGCCAAATTTGCGATTGAACTGCTGTTGACGCCGGAGCTGAACCTCAACGTTCAAACGGTGGTTCTTGAAGGTTGAGGCGCTTCGGCAGCTGTTACATCATGCGCTTGATTTCGCCATAAGCGCCGGTGGTCTTAAGCGTGATGACCACATCCTGCTTGCCGCGATTGCGCCAGAACCAGCCATGGGAGCCGTCGAATTCGGCGGTGAGGACGCCCTGCTCGCCGGCCGAGCCACGCCCGGCCTTGTAGCTCTTCTCCTTGCCGCCAGCGCCCGGCGTGCCGTGCATGTCATAGTTCACAACACCGTCCTTCGCGGTCCAGGCGAAGTCGACCTTGGCTCCGGCCTTCATCGTCAGCTTGTATTCGACCCCCTCGGTCGGCTTCAGCGTGATGACGGTCTCGTCCGTGCGCGCGGGGGCGGCCTGGGCGAGGATGACCCGCTCGCCGGCATGGGCCGGTGAGATGAACAGGCCCGCGAGGACCGTGCCGATCAGGCTCGATCGCTGGTCCGGTGCGGGCACCATTGGCGTGGGCTGGGTCGGCGCGGGGCGGCTGTCCATGATCCGGTCGGCTTCTGCCTCGGCGGCGAGCTGGATCTTGATCTCGCCGATCTCGGTGAGCTGGAGCATGCGGCCGATGCCGGTCGGGTCGATGGCGTATTCGGCCGGCAGGACGATGGTCACAAGGATTGCGACCGCGGAGACGGCGGCGATGGCGGTGGAGCGCAGGAGCTGGGCGTTGGTCGGCAGTTCGGCGCGAGTGGGGATGTCGGTATTATACATGAGGTGAGGTCCTTGGATTTCAGGAAACGAAGTAGCCGGTGAGCTGGTAGCCGACGAGGACGAAGCCTGCGGTGAGCATCCAGACATTGGCGGTGTAGGCGTGGCGCCAGAAGCCGGCCGTGCGGCGCCAGAAGCCCATGGCGATCAGGATCATGCCGAGCGCGGTCAGCTGGCCGAGTTCGACACCGACATTGAAGGCGAGCAGGTTTGGGATCAGCCCGTCGGGCGAGATCTCGTATTCCAGGATCTTAGTCGAGAGACCAAAGCCGTGGAACAGGCCGAAGATCAGCGTCGCGGCTTTGGTGTTCGGCTGGTAGCCGAGCCAGCGCTGGAAGGCGCCCATATTGTCGAGCGCCTTGTAGACGACCGACAGGCCGATGATGGCGTCGATGATGTAGCTGTTGATCCCGACGTTGAAATAGACGCCGAGCAGCATCGTCGTCGAATGGCCGAGCGCGAACAGGCTGACATAGATCGCGATGTGCTTCGCCCGGTAGAGGAAGAAGATCACCCCGAACAGAAACAGGATGTGGTCGTAGCCCGTCACCATGTGCTTGGCGCCGAGATAGACGAAGGGGAGCAGGTGCACCCCGGTGATCTCCTTGATGTAGCCCTTGTCGCCCTCGGCGACGGCGTGGGCCAACGCGCTCTCGATGCCCGGCAGCAGGAGCAGGAAGGCGAGCGCGAGAGGAAGGAGCAAGCGCGAGGCTGCGTGATGCAGCAGGCGCCGCCCCCCGGTGGAAGGTCGTGGCATGAAGGATCCGATTGTTCGTCGTTGAAGTCTGCCGCGTGTGCGACGCGAAGTTCAGGCGACTACGGATCGAGGCGGACGTTCCAGGCCCGCGGGCTGGCCGGAGGCCGAGCGCTGATGCTCGTGCCGGATCGCCGTGCGCGCGAAGGGCGGCGTGCCGAGCGGGATCAGCGCGACGACGTTGGCCGTCTCGTGGACGTGATCGGCGGTGTTGTGCCCGTGGACATGGCCGGGAAGTTGTTCGTCGGCCTCGCCATCCTCATGGGCATGTCCATGCGCCGCGACCTCGGCGGCGAGTTCCGCATGACGGACGGCTTCGGCCTGCGCGATGGCGTGGGCGTTGTGGCCGGCCGAGACGTGCACGGCCGACAACGTCATGCCCAGCGCCATCGCGAGCGCGATGACGAGGCAGGAGAGCGCTTTGATGCGGCCACGCAGCATGTTGAACAGATAGAAACCTGTTGCTTGACGAATGGTTGAAGGCGCCGGACCCCGGAGCACGCCCTTCCTATATCCCCCCTGGGGGGTTATGGGAAGCCATGAGCGATCACGTCCATGCCAGCCATCCCGCCATCGCCAAGCGCCTCCGCCGCGCCGGCGGTCATCTCGCCAAGGTCGTGGCGATGATCGAGGGCGGCAGCTCCTGCCTTGACATCGCGACCCAGTTGCAGGCGGTCGAGAGCGCTATCATCCAGGCCAAGCGCACCCTGATCCAGGACCATCTCGATCATTGCCTCGATCATGTCGTCGGTGACGTGCCGCCCGAGCGCCGCCAGCCCATCGACGACTTCAAGGCGATCGCGAAGTTCCTCTGAAGGAGCAGCCCATGCTCGCCGTCCTCACCAACCGGACCTATGGCCGGCTCTTCCTCGCGCAGGTCATCGCTTTGCTCGGCACGGGGCTGCTGACCGTCGCGCTGGGATTGCTCGCGTTCAACCTCGCCGGCGACAGGGCCGGCACGGTGCTAGGAACCGCGCTGGCGATCAAAATGATCGCCTATGTCACGGTCGCGCCCGTCGTCGGCGCTTTCGCGGCTCAGTTGCCGCGCAAGGCCTTCCTGATCGCCATGGATTTGGTCCGGGCGGCGATCGCGCTGTTGCTCCCGTTCGTCGACGAGATCTGGCAGATCTACGTCCTGATCTTCCTGCTGCAATCCGCCTCGGCCGCCTTCACCCCGACCTTCCAGGCGACGATCCCCGACGTGCTGCCCGACGAGGCGGATTACACCAAGGCGCTCTCGCTCTCGCGGCTTGCCTACGATCTGGAGAGCCTGGTCAGCCCGATGCTGGCGGCCGCGCTGCTGACCCTGATCAGCTATCACTGGCTGTTCTCCGGCACGGCAGTGGGCTTCCTTGTTTCGGCCGCGCTCGTTCTCTCGGTGACGCTGCCGGCATCGCCAGCCGTCGTGCGCCCGGGCGGCATCTACGACAGGACCACGCGTGGCATGCGGATCTATCTTGCGACGCCGCGGCTTCGTGGCCTGCTCGCGCTCAACATGGCCGCGGCTGCCGGCGGCGCGATGGTGATCGTCAACACTGTCGTCTTCGCGAAAGGCCGC
>QBLV01000243.1 GCA_003241815.1 Hyphomicrobiales bacterium | reverse complement strand
GCAGCCTCGCCGCGGCGGAGCAAAACCAGGCCACCGCCGAACACGTCGATCCCGACACCGGCGAGATCACCCCAGACTGATCCGAAACGATCGCGACGATATGCAAAGGGCCCCGATCCAGGCTGTGTGAGAACTCTTTGAGGCTCTGGCTTGGCCGGTACTCTTTTGTTCTCAGGCCGCCTTGGCCTTGATGTTGATGCTGCGAAGCATGTTGTAGGCGATGATCGAGAGGGCCATTTCGGTCCTTGTTCCCTTGAGGTTGCGGGTGAGGAACCTGCCTCCTGCCATCATCCGTTTGATTGTTCCGAAAGGATGCTCGGCGGCGCATCGCCGTTTCCGCATCATGTCAGGCGTTGCTCGCCCGTTCATCCGTTCCAGCGCGTCTTCGTAGAGGCTGCGTGTAATGAGGCGCCGCTCTGCCGTGGTGCATTGCCTTTTCAAAGCGCAGTCGGAACAATCGCTGGCCGCATAGAGCACACAGGCGTCGCGCCGCATGATCTGCCTGCGCCGCAGCGCCTGGCCAGCCGGACAGCGATAGCTGTCGCTCGCGGGCTCGTATGTGAAGACGGAGCGGTCGAACAGCGTGCCGCCACCCTGGTTATTGACGGAGCGGTTGGCTGGAACGCAAGGCACGATGGCGTCCGCCTCGCAAGCCTGCGCCTGTACCCCGCTGGAATAACCAGCATCAGCGACCACCGTCAGCTCTGTAAGATCGAGACTGTCTTTTGTCGCCTTCGCTATCGGATGCAGCATGCGACTGTCGGTGGCCTCACAGGTCACCTCGTGATGGACGATCAGCCCGCTTCCGGCATCGACCGCCGTCTGGACGTTGTAGGAGGGCGGCTTTGGCCTCTTGCCGATGCCCATTCGCCTTGCGTCCTCCTCGCCCTCGACAATGGCCACAAGACCCTCGTCATCGAGCTTGGCGGCCAACCGGCTGAGTTCGGCCCACCTTGTTTGAAGCACCATGATCGCAGCCGGTACCGCACCTGGCGCGTCATCGGGGTCGGCAGCATCGGCGGCGTCCAGGCCGGCGAGATAGGTCGAGATCCCACGGTCGAGCCGTGCCGCTTCCTCCGCTATCTCCTGGCGACCGACCACCTTCTTCGGGCTTGCGACGGCCCGAAACTTCGAGCCGTCCAGCGCCACCAGCCGGGCCGAGAACAGCCCCGTATCCCGGCAAAGCAGCACGAAGGCCCGGCAAGCGCCCACGATCGCCGATCCGTTGTCGCGCCTAAAATCGGCAATCGTCTTGAAATCGGGGCGGAGCCGGCGCAACAGCCACATCGCCTCAACATTGCGACCGCATTCGCGCTCAAGCCGTCGCGACGAGCGTACCTCGTTGAAGTAGCCCCAGATGTAGAGCTTCAGCAAATCGCGCGGATCGTAAGGCGGCCGGCCCGTCGATGCCGGAACTGCACGCCCGAAACCAAGACAGGCCATGTCCAGCCCAACAACGAAGGCGTCGATCACACGAACCGGCGCAGCTGCCGCCACATAGTCTTCTATCGCCGCAGGCAGCAGCGCCACCTGACCACGATCATCGCCCCGCACATAGCTCATGAAATGGCCCAGCCCGTCCCGATGCAGCCATTCTACATCACAAGCCAGACTTCTCACACAGTCTGGATCGGGGCCCTTTGCATATCGTCCGCCCGCGCCGCCACTGGCCTGCTTTTATTCCGCCCCAATGGCCTGGAATCCGACCGCCGTTGACATGCGACATGGCGCGCTCAGCCCGCTCGATGGCCGATCCGAACTGCAAGGAGGGTGAAGCGTCGTGCACGCAGGGGCCGGGGGATTTCCCGACCAACATTGGCGTCGCCGCCAATCCGCCGACAGCCGATATGGCCAATGTCGTCGTCGGATCAGCTGAAATTTGATCGGCGATATCAATCAACTTCGGTCGGATCGGGAAGCACGATTTCCGAAAGTCGTGCGATGTGCGACTTTGTTTCACCGGGAAGTAGCGCACGATAATGAGCGTGAACCATTGCCCAAAACAGCACGGAGTCCGATTTGCCGGCGAATAGGGCCTTTGTCATGCATTGACCTATGGTCGTGATCGCCTGCAGCGTAAGCGCTGTTCCGTTGGCACCTTTGCGGCAGGGGTCTGAGCGCCGATGTTTGAAGCCTCACAGGGCTTCGACACATGACGATTTCAGAGCTTACGCTTGAATCCAGCGACGACGAGCCGGTTCGCCGGTTCGAGGTCTTCACTGGGACCGGGCGCCGACGAGATTGGTCGGACGATGACAAGGGGAGGATCGTGGCGGAGAGCTACGAGCTGGGCATAACGGTGAGCGAGGTTGCGCGCCGCCATGCCTTGTCTCCGCAGCAGCTTTTCGGCTGGCGGCGTCTTTTACGGCGAGCACCAGAGCCGCCATCATCGCCAATGTTCGTGCCCGCGGTGGTCGATACAGTTCGCCCGGCACCCGAGACCTTGAGGCAGCCGGCCACGCGTCGTCGTCGCACTGTCGCCCGGTCGAGCGGCGGGATCGAGATCGAGATTGACGGCGTCGTGGTGCGTGTCGGAACCGGGGCGAGCCCGAAGACGATTGCCGCGGTGCTATCTGCCCTGAAGAGCGGCTCATGATTGGCCCGACCGGCGCGGTCCGCGTCATGATCGCAACGAAGCCGGTCGACTTCCGAAAGGGCGCGGAGGGCCTGGCTGCGCTGGTGCGCGAGGGCATGGGCGCCGATCCGTTCTCTGGCGCGGTTTATGTGTTCCGGGCGAGGCGCGCTGACCGGGTCAAGCTCGTGTACTTCGATGGGACGGGCGTCTGCCTGTTCTCGAAGCGGCTGGAAGATGGCAAGTTCCAATGGCCGGCGATTGCCGACGGCGTCGTACGGCTGACAGCGGCGCAGTTGCAGGCGCTGCTCGAAGGCCTCGACTGGCGACGGGTGCATCAGCGGCGCGAAACACGGGTGCCCGTCGCGGCAAGTTGATCGCTGGCCACTGGCAAACCACTGTAATCCATGATTGAATCGGCTTCGTGAGCAACGCGGCCAACCCACCAACCAGCGATCCGATCGCGCTTCGGGCGATGCTCGCGGAGGAGCGCGCCGAGAACGAGCGGCTGCGTCAGATCATCAAGGAACTGCAGCGTCATCGCTTCGGGCGCAGGGCCGGGAGCCTGCCGGTCGATCAGTTGCTGCTGGGGCTCGAGGAGGCCGAGCAGATCGAGGCCGAGGGCCTCGCCGGAGAGGAAGCGGCTGATCCTGTCAAGAACGCCGACCGGGTCAGGAAGCGTCGCGCCAACCGTGGCGCGCTGCCCGCGCACCTGCCGCGGGTCGAGCAGATCGTCGACGTCCAGGACAAGAACTGCCCGTGCTGCCAGGGCGCGCTGCATGCGATGGGCGAGGATGTCTCCGAGCGTCTCGATATCGTCCCCGCCCAGTTCCGCGTAATCGTAACGCGTCGGCCGAAATACGCCTGCCGGGCCTGCGAGGAGGTCGTGGTG
>QBLV01000242.1:3067-3504 GCA_003241815.1 Hyphomicrobiales bacterium | reverse complement strand
GCCAGGCCGAGCACGATAGTGTTGACGATGGCGGCGGCGTATTTCGGATCGCCTGCCAGCATCGCCCAGCCCGAGCGGCCGCTGCCGCCACCGAAGCTGCCGGTGAGCACGTTCAGCAGCGGATAGAGCAGGAAGACTGCGAGGATGGCCAGCGCCAGCGCGGACAGCCAGAACCAGACCGAGCGCAGCTGCGCTTTCATGATGCCAGCACCAGAGTCTTGTCCGGGTCGAAGACGAGCCCGACGCGGGCACCGGGTTCGAAGCGGTCATGCGCGCCGGTCTGAAGGTCGACGGCGAGCACCCGGCCGCCGGCGAGCGTCACCTTGTAGCTCGTCTTGCCGCCAAGATACTGGCGGTGGGCGATGGTCGCCGGGAGAGCGTCCTGCGCCTCCCCTTCGACCATGACGATGTCTTCCGGCCGCGCCACGAGTATGGCG
>QBLV01000242.1:0-3057 GCA_003241815.1 Hyphomicrobiales bacterium | reverse complement strand
TGTTTGCCGTGCGCCGGTCTCGACCTCGACCAGATTGGCGCCGCCGACAAAATCGGCCACATAACCGGTGGCCGGCTCACGATAGATGGAGGCAGGCGTGCCGACCTGCGCCAGCCGGCCCTTGTTCATCACGCCGATACGGTCGGACATCGCAAGCGCCTCCTCGCGATCATGGGTGACGAAGACGGTGGTGATCTTCGCTTCGCGCTGAAGCTCCACGATGGTTTCTCGGACCTGGAGGCGCAGCTTGGCATCGAGGTTGGAGAGCGGCTCGTCCATCAGCAGCACCTGCGGCTGGATGACCAGCGCACGGGCGAGCGCCACGCGCTGACGCTGCCCGCCCGACAGCGCGGCCGGATGGCGCTCCCCGAGATGGCCAAGACCGACCCGCTCCAGCGCCGCTCCAACCTTGGCCCTGACCAGATTGTCGGCTTGCTTGCGGGCGCGCAGGCCGTAGGCGACGTTGTCGAAGACGGTCTTGTCGGGAAACAGCGCATAGTCCTGGAAGACCATGCCGATGTCGCGCCGGTGCGGCGGCAGATGCGTCACCTCCTGACCGCCGAAACGCAGGCGTCCGCGCTCGGCCGGCACGAACCCGGCGATCGTCCGCAGCAGAGTCGTCTTGCCGCACCCGCTCGGCCCCAGCAGCGTGAAGAACGAGCCGGGCTCGATCGTCAGCGGGAGTCCCGCCATAGGCGACGGCCAGATCTTCGATTGCGATACCCATGCCATCCTCTCGTGTCGCCCGCTGGATCGGCGCCTTTTGCCCCGCCGGTCAGCTCGTCATAGCCTGCTCGACGGCGACGAGCGCGTCGCGATGCCGGGCCGGGTCTCCAGCCACCAGAATACGCGGGCCGCTCGCCTGCGTGATCGGGGCTCCCTCCCAATCGGTGATGACGCCACCGGCGCCTTCGATGATCGGGCGGAAGGGGGCGATGTCCCAGAGCTTCAGGCGGGTATCGAGGGCCACGTCGATGCGGCCCGACGCGATCCGTCCATAGCTCATGCACGCCCCGCCCCAGATGCGCCAGGCCGTGGCGTCGCGCAGCGCGTCGAGCGCGGGCCGCTCCTCGGCGTCGAAGAAATCGGGATTGCTCGCCGACATGATGGCGTCGCCCAGCGTGTCGCAGGACCGGGCGCGGCAGGGAACGCCGTTGTAGCGGGTCGCCTGGCCCTTTACCCCCAACCAGCGCTCGCCGGTAATCGGGTGGTCGATGATCCCGATGATCGGCTCGCCCGCCTGCATCAGGGCGATCAGTGTACCGTAGACGGGCATGCCGGCGATAAAGGCGGCCGTGCCGTCGATCGGGTCGAGAACCCAGACATGCTCCGCATCGAGACCATGCCCCCCCAGCTCTTCCCCGAGGACGCCATGCCCGGGAAACGCGTCGGCCAGCAGCTCGCGCAGGCGACGTTCGATCCGGGCATCGAGCTCCGTCACGAAACTCCGGTCCGGCTTGACTTCGACCTCGGGTCTCGACGCTGCAGCCTCCCTCAGGATGGCGCCGCTTTCCGCAGCCAGCCGGTCGGCAACGTCGAGCCAGCCCGACACATCGTTCCCGGCCCGCATCAGCTACCCTCCATACCCAAGGGACGATCTAGCATTTGTGTAAAATTGTGGCAATGTGGATTTTATAGCAGTTGAGCGAAATGGGTTACGGGCTCCGGAAGGGCAAGCTGATGTGGCAGGAAGAGCGAAAGCAGCGCATCCGAACGCTGTTGCAAACATTCGACAGCGTCTCGGTCGATCGGCTCGTTCAGGAACTCGGCGTTTCCACCGAGACCATCCGCCGTGATCTGCTCGCGATGGATCGGCAAGGCAGCCTGCGGCGGGTCCATGGCGGGGCGGTGAGGCTGCCGGAGCATCAGGACCCGTCCTATGAGGCCCGATCGACGGTTCGTCTGAAGGAAAAGCGTGCGATCGCCCACGCCGCTGCACGCTTGGTGCGGAGTGGACAGACGCTATTCCTCGACGGCGGGACGACCACGGCAGCTGTCGCCGAGGAACTCAAGCTGATGTCCGGGCTGAACATCCTGACGAACTCGCTCCAGGTGGCAACGATCATGGCCTCGACCCAGAAGACGACGGGGACCCGCGTCTTTCTCCTCGGCGGTGAGATCGTGCATGAACCTCCCGAGACCGGCGGCGCGTCGACGATCAACGACATCCACCGCTTCAAGGCGGACATGGCTCTGCTATCCCCCTTCGGCATCCACGTCGAAGGGGCGGCGACCAACTTCTTCGAGCATACGGCCGAAATCGCCCGAGCCATGGTCCGCAATTCAGCAGCCGTCGTGCTGATCGCCGATCACTCGAAGGTCGGTGTCACCAGTCGCGTCCGCTTCTGTGAGACATCCGAGGTGTCAACGCTGGTCACCGACCGCAAGGCGCAAGCTTCGCCCGCGCTGGCGGCTCTGGCGAAGGTGATCGGACAGATCGTCGTCGCGAATGCCTAGCTAGGCCGCGCTGGGGCTGAGAGGTGCGCAGCTGACTTCTGCGTTCGGGCGAAGACCCAATGTCCGGAACGGGCGCTGGCCTGCCTCCAATCGCTGCTGCGTAGGTTGCTTCCTAGAGGTCGACCTGCAGCCAATTCGGCGCGTGATGCACGTCGATCGTTTGTAAGCGTCCGGGCCCCAGGTTTTCGAAGCGATGCGGAACGCCTGCCGGTCCGAGCACGATATCTCCTGCTGTCGCATCAATGACCGTGTCGCCGACGAAGAAGCGTGCGTTCCCCGCGACCACGATGAAGACCTCGTCATAGGGATGAACGTGAAGCCGCGGTCCCTCACCGGGTGTCTCGTTGCCATAGGCGAGAATGGTGAGCGGCGCGCCGAGAGTGGCGCCCTCGATATTCCCACGCCAGGGCCCATTCGCCTGGGAGTCGAACAGCTGGGCTTTGGCCGCGCTGCGTCCATCCGCTGCGATCATGGTTGGGTCGAAATCGCTTCGCATCTCTACCAATCTCCCTGTTTGAGACTGTCGTCTGAACTGAGCCGGTAGACTAGCCCGCTTGATGCACGTCGATCGTCCTTTGGTGGGCTGAGCCAGTGATCTGG
>QBLV01000241.1:293-3509 GCA_003241815.1 Hyphomicrobiales bacterium | reverse complement strand
GCCGGCGGGGTTCGGCTTGATGATGGTCCGGTCCGAGCGGCCGAACGGATCGGAGGGTTCGCTCATCGCCTGCCCTCGAGCACGGCCCAGAGCTCCATTTCGAGATCGGGCCAGTCACCGGAGAAATGCATGCCGATCGAGCTCGCCGTCGAGAACTCCGGCCAGAGCGGCGAGGTACGGTCGAGATAGAAATAGACGTGGTCGGTCAGCGCGCGGATCTGCGGCGGCGGCGTCGGCAGATGGACGAGGCTGATGCCCGGCAGATGGGCATGGACGATCTCGTTCATCTTGGTGTTGGGACCGACCTTGAAGAGCTGCGGGAACTGCGCCTGGATTTCGGTCAGCGGACGCCGTGCCGCAACCTCCAGGATCAGCGTCGCATTGCGCACCAGGCTGCGGTCACGGATCGTCGACATGAAGGCGTTGGGGGCGCGTTCCGTGATCTCCAGCCGGATGGCGCGGCGGCCGAGATTGGCCGAGAGGAAATCCTGGATGTCGCGCACGACCGGCGCAAAGCAGTTCTCCAGATCGTCATGGTCATAGGCCGGGTAGTCGCGGGCGCGACGCTCGGCGGTGGTGAAGGTGGCGAGTTCGCCGGCGAGCGCCACGAAGGCCACGAACAGACGCTCGGGATGGACGAAGCGCGACTGCCGCAGATGCTTCAGCACCGGGATCTGCCGGTTCAAAAGCTGCAGCATGAAATAGTCGGCGCTCTGCAGGCCGCCGCCCGCCGTCGGGTCGGCGGCGTAGCGGGCGAGTTCTTCCAGCTTGTTGTCGATCCAGCCGATGACCCGGTCGAGCCAGCCCTCGATCACCGGATAGGCGCTGCAGACCAGCACGGGCGGGGCGAATTTCTCGTCGAACAGGATCGCCCGGTCGCGGACCTCCAGAATGCGCCCGAGCGCCAGGCCGACATAGCCGGCCTTGGCGGTCTTGCGCAGTTCCAGCGTCAGGCGCGGATGGGCGATGTCGATCTCCTCCTCGATCCGCAGCGAGGCGGTCGAATCGATCAGCATCTCGGTTGCGGGGACGTAGCGGCTGGCGCTGCCCGTCAGCGCGTCGTCGACCTCGCGGGTGTTGGCCGAGGCGAGCGGCAAAGAGAGCCAGACGATCTGGCCGGCTGCGTTCTCCGGAACTTCGATGGCGAGCGGCAGGGGGTTGTTGTCGGGCATCGCGAAGGGCGTGCCGTCCGGCATCACGCCGACCGCACGGCGCAAGCCGATCCGGCTCTGCTGGGCAAGATCGCGGTCGATCTCCAACACCGAGTATCCCCATGGGTAAGGGGTGACGTGCCGGACGCGGTTTTCCAGCAGGTTCTCAAGATACCGATCGTTCTGCTGGAAGTGATGCGGCCGTAGAAACAGCCCTTCCGACCAGACGACCTTGCTGTACCACGACATCCGGGTCTCGCTCACTCAAAGGCATGCAAGCAACCTTATACAGGTCACCGACAAGCGTCACCAAGCGAATGGTAGACGTCGCGGAAGCACCTGCCGTCATTGACTTGAAGGATGCGCGGTTGTGCGATCGCGGGCAGTCGGTCAGGATCGTACCCGTCGCGTGGCGGGATCGTCCGCCTGTCGTGCGGCGACGCGCCGGCGCGCAGACCAGCAGGAGCCGACCATGCCGACAGGCCCAGCCGCGCGTATTCTCGATCTGGTGCTGCATCCGCTGCCCGGCATCCTCCAGCCCGGCCCGGGCAGTCCCAACGTGCTGATCGGCGGGCTGCCGGCCTGGCGCGGGGTCTCGGCGGCGGCTGCGGCCGCGATCCAGGCGGCGCGGCAGGTCTCGGACGCCGCGATCGCGGTAGCCGAGGCCGCGACCGTCGCGGCCGCCCCGACGCCGGGCGCGGCGGCTGCCAAGGCGGCGGAAGAGACGGCCAAGGCCACCGCCGCGACCACGATGGGCTCGATGATCACCGGTGCCGCCGGTGGAGCGGACATCCATAACTGCCTGACATTGCTGCCTGTTCCCCCGCATGGCCCGGGCGTCGTCATCGACGGCTCGCAGACCGTCCTGATCAACAGTCTCGCCGCCTGCCGCGTCGGCGACACGATCATCGAGGCCGTCGGTCCGCCCAACAAGATCGTCATGGGGATGACCACGGTGATCATCGGCGGCTGACGGGGCGCGCATGCTCGGCTAGGAGGGCGGAGAGGCGCGTCCGTCTCCCTGTTCTCAGCCAAGGATACCGACCATGACCATCGAACGCATCGGAGTGACGCAGCGCTGGTGCGATGCCGCCATCTTCAACGGCATCGTCTTTCTGGCCGGCCATGTCGCCGAGAAGACCGAAGGGCGCCCTCTGGGCGAGCAGACGGCCGAGGTTCTGGCGCTGCTGGAAGAGACGTTGGAGGCCGCCGGCAGCGACAAGACGCGCATCCTCAGCGTCCAGATTTTCCTGACCGACATCTCGAAGATTGCCGAGATGAACGCCGTCTGGGACGCCTGGGTGCCGCCCGGGACGGCGCCGGCGCGCGCCACCGTCGAGGCGAAGCTGGCGACGGCGGGCCACGACATCGAGATCACGGCGGTGGCGGCGAAGAAGGGCTGACGATCGACGGAGCGAGTTGGATAGGCTTTCGCAACGTCTCATTCACCCGCGCCGTCATTCCGGGCAAGCGAAGCGCAGTCCAGGAATCCATCGTGAGGCGAGACCGCGCTTTATGATGGATTCCGGATCGGCGCCGCTGCGCGGCTTGTCCGGAATGACGATGCGCGTTGGCAAGGATGAAACAGCGACGCTGAGGCTACTTCCCGCCGCGATCGTAGCATTCCGCGAAATACAGCATGAAGGCGTCCACCAACCCGTCCTCGTAGGGGGCAGTCTTGGCGTCCCAGCGGGCGACATAGGCATCCCACATCTTCGCCTTGCGTGAGCCCAGGAGTGAATCGAGCCCACGTTCCTGCGCCATGCTCTCGGCGATCGCCTGCGGGTCGAGGTCCTCGACCAGCATGCGCAATGCGTGCTGCATCGCCGAATAGGTCTTGATCTGGTGGGCCTTGAGATCCTTAAAGCTCTCGTCGAAGGCCTTCTGGGCGCTGAGATAGCCGCTCTTGGGCTTGCCGAAGATGAGTTGCAGCGCGTCGTCGACGGTCGGCGAGAATTTCAGCGGGTTGTTGTCCTGCGCCTGGATCATCGTCTGGTTGGCGCTGCGGGCGATGCGCTTGCTCTCGGCGCGGGCGGCGAGCAACTGCTTGAGTTCGATCGCGACC
>QBLV01000241.1:0-250 GCA_003241815.1 Hyphomicrobiales bacterium | reverse complement strand
CGAGCTGTTCGGCGAAGGCGCCCGGATCCTGCCAGCCGAGGTCGCCGGTCTGGAGGCCCGCGCCCTTGGCGAAACGCTGGACGAACTCGGCCGCCGAAATTGCGGGCATGCCGGCCGGCATCGGTGGCGGCGCGAAGGGCTGTGATGACGGCGGGGCCATAGGCTGCGGCAGCGGTTCCGGTTCGGCGGCCGGCGGTTCGCCCCAGGGATCGCCCGGTGGCAGTTCCGCCGTGATCGGGCGGCGCGGCGT
>QBLV01000240.1 GCA_003241815.1 Hyphomicrobiales bacterium | reverse complement strand
CCGTCCGTCCGATGGGTAAAATCCGTCACCGCCGCAAGGCGATCCCGCTTCTGTTGGTACTGGCCGCGCCGGCGCTGGGCGCCTGCAGCATCTCGCCCGTCGAGACCGCATCGACGACGGCAGCACCGGCCGCCAAGGCTCCCCATGAGGTTCGCAAACGCGCCATCGAGCTGGCGAAGGCCGATCCGCGCGAGAAGGAATGCCTGGTTCGCGCGATGTATTTCGAGTCGAACCGGTCGAGCGAGACGGGGCTGCTCGGCGTCGGCACGGTCGTGATGAACCGGGTCGAATCACCGCGCTATCCGGATACCATCTGCAGCGTCGTCGGCGCGCCGCGCCAGTTCGCGCCCGGCGTGCTGACCCGTCCCCTGGTTGCCCGGGACCTGCCGAAGGCCGAGGCCGCCGCCGAGGCCATTCTCGCGGGCAAGCGCAACGAAGCCGTCGGGAACGCCAAGCACTTCCACATGGCCGGCCTGCGCTTCTCCTACAAGAACATGCATTATGTGACGGTGGCTGGCGGGAACGCCTTCTATGTCAAGGGCGAACGCCCCGAGCGCCGCCGCATCGAGGAGCCGAGCTATCAGCTCGCCGCGGTGTCGGAGCCCCTCGCCACCACCTCAGCCGCCTCGGTTCCGACATCCTTCGCCAGCGCGCCGCTGGCTTTCGCGCCGGAAACGCCTGTCGCGGGTGTTGTCGTGGCGTCGAGCAGACTCGTCACCGCGCCATTGCCGCCCGGTCGGCCGCTCGATCTCAACCTGCCCCGGAAATCGGCGGCGGCCTCCGTCGCGCCCGCTGGGACCGACGTCCGGTTCGCTTCGCTCATGCTGGAGAGCCGGGGCCTCCACAGCCGTGGACTGCGCGGCAGCCTGAAGCTGGACTGACCTCACCCCATGCGTTTCGTTGCATAGGCCTGGCAGCCTGATCCGCGTCGGCAGTCTGCGTCGCTGACGACATCGTGCCTCTCGCAAATGCCCGGCTCTGTCATTAGGTTCAGTTCATGCGACGCCTGATGCTGCTCCGCCACGCGAAATCGAACTGGCCCGAAGGCGTGGCCGACCGCGAGCGGCCGCTTGCCGCGCGTGGCCGCGAGGCGGCGCCGGTGATGGGCCGCTATCTCGCCGATGAACTGCTGCTGCCCGACCTCGTTTTAATCTCGCCAGCGCGTCGCACGGCGGAGACTTGGCAGTTGGTCGCGCCGATGCTGCCGGAGAAGCCGGGAACCCATGTCGAGCCCCGCATTTACGAGGCGAAGACCGAGCGGCTGCTGCATGTCGTGCAGGAGACGGACCCGGCGGTTCGCACGCTGCTGATGATCGGACATAATCCCGGTTTCGAGGAACTCGCGTCACTGTTGACCGGGCATGGCGACCGTTACGCCTCGGCGCGGATGGGCCAGAAATATCCGACCTGCGGTCTTGCCGTGCTGGATTTCGCGATCGAGGACTGGCGGGATGTGGCGGCGCGCGGCGGGCGGCTCGACCGCTTCGTCACGCCCGCTTCGCTCGGCGAAGGCCCGGACGAGTGAGCCACTGGACGATGTATCCGCCTCGGCGGCGCAAGCTGGACCGCTGCAGGGCATGAGCCAGAACTCCTATCTCGACGAGGTGCGCAGTGCGGCGCTCGCGTTCGGCGACAGCCTGCTGGGCATCGCGCGGCCGCGTCTTCGGCTGGGCGTCACCGGCCTGTCGCGCTCAGGCAAGACGGTCTTCACCACTGCGTTGATCCAGAACCTGATCGAGGGCGCGAAGCTTCCGGTGCTTAAGGCTGCGACAGAGGGGCGGATCTCGCGGGTGCGCCTCGTGCCGCAGCCGGACCCGGAGATTCCGCGCTTTCCCTATGAGGCGCACCGTGCGGCGCTCAACGGCGAGGCGCGTCGCTGGCCGGAATCGACGCGGCGGATTTCCGAGCTTCGCGTCGAAATCGACTATGAGCGCGCCTCTGGCTGGTTCAAGGGGCCGGCGACGCTGACGCTCGACATCGTCGATTATCCCGGCGAATGGCTGCTCGATCTCGCGCTGATCGGGCAGGACTACAAGACGTGGTCGCGCCAGGCCGTCGGCGATGCGCGCAGGGCGCACCGGCAGGTGGCGGCATCCGACTGGCTGGCTGATCTGGCATTGCGCGATCCGGCCGGGCCGCCCGACGAATTGGCGGCGGAGGCCGCCAGCGACCTGTTCAAGGCCTATCTCGGCAGGTTGCGGGCGGACCCAGAGGCTGTGGCCGTGACGCCGCCGGGGCGCTTCCTGATGCCGGGCGATCTCGAAGGCTCGCCGGCGCTTACGTTTGCGCCGCTCGATCTCGGCCATGATTCCGAGCCGCGTCCGGGCACGCTCGCCGGGCTGATGGCCGAGCGCTTCGAGGCCTATAAGCGCGTCGTGGTGGCGCCGTTCTTCCGCGATCATTTCGCCCGTCTTGACCGGCAGATCGTGCTGGTTGACGTGCTGGCCGCGCTCGATGCCGGAGCGCCGGCCCTCGCCGATCTCGAGACCGCGCTCGGGCAGGCCCTGGCGGCCTTCCAGGTCGGGCGCAATTCCTGGCTGTCGAGCCTGTTTTCGCCACGCATCGAGCGCGTGCTCTTCGCTGCGACCAAGGCCGACCACGTCCACCACACCAGCCATGATCGGCTGGCGGCGGTGATGTCGCATCTGGTGGCACGCGCCGCTTCGCGCGCCCAGGGGGCGGGTGCGCGGGTCGAATCAATGGCGCTGGCGGCGGTGCGGGCGACGCGCGAGGTCCGGATCAGACAGGGCCGCGACGAGCTTCCCGCCATTGCCGGCGTGCCGGAAGCCGGCGAGACCATCGATGGCGAGGTCTTTAACGGCACGGCCGAGGCCGCGATCTTTCCAGGCGAGTTGCCCGAGAATCCCGGCGCTGTCTTCGATCCGCAAGCGACATGGCAGATCAGGGCTCCGCGCTTCCGGCCGCCGCTGGTCGGAGCCGATGCCGGCGGGCGCACCCGGCCGCCGCCGCAGATCCGCCTCGACCGCGCGCTCGAGTTCCTGATCGGGGACCGGCTGGCATGAGGGAAGCAGGCCCAAGATGAGCAAGGCTCCGCGCGCTGTCCGGCTCGATCCGGCGAGTCTGGACAGGGCCCATGACGAGGTCGCCCGCGAGGGCGGCATCGCAATCCTGCCCGAAAGCGAGCCGATCGGCGCCGTCGAGCCCGCTGCCGTGCCCGTCGCCAAACGGCGCTGGTCCTGGGGCGGCGTCTTCATCGCAGGCCTATCCGGCTTCCTGACGCTGTCGATCGGCGTCTGGGCCGAGCGGACCATCACCTCTCTGATGAATGAGAGCCCGGTGCTGGGCTATGCGGCTTTGGCCTGCGCGGCTGTCGCCGCCCTGGCGCTGCTCGTCATGCTCATTCGCGTGCTGCGCGACATCCTGCGCGAGCGCAAGGTCGAGGCGCTGCGCCTGCGCGCGACGGCTGCGCTGACGGAAGGCAACCTGATCGAGGCGCAGGCTGTGGCCGAGTCACTGCGCGGTCTCTACGCATCGCGCGCCGACACGGCCAAGGGGCGAGCCCATCT
>QBLV01000023.1:40142-40471 GCA_003241815.1 Hyphomicrobiales bacterium | reverse complement strand
ACCTGCTCACCGGTCTCGGTATTGAGCGTCTGCGGCTGATGTTCAACGAGACCGGCGTCGTCATCGGCCTCACGGAGATCCTGATGCCGTACATGATCCTGGCGCTGCTCGCCGGTTTCGGCCGGCTCGATCCGCGGATCGAGGAGGCTGCCTCGACGCTGGGTGCGGCCCCGATGACCGTCTTCCGCCGCATCATCCTGCCGCTGACGCTGCCGGGCATCGCGCTCGGCTGCCTGCTCTGCTTCGTGCTGGCAGTGTCGTCCTTCATCACGCCCAAGCTGCTCGGCGGCGGGCGCGTCTTTCTGCTGGCGACCGAGATCTACTACCAG
>QBLV01000023.1:14335-40132 GCA_003241815.1 Hyphomicrobiales bacterium | reverse complement strand
CAGGCGATCGTGACGCTGAACTGGCCGCTGGCCGCGACGCTGTCGATCCTGGTGCTGGTCATCTTCGGGGCCGCGCTCGTGCTCTACACCCGCGCTCTTCGCGCGATCATGTGAGGGAGGCAAATCATGGATGAAAGGCCCGTCTCGCTCACCCTGAAGCTCGTCGCACTGGCGATGTTCGCCTTTCTGCTGGCGCCGCTGATCGTCGTCGTGCCGATCTCCTTTTCGGGCGACAGCTACATGATGTTTCCGCCGACGAGCTGGAGCCTGAAATGGTATCCGGCGATCTTCGCCGACGGCAAGATGACGTCGGCCTTCTGGACCAGCCTGCTGCTCGCCTGCGTGGTGACGGTCCTGAGCCTCCTGATCGCGCTGCCGGCCGCCTATGCGCTGGTGCGGCTTAAACCCCGTGGCGGCGAAGTCCTGTCGAGCCTCTTCACCGCGCCGCTGCTGCTGCCGACGATCGTGCTCGGTCTGGCCATCCTGATCGTCTTCGCGCGCTATGGCCTGCTTGCGACCTTTCCCGGTCTCGTCGCCGCCCATCTCGTGGTGACGCTGCCCTATGCCTTGCGGGTGCTGGCCACCGCGCTGGCGACGCTGCCCATCCCGGTCGAGGAGGCCGCCGCGACGCTCGGCGCCTCGCCTTTCACCGTCTTCCGCCGCATCACCCTGCCGATGATGAAGTCGGGGCTGATCGGCACCACGGCTTTGTGCTTCCTCGTCTCGTTCGACGAGGTCGTACTGTCGCTCTTCATGACCGGCCCGCGCATCCAGACGCTGCCGGTCGCGATGTATCACCATGTCGAGCAGCAGGCCGACCCGCTGGTGGCGGCGCTATCCGTGCTCCTCGTCGTCCTGACCCTTCTCGTCGTGCTCGTGGTGGACCGGACCTCGGGCCTGGCGAAGACCTTCGTGAAATGACTTCCTTCGTGAAATGACCACCTCGATGATTTCCTTCGGAACCAACG
Organism: Hyphomicrobiales bacterium; assembly: GCA_003241815.1. Taxonomy (GTDB): domain Bacteria; phylum Pseudomonadota; class Alphaproteobacteria; order Rhizobiales; family Beijerinckiaceae; genus Allobosea. The sequence continues at coordinate 39,164 of QBLV01000023.1, read as the reverse complement.
CGTCATCCTGGGCAAGCCGCGAAGCGGCGCAGCTCCGGGAGCCATCGGAGGGCTCCGGCGCCATTCGATGGATCCCGGGCCTTCGGCCCAGGATGACGGCGTGGTTCGGGTGCGAAATCCCGATGCCGACTTAGCCGACCCGAATACCGACCTTCGACCACCCGACCCGCTTGCCACCCGCGAGCGGGAACCCTGGAGTTTTGCCTGATGCATCAGGACATCCGCATCGCCGTCGATATCGGCGGCACCTTCACCGATATCGAGATTCTCGATGCCACATCGGGCGCGATCCACCAGATCAAGACCCCGAGCACGCCGGCCGACCCCTCGATCGGGCTTTTGACCGGGATCAAGCAGGCGTCGGAGCGCTTCGGCTTCCCGATGGAAGCGGTACAGTATCTCCTGCATGGCACGACGATCGCCACCAACGCCGTGCTCGAACGCAAGCTGCCGCTCGGCGCCATCGTCACCACGGCTGGCTTCGAGGACGTGATGCAGATCGGCCGCCATGGCCGCACGGACGTCTATGCGATCACGTTCGCGCAAGCAGAGCCGCTGGTGGCGCGGCGCCACTGCTACGGCGTGAGTGAGCGGGTCAGTGCGGCCGGCGAGATCACCGTGCCGCTGGATGAAGACGATGTGCGCAAGGTCGCCGCCGAGCTTGCGAAGGCGCAGGTGAAGTCCGTCGCGGTGTGCCTGCTGCACGCCTACGCCAACCCCACCCATGAGCGGCGCATCGGCGCGATCCTCGCCGAGCTTCTGCCAGATATCGCGATCACGCTCGCCTCCGACATTTCGCCCGAGATCCGCGAGTATGAGCGCATGTCCACGACCGCGCTCAACGCGATGCTGGTGCCGATCGTGCAGCGCTACACTGACCGGCTCGCCGGACGTCTCAAGCAGGAACTTCCAGCGGCGCAGGTCTATCTCGTGCAGTCGAATGGTGGCGTCTCCGGCCTCGCCAAGGCCGGCCGCGAGCCCGCCCGTCTGCTGCTGTCGGGTCCGAGCGGCGGGGCCGCTGCCGCCCGCCGGCTTTCGGCCGAACTGGCCGAGCCCAATCTCGTCGCGGTCGACATGGGCGGCACCTCCTTCGACGTCTCGGTCGTCCATGACGGCGTGGTCTCGATGGTCAACGAGGGTGAGGTCGACGGCCTGCCCGTGCGCCTGCCGATGATCGAGATGCGGACGATTGGCGCCGGCGGCGGCTCGATCGCCTGGGTCGACGACGGCGGTCGCCTGCGCATCGGCCCCCAGTCGGCCGGCGCCGATCCGGGACCCGCCTGCTACGGCAAGGGAGGGACGAGGCTCACCGTCACCGACGCCAACCTCCTGCTGGGCCGCCTCGACGGGGCGAGCTTCATGGGCGGCGCCATGCCGCTCGACCGGCAGGCCGCTCAGAAGGCCGCTGAAGAGATCGCAAGCCGGCTCAATCTTTCGGTCGATCAGGTCGCGGCCGGCGTGATTGACGTCGCCAACTCTGCGCTCGCGACCGCGACGCGACTTTCGCTGTTCGAGAAGGGCATGGACCCTGAGGATTTCGCGCTGCTGTCGTTTGGCGGCGCCGGCGGCGTCCATGCCTGCGAGGTCGCCGAAGAGCTCGGCATCAGTCGCGTGATCTTCCCCGCCCATGCCTCGACGCTCTCGGCCTGGGGCATTCTCTGGTCCGACATCGCCCATGATCTCAGCGCCACGCAGATCGGGCTCTTTGCCGATCTCGCACCTGGGCTGGGCGAGAAGGCCGCGCGCCTCGTGGCCGAAGCTGAGGCCCTGCTTGCCGAGGATGGCGTGCCGGAAGCCGCGCGCAGCTTCGAATGGGCGCTCGATCTGCGCTATGCCGGCCAGGCCTTCGATCTGCGCGTGGCGCTCGACGCGGCCGATTTCTCACCCTCAGGCGTGGCCAAGGCCACGACCGCCTTCCACGCCTTGCACCGCCAGCGCTTTTCCTATGACGAGCCGGAGGTGCCGGTCGAGATCGTTGCCCTGCGCCTGAAAGCGGTCGGTCGCCTCGCCAAGCCGGTTCTGGCGCATGGCAGCACCGTCCAGACCGGCGATACGGACCGGACCCGGCCGGTCCATGGCCGCAAGGGAGCCGTGGCGACGCCGGTGCGGGATCGCGACACGATCAGCGCGACGAACCCGATCACCGGCCCCGCCATCGTCGAGGAGCCCTACACCTCGATCTACCTCCCCGCCGGCTGGACGATCCTGACCCATGCGTCGGGCGCCCTGATCGCCGACCGCGCCGCCAGCCATTGAGGGCCGAAACCATGACAGATCTTCAGCCCGGCATCGACCCGATCCGCCTCGAGGTCATCCGCAACGCCCTCGTCGCGGCGTCCGAAGAGATGAGCATCACCATCTGGCGCACCAGCCGCTCGACCGTGGTGCGCGAGATCCTCGACTTCTCGACCGCCGTCTTCGACGCGCAGGGCTACAACATCGCCCAGTCGGCGCGCATCCCCGTGCATCTCAACTCGATGTCGGACTGTCTGCGCACGATCCTCGATCGCTTCATCCCGCTGGAGCAGTGGAACGATGGCGACGTGATCGTCACCAATGATCCCTATTCCGGCGGCCAGCATCTGTCGGATATCCAGACCTTCAGGCCGGTCTTCGTCGATGGCCGGCGCGTCGGCATCGTCGGCACGCTCGCCCACCATGTCGATGTCGGCGGCGCGGCGGCGGGCAGCTATTATGCCGCCGCGACCGAAGTCTTCCAGGAGGGCATCCGGATTCCGCCGTTGCGGCTCGTCGACCGGGGCGTCCTCAACAGCGGCGTCTTCGAGATGCTGCTGCACAATGTCCGCCAGCCCGACGAGACGCGCGGCGACCTCAATGCGCAGATCGCGGCGCTCGGCATCGGCGAGCGCGCCGTGGCGCGCATGGCCCGTAAATACGGCGCGGATTCGCTTGCCGCCGCAATGGCTGCGATCCTCGACGGCTCCGAGGCGATGATGCGCGCCGCGCTCGCGCAGATGCCCGACGGCGAGGCCTCCTTCGTCGAACGCGTCGACGATGACGGCCAGTCCGACGAGCCGATCCGGCTGGAGGTCAGGATCGTCAAGACGGGCGACGCCATCGCGCTCGATTTCGCGGGCTCCAGCCCCCAGGTCAGCGGCCCCGTCAACAACACCCGCGCCATGACCTGCTCGGCGGTCTATTACGCGCTGCTGGCTGCGCTCGGCGGCGATATTCCGGCGAATTCCGGCTGCTACCGGCCGGTCAGCGTCGTCCTGCCCGAGGGCAGCGTTGTCGATGCCGTGTTTCCGGCCCCGGTCGCCGGCCGCATGGTCATCAACCACCGCATCGCCATCGCGGTCTTCGGCGCTCTGGCCCAGATCGCTCCCAAGCGTATCCCGGCGGCCTATTACGCGATCTCCTATGTCTACGCCCTGCAGACGGTCAGTCGGAAGGGCAAGGGGCAGGTCTATTTCGATATCGAGGTCGGTGGCTGGGGCGGCCATGCCGGGGGCGACGGAGCGAGCGCGCTGTCCTGCGGCCTGCACAACAACACCAATGCGCCGATCGAGATGGTCGAGGCGAAATATCCCGTCACCTTCACCAAATACGGGCTGATCCCGGATTCAGGCGGCGCCGGCGAGTTCCGTGGCGGGCTGGGCCTCGTCCGGGAATGGCGGCTGGAGGCGGATGCGGGCAAGCTCGGCGCCCATTTCGAGCGTTTCAAGTTCCCGCCCCATGGCATCCAGGGCGGCCAGCCGGGTTCGCTCAGCAGCATGACGATCACGCATCCCGACGGGTCGCGGACGGCGCTGCGCTCGAAGATATCCGGCATTCCGCTGAAGCGCGGGGATGTCGTCACCATCGAGACCTCGGGCGGCGGCGGCTTCGGCGATCCGCTGAAGCGCGATCCGCAGCGCGTCGCCAAGGACCTGGCCGACGGCATGATCAGCCCCGAAAAGGCTGTCTCGCTCTATGGCGCCGCAAGCCGGACGGGAGCAGTGGCATGAGCGCGCACGAGCCGGCGGACGGCGTTCCTCTCAGCCTGGCGCAGGTCGAGGCGCTGACCCGGCGCGCGCTCAGCGGCTGTGGCGTCGATGCGCGCAACGAGCACGCGATCACGGCCTCCGTGGTCGCGGCGGAAGCGGACGGCATCCATAGTCACGGCCTGGCCCGGCTGCCGACCTATTGCGAGCATGCCCGGGTCGGCAAGATCGACGGCAAGGCGCGGCCCGTGCTCGACAGCCCCAGACCCGGCCTCGTCCGGGTCGATGCCAAGGGCGGCTTCGCCCATCCGGCGATCGATTTCGGTCTGCCGGCGCTGTGCGAGGCGGCGCGGGCGCAGGGCATCGCGGCGCTGGCCGTAACGAACTCATACAACTGCGGCGTCGTCGGCTACCATGTCGAGCGGATCGCGCGCGAAGGCCTGCTCGCGCTCGCCTTCGTCAACGCCCCGGCCTCGATTGCGCCGATGGGCGGGACGAAGCCTGTCTTCGGCACGAACCCGATCGCGCTCGCGGTGCCCCGCGCCGGCCGGAACCCGCTGGTGCTCGACCAGTCGTCGAGCGTCGTCGCCAAGAGCGAGATCGTCGTCCTCCAGCAGCGCGGCGAATCAATCCCGCTCGGCTGGGCGCTGGACAAGGACGGCGAGCCCACGACCGATCCCAGGGCTGCGCTGTCGGGCGGCACCATGGTCCCGGCCGGTGGCTACAAGGGCGCGGGGCTCGCGTTCATCGTCGAGATCTTCGCGGCCTGGCTGACCGGCGCCAATCTCTCGATCGACGCTTCGTCCTTCGCCGACAATCTCGGCGGCTCGCCACGCACCGGCCAGTTCTTCATCGCGATCGATACGGGAGCACTGGCGGGCGAGGGCGCGGCCGAGCGGCTGGAGCATCTCTTCACCATCCCCCGGAAGCTGCTCGATACGCTGGAAGCCTATGCCTCGTCGGGGCCGATGGCCGCGTCCTGAGCGATGCCGTAATCACGCGCAGCGCCGTCGCGGGTTGCGAATCCGCGCGCGATGTCGTCCGCGATCAGCGCTCGTGGGCGTGCCGATGGCGGCCCGAAGCCGGCGCCGCCCGCCTCCCGGAGCGTCAACCTGTCACCGGGTGCGAGCTCATGGCGGCCCTGCGTCGCGATAGGCTCGCCATTGACGAGGTGCTCGCGCCGCGCGCCCGGCATCCCGCCGGCGACGCCGAGCGCTGGAAACTGCGTCCGGTTCGCCATCGAGAACAGCGTCATGGGATGGCCGCTGTCGTTGCGCAGCACGACATCCTGCCCCGGCCCGCCACGGAACTGGCCAGCGCCGCCGGAATCGGGCCGCAGCGCCTTGCTCTCCACCAGCAATCCGCTCAGCGGCTCGAAGATCTCCGTCGGCGTACTGCCCATATTGGAGGAGCCCGGTGTCGTCGGCCGGCCGTCGAGCCCGCTCAGGGCACCGAAGCCGCCGGCCGCGAAGTAACCCGTCGTCACCGGGGTGCCGTCGGGCAGGCGGCCCTGGAACGTCATCATGTTGATCAGCCCGCTGCCGGCCGTGACGCGGTCGGGCACGATCTCGGCCAAGGCCTCGAAAAGCAGCGGCATGATGAAATGGCCGATCGTGTGTCGGCCCGCCGAGGGGGCAGGCGGCACCGCGTTCAGGATGCAACCGACCGGCGCCGTGACCGTGATCGGTGCGGTCGCGCCGTCATTATTGGGCAGTTTCGGGGTGGCGACGCATTTCAGCGTGTAGAGCGCCATCGACTTCGTATAGGAAAACGGCACGTTGATGCCGGCGCCCACGCAAGGCCCCGTTCCCTCAAAATCAATCGCGACCCTGTCGCCGCGCTTCTCGATGCGGCAGCAGAGCCGGCGCACCTCGTCGAGCGCCTCGACATCGAGCGCGTTGGCATAAATCCCGTCGGGAATGGCTGTCAGCGCCGCACGCACCGCCGCTTCCGTCTGGGAGAGGATCGCATCGGCAATCGGCGCCAGGCTGTCGAGGCCAACCTCATTCATGAAGTCGATGAGCTGGCGGCCGACGATCTCGATGCAACTGACATTGGCCATGATGTCGCCGAGCACCTGATCGGGCACGCGCACGTTCAGCGCAATCAGGTCGATCAGGTTCTCGTCGCGCCGGCCGGCGTCGAACAGCTTCCAGATCGGCAGCCGCAAGCCCTCATGGTAGATTTCCGTCGCTGCTGCCGAAAAACCCATGCCGCCGATATCGGGCAGATGGGTGATGCTCATCGCATAGGCGGCGATCCCATCGCCCCCGAAGATCGGGCGCATCACCGCGATGTCGAACATATGGCCGGTGCCGATGACCGGATCGTTCGAGACGATGATGTCGCCGGGCTGGAGCGTCTGCGGCGGGTGCCTGGCCAGCATCGCCGCCATGGTCACCGGGGCGGTGCCGATGAAGACGGGGATGCATTTGGTGCTCTGCGCAATCATCCGGCCGCGTGCATCGAACAGCATCACCGAGAGGTCGAGCCCCTCTCGCACCAGCGTCGAGAACGAGGTGCGGATCAGGGCGGCGGCGCCCTCGTCGACGATCGAGATCAGGCGATCCCAGCCAATGGCGATGTCGACCGGGTCGAGAACGCGCGCAGTCATGATGCGGCTCCGATCTCGGCGACGAGGTTGTAGCGCTCATCGACCACCGCGATATCGCCCGCATCGAGCAGGCAGGTCGATTCCGGCTCCTCGATCAGCGCCGGTCCTGTGATCGTCATGCCAGGGGCCAGGCTCAGGCGCTCGTACACCGGACAGGTGACATGGCCGCCAAGACTCGGGAACCAGGCTGTCCGCTCCCCCTTGATCGTATTCCCGCTCACGCCTGCACTGTTTGGCGAGGTCATGAACCGCTCCGGTGCGGGGCCGCTTGCCTCGACCTTCCAGCCGACGATCTCGACCGGGCCGGGCAGATTGGCATGGAAGATCTCGCGATAACGCCTCGCAAAAAGGCCTGGCAGCAGGCCGAGCACCGCGGAGGGCGCGACGTCCGGGGGCAACGGAACTTCGATATCGTGGCCCTGGCCGAAATAGCGCATGTCGACGCGCCGCTCGCAGGTGATCTGCAAGCGCGGCACGCCGCAGGCCAAAAGCGGCGCTGCGGCCTCGGCCTCGAGTTCGCCCAGCACGGTTGCGATCTCGTCGACGGTCAGACGGTCGAGCGCGCGCGGGCAGGCGCGCATCGTCTCGAAGGACTGGGCGCCCGAGAGCATGCCGAAGGCCGACATCACGCCCGCGCCGGCCGGGAAGATCACATGTGGCACCCTGAGCTTGCGAGCGATGCGTGCGGCATGGATCGGGCCGCCGCCGCCGAAGGCGACCATGCTGCAGTTGCGGTAGTCGAAGCCGCGCTCGGTCGCATGCATCCGGAAGGCGCGGGCGATGTCCTCATTGGCGATGTCGTGGATGCCCCAGGCGGCACGTTCCAGCGAGAGCCCGAGCGTCTTGCCGACACCGTCTCCGATCGCGCGCTTCGCAGCCTCGACATCGAGGGCCATCCGCCCGCCGAGGAACGAACGGCTGTCGAGATAGCCGAGTGCGAGGTTTGCATCGGTCAGGGTCGGCTGGGTTCCGCCCCGGCCATAGCAGGCCGGTCCCGGATCGGCCCCGGCGCTGCGTGGGCCGACGCGCATGCGGCCGAGCGCGTCGAGCGAGACGATGCTGCCGCCGCCCGCCCCGATCTCCGTCATGTCGATCACCGGGATCTGCAGCAGCAGCCCGCTGCCGCTGCGGTATTCATAGGCGTGCGCCGCCTCGAAGGTGTAGGCGCGCAGCGGCTTGCCCTGCCGCACCAGAGCGCCCTTGGCGGTGGTGCCGCCGAGATCGAAGGACAGGATGCTGTCGCGGCCGCTCTCGACGCCGAAACGCGCCGACATCAGCACACCGGCGGCAGGCCCGGATTCGAGCAGGCGAACGGGATAGCGCCGCGCCGTCTGCGGCGTCATCAGCCCGCCGCCGGAGCCGATGACCCAGAGGCGGCCCGCAAAGCCCATGGCCGCGAGCCCGTCCTCCAGCCGCGAGAGATAGCTGTCCACCAGCGGCTGCGCATAGGCATTGGCGCAGGTCGTGGTCCAGCGCTCGAACTCGCGCCGATAGGGAAAGACATCGGCCGAATGCGAGATGGGGAGCTGCGGATAGAGCGCCTGTACGATCTCCCGGCTGCGGACTTCGTGGGCGTCATCGGCATAGGCGTGCAGGTAGCAGATCGCCAGTGCCTCGATGCCCTCATGCTCGACCAGCCGCGTCACGGCCTGCCGCACCGCCTCCTCGTCCAGCGGCGTCAGCACGCTGCCGTCATGACGTAGCCGCTCGGGCACCTCGGCGCGATGCGCGCGCTCGACCAGCGGCTCGGCGAAGAGCAGGCGCATGTCGAACAGGTCGTAGCGTTGCTCCTTGCCGATATCGAACAGGTCGCGGAACCCTTGCGTCACCAGCATGCCGGTGCGCGCCCCGCGCCGTTCGATCAGCGCGTTCGTCACCAGCGTCGTGCCATGGACGATCTCGCGGAGATCGGCGAGCGCAATGCCGGTCTCGTCGAGAATCCGCCGCGTGCCCTCCAGCACCGCGAACGAAGGGTCCTTCGGCGTGGTGAGCTGCTTGTGGACGCCGACGCGGCGGCCTTGTGCATCGACCAGCGCGAAATCGGTGAAGGTGCCGCCGATATCGACGCCGAGCCGAAGAGAACCGGTGGCGTGGCTGGCGAGAGGGGAGGCTGACGATCCGCTCATGCCCGGGCGCGCAATCCCACGCTCACCCCGTCCACGATCTGCATATCCGGCAATCCTCGCCAAGCCCGGCATCATTGCCGACAGGGACGAGCCTGCGCAGCCGGCCATCGGCTGTCAATCGAGGCGGCGCCGTTGCTTTGGGCGATCGGATGGATTTCTGCCCTGCGGCTGGGCAGGCGTGGCGTGACCAGTCATGGCGCTACCAGCTCAGGACGTGAGGACCTGCAAAGCCGATTCGCGCAGGCTCTCCACCAGCAATTGCGCGGGTCGGCTCAATCCATTCGCCCGGGTGGCAACGACGAACCGGCGCTTCGCCCAGGCGTCGCTCAGCGGAATGACCGCGAGCCCAAGCGCCTGCTGAATCGGACCGGCCTCCTCGCGCGGCACAATCGCCAGCGCTAGCTGAGCCGCGACGATGCGGTAGGCGGCATCCACCGTCGAGACCTGGATGCGGTAGCGCATCTGCTTGCCGGCTGCTGCAGCAGCATTGCGTTGCGTCGTCTTCATGATGCTGCGGGCGGCGATATCGACATGCTCGTAGTCGATCGTGTCCTCGAAGGAGACCATCTCCCGTCCGGCCAACGGATGGTCGGGATGGACGACGATGGCGAGATGGTCGCCATGATAGGGCAGGGTGCGGAGGCTCCCGAGATCGACTGCATCCCAGCAGACGCCGATATCGGCCCGCCCGTCCTCGACGCCACGCACCACCTCCCAGATCTCGCGTTCCTCCAGGCTGACGCGGACATCGCGATAGCACTTGGCGAAGAGGCCGATATCCCTCGGCAGCACCTGCGCCACGGCCGATTTGCTGCCGAAGACGCGCACATGGCCCTGCACGCCATCCGCAAAGGCGCCGAGCTCGGCCTTCATGCGCTCGATCAGCATCAGTGATTCGCGCGCATAGCGCCACAGCGTCTCTCCTGCCGGTGTCGGCAAAACGCCGCGCCGGCCACGCTCCAGCAGCGCGACGCCCGCCTCCGCTTCCATCTGGCTGATGCGCTTGCTGATGGCCGAGGGCACGATCGCCTCCCGCCGTGCGGCGGTCGCAATATTGCGCTCCTCGCAGACGGCGATGAACAACCGCAACGAGACAGGATCGAAGCTGCGCATGGATCATCCAACCAAGTGATGGCATCTCGAAAAACGATGTCTGGCATGAAAAATGACCATTCCTGCGATGGCTGACAAGGCCGGCGGTTTTCTTATGATCCGGTCCGACACTGAGCCCGCGGACAAAGGACGCCACCTCACTCATGCGTATCGTCGACATCCGGGAGCGCACGGCTCCGATCGCCTCGCCCATCGCCAATGCCTTCATCGACTTCTCGAAGATGACGCTGAGCCTCGTTGCGGTCGTCACCGACGTGGTCCGCGATGGCAAGCCGGTGATCGGCTACGGGTTCAACTCGAACGGCCGCTACGGCCAGGGCGGGCTGATTCGCGAGCGCTTCGCCCCGCGCGTCCTTCAGGCTCCGCCCGACAGCCTGCTCGATGTCGATGGCGGCAACATCGACCCCGGCAAGGTCTGGGCGGCGATGTTCACCAATGAGAAGCCCGGCGGCCATGGCGAGCGCTCCGTCGCGATGGGCACCATCGACATGGCGGTCTGGGACGCCGTCGCTAAGATCGCCGGCAAGCCGCTCTTCCGGATGCTGGCAGAGCGCGCCGGCGTCACCGCCGATCCCAGGATCTTCGTCTATGCTGCCGGTGGTTACTACTACCCCGGCAAGGGGCTGGAGGGTCTGGCGGCCGAGATGCAGGGCTATCTGGACCGCGGCTACACGGTCGTGAAGATGAAGATCGGCGGTGCGCCGCTCGCCGACGACTGCAAGCGTATCGAGACCGTTCTGAAGATGCTGCCCGACGGCTGCAGGCTGGCGGTCGACGCCAATGGCCGCTTCGATCTGGAGACCGCGATCTCCTATGCCAAGGAGCTGCGTCAGTTCGACCTGTTCTGGTATGAGGAGGCGGGCGATCCGCTCGACTACGACCTCCAGGCCAGGCTCGCCGAGCATTACCCCGGCCCGATGGCGACCGGCGAGAACCTGTTTTCGATGCAGGACGCCCGCAACCTGATCCGCTATGGCGGGATGCGCCCCGACCGCGACTGGCTGCAGTTCGACTGCGCGCTGAGCTACGGCCTCGTCGAATATCTTCGCACCCTGGAGATGCTGAAGCAGAACGGCTGGTCCTGGCGCCGCTGCATCCCTCATGGCGGCCACCAGATGTCGCTGAACATCGCGGCGGGCCTCGGCCTCGGCGGCAACGAATCCTATCCCGACCTGTTCCAACCCTATGGCGGCTTCCCGGACGGCGTGCGTGTCGAGGCCGGCCACATCGTTATGCCCGACCTGCCGGGCATCGGCTTCGAGGGCAAATCGGACCTGATCAGCGAGATGCGCAGTCTCGCCGCCTGAGCGTTGTGCCTCAGACGAGCTGCCGGCTCGACCCCTCGACGAGAACATACGGCTCTCCGCCCGTCAGCGTCTCGACACGGGCGCGGACGCCATAGACCTCGTCAAGCAGGGCCGGCGTCACGATCACGCGCGGATCGCCCATCGCGACGAGCCGCGCATGCGCCAGCACCATCACCCGGTCGGCAAAGCGCAGCGCCTGGTTGAGATCATGGATCGAAACCAGCACCAGCATGCCGCGCTCATGCGCCAGCCGGCGGATCAGGCTGAGCACCTCGAACTGGCGGTGCAGGTCGAGCGCGCTGGTCGGCTCGTCGAGCAGCAGGATGTCGGGCTCGCGCGCCAGCGTCTGGGCGATCGAGACGAGCTGGCGCTGGCCGCCGGATAACTCGCTCAAGGGCCGGAAGGCAAGATCGCTGATCTCGAGCTCGTGCAGCACCCGGTCGATGCGCTGCAGTTCGTCGTCGCTGACGGCCCAGGAACCGCCCTGCTTGAGTGCGAGCAGGATCGATTCATAGACGCTCAGCACCGCATTCACCGCCGTGTCCTGCGGCAGGTAGCAGCAGCGCAGGCAGGTGCGTCCCGCGATCCGGCTCTCGCCGCTCATGGTGACCTCGCCATCGCCGCTCGCGAGGCCCGCTATGCGGCGGAACAGGCTCGACTTGCCGGCGGCGTTCGCGCCGATCACGGCCACGACCTCGCCTCCGCGCAGTTCGGCGGCATCGACATTCTGCAGCACGCGTCGCCGCCCATAGGAGACGCCGACACCGGCCAAAGCGAGCGTCACCATGAGCGTTTCCGGCTCGTCATGATCAGGCTGAAGAAGAACGGCACGCCGATCAGCGCGGTGACGATGCTGATCGGGAAGATCAGCCCGGGGATCAAGGACTTCGACACGACCGAAGAGGCCGAGAGGATCGCCGCGCCCGCCAGCGCCGAGGCCGGCACGAAGAAGCGCTGGTCCTCGCCGATGACCATGCGCGCGATATGGGGGCCGACGAGTCCGATGAAGCCGATCGTGCCCACGAACGACACCGGGACCGCCGCGAGCAGGCTGACCAGCAGCATGATCTCAAGCCGCAGGCGGCGGACATTGATGCCGAAGCTCGCCGCCTTATCGTCGCCCAGCCGCAGCGTGGTGAGCGCCCAGGCGCGGCGCAGGAAGAAGGGCAGGGTGAAGACCAGCACGGCGGTGGTGATGGCGAGCTTGTGCCAGTTTGCCTTGGTCAGCGAGCCCATGGTCCAAAATACGACAGCGCCCAGCGCCTGCTCCGAGGCGAAGAACTGCAGCAGCGAGAGCAGCGCGTTGAAGGTGAAGACCAGCGCGATGCCGAGCAGGATCACGGTCTCGGTCGTCACTCCGCGCTGCTGGCTCAGCACATGGATCAGCATGGCCGCCCCCATCGCCATGACGAAGGCGTTGATCGGCACGATGTAATCGGCAGCGACCGGCAGGAGGCCGACGCCGAAGACCAGGGCCAGCGCCGCCCCGAAACTCGCCGCCGCCGAAATACCGAGCGTAAAGGGGCTGGCGAGCGGGTTGTTGAGGATCGTCTGCATCTGCGCACCGGCAATCGCCAGGGATGCCCCTGTCACGACTGCCATCAGCGCGACCGGGAGCCGGATGTCCCAGATCACGACGCGCAGCGCGGCTGGCGCCCCGGAGGGGTTCATCAGCGTCGCCAGCACCTGCCCGACATCGTAGCGCGCAGGCCCTAGCATCAGATCGACGATGAAGCTCGCCAGCAGCAACCCGGCCATACCGAGCAGGATCAGCCGCCGCCGCAGCGTCAGGGCGCGATAGGCCAGCCGGCCGGGCAGCGCCTCGGGTGCAACGGTCGCGCTCATTGCAGGCTCGCTTGCGTGCTTGTTCACTTGCTCTTGTCTACGGTGACCCAATAGCCGGGCTCGTAGGGCAGGGGCAGGAAACGCTCATGCAGCGTCCTCAGCGTGGCATCGGCATCGAGATCCTTGAACAGCTCGGGATGCAGCCACTTCGCGATCTCCTGGATCGCCACGAACTGGTAGGGGCTGTTGTAGAACTGGTGCCAGATCGCATGGACGCGCCCATCCTTGACGGCCTTGGTCTGGCTGAAGGCGGGTCGTTTTGCGAGATTGGCGAGCTTTCGGCGTGCTTCGATGAGATCGGTTCCGGGCCCGAGCCCAACCCAGGCGCCGCCGGGCACATAGGCGCCCCAGTTGCCGCCGGTGATGATTACGACATCGGGGTTGGCGGCGACGACGGCTTCCGGATTGACCGTGCCGAAGGTCCCCGGAATCAGGTCGGAGGCGAAATTCTTGCCGCCGGCGATCTCGACCATCTTGCCGAAATTCTCGGCTCCGAAGGACATGCAGCAATCGTCGGAGTAGCCGCCGGCCCGCTCCATCATGACCAGAGGACGCTTCAGCCCCTGGACCTCGGCGAGGGTGTCGGTGATGCGGGCGATCTCGCCGGCGCGGAAGGCGATGAAGTCCTCGGCGATCGTATCCTTGCCGAACAGCTTGCCGATCAGCCGCATCGACGGCTCGGTGTTCTGAAACGGCTTCTCGCGGAAATCGACATAGACGACCGGGATGCCGACCGCCGCGAGCTTGTCGACCAGGCTCGCCTCGTCGCTGGCGACCTTCGCCTCGATATTGAGGAACAGCACGTCGGGCTTCAGCGCGATCGCCTGCTCGATGTCGAAGGCGCCTTCCTTCATGCCGCCGAAGCTCGGCAGCTTGGCGATCTGCGGGTAGCGCGCGAGATATTGCTTGTAGCTGTCGGGGTCGGCCTTCGGCAGGTCGTCGCGCCACCCCACGACGCGCTTGAACGGATCGTCCTTGTCGAGCGCGGCGACGAAATACATCTGACGGCCTTCGCCGAGAATGACGCGCTGGACCGGCGCCTCGACCTCGACTTTGCGGCCGAGCACGTCGGTGACGGAGACCTTTTCGGCCAGAGCGGGAGCGGGCAGCGCGAGAAATGAGGCCGCGACGACGGCCGTGCCGAAAAGGGCGCGCAAAGACAGCATTGGAAAAGTCCCTGATGAAGTCGCAGGCTCCTAGGTCTGCGGTCAGGACAGGTCAATATTTATCTTTTGGAATTATTATAAACAAAATCAGATATGATGTATTCGTCAGTAATAGGCCGGCCGATGACTGGCGTTCCGCGCGGGGCTTGCCTTGCGCCCTGCTTTCGTGGTTCTCGCTGGCCATCGCACCAGCCGAGAGGCCGCCCGGCCATGACGACCCTGCACCATAATCTCAGTCTCAAGGACGAGATCCGCGACTTCTGGTCGATGCGGTCGGAAACCTTCGACAGCATGCCCGGCCACGAGATTTTCTCGTCTGAAGAGCGGCAGGCCTGGCTGGCACTGTTCGCGCGCCATCTCGGCCGCGTCGCGCCCGGCGCGAAGGCGCTCGACCTCGCCAGCGGCACCGGCGTGATTTCGCTGCTGCTGGCCGAACTCGGCTATGGCGTCACCGGGCTGGATCTGTCGGAAGCGATGCTCGCCCGTGCCCGCGCCAAGACGGCAGGCAAGCCGATCAGGCTCTATGCCGGCGACGCCGAGGATACGCTGGAGGAATCGGACAGCTACGATGTCGTGGCGACCCGCCATCTGGTCTGGACGCTGCCCGATCCGCCGGCGGCGTTTCGCGAATGGCATCGGGTGCTGAAACCCGGCGGGCGTGTCGCGATCGTCGATGTCGACATGACCAATCCTCGCCCCGGCAACGGCAAGGCATTGCGTGCTCTGGCGAAGCTCGTGAAGCGCTGGTCCACGCCGAAGCCTCCAGCGCCTTATGCCGCCGCCCATGCGGAGATCGTCTCGCGCGTCTATTTCTCGCAAGGCTGCCGGCCGGAAGAGGTCGCCCGCCTCCTGACGGAAGCTGGCTTCGTCGACATCGTCATCGACCGCGAGCTTGGCGCCATCCACAAGGCGCAAGGCCGCTTCATGCCGCTCTATCAGCGGCTCGAGCGCGCGAGCCAGGACCGTTTCATCGTCTCCGCCCGCAAGCCGGAGTGATCTACCAGCGCAGCAGGCGCGGAGCCGCGACGGCCCCGATCGTAGCGCTGATGCCCATGGCCAGCGGATACCAGGAGGCGATGAAGGGCAGCGCGTCCTCCGGGCAATGCAGGGCGTAGGCGACGGTCGCCAGCCCAGCCGCGCCAAGCCCGGCGGCGATCCCTGTCAGCCGAGGCTTCACCGGCGCCCCGAACCGTGCCAGCGCGAGAAGCGCGGCGAAAGGCAGCATCGCGTAGAGAGTCACCGAGATCAGGCAGGCGCGCCAGCTCCTGCCGAGGATCGGGCCCGCCCATTCGCCCGCAGGCTGTCCCGCGAGCGTCGCGAGCGCCCAAGCGAACACCGCGGCAAGCGGCAGCATCACGAACCACAGCGCTCCCACGGTCGCCCGGCCGGGCCGCAGGCTGCGCTGGAAGGCGACAAGCGAAAACCCGGCCACGGACGCGCCGAGAGTAAGCTTGGCAAGCACCGGCGCCGTCGCCATCGCGACGGCGAGATCGGCCCGTGCTCCGAACATCAGCAGAATGGCGCAAGAGGTGACGGCCAGCCCGGCAAGAGCGATCAGCCCGGTGGCGCGCGTCAGGCTTGCGGTATCGACACGCTGGGCATCGGCTGCCAGCACGGCGGCGAGATCATCGGTTTTCATGTCGGTCTCGAAACGGACAGAGGTGGTCGCGGTAGCAAGTTCGAAAGGGGAGCTGAAAACGTTACGCGGCTCAACGCTGGCCGCGACATGGTGGACGGTTCATGGCGGCCGCGTGCCGCGTTTTACGAGGATCTTCGCCATGGCCTTGAGGCCGCGATGCAGCGCGACCTTGGCCGCCGTCTCGGTCATGCCCGCGGCTTGCGCGGCCTCGGCCAGGCTTGCGCCCTGGAGCTTGACCCGGTCGATAAGTCTGCGCGTCCGCTCGGGCAGGCCGGACAGCGCCCGCTCGACATCGAGTTTCGCCTCGCTCGCCGCGCCGGCCGAAACCGACAAGGCCAGCGCTTCGTCCTCGATCGGGAGATGGCCGCGATGGCGGCCGGAGCGGCGCAGATGGTCGATCAGCTTGTAACGGGCGATCGCATGCGCCCAGGCCGAGACCGGGATCGCCGGATCGTAGGTGTGGCGCGAGAGATGCAGCGCTAGCAGCGTCTCCTGAAGCACGTCCTCTGCTTCGTCGTTGCCTGCGATGCCGGCCCGCGCCAGATGCCCGCGCAAAAATCCGCGCAGTCGCACGCCGATCAGATCGAGGAAACGGCGATAGGCGGCGGCGTCGCCTTCCAGCCCGGCCAGGAAGGCGGGACGCAGCGCGGCTTCGAGATCGTCGAGCGACAAGGGGCGAAAGGTCCGGAGAAGCGGCGGGAGGTCGAGCCCTCCTTGCATGACTGTTGGCCGCTCACAAGTCGGCGAGCCCGTCTCGAAAGGCCGAGCGGCCGGGGCTATCGTCCATGACCTTGCGCGGATCGGTTCCGCCAGATGACGGGGACCGAACCGCTGATCACCCCTCGCGCGACACGGCTTCTCCTGATCGCCGCCCTGCTGCTGGGGCCGGCCTTGGGTGCTGCCGCAGGCCCATCCGATACCTGCCCACCCGAACGCGGCTGCTCGGTCGCGGACGGCCGCTACCGGCTGATCCTGCCGGAACCGCGACCAGCCGGCGGCATGAAGTTCGGTGCGATCATGTTCTTCCATGGCTGGCAGGGCTCGGCCGAGGAGACGGTGGCCGATGCCGGGCTGGTCGCGCTGGCCTCGCGCCTCGGCGTCGCGCTGATTGCCCCCGATGGTGCCGGCAAGACCTGGTCCTATCCCGGCTCGCCGGGCCGGCATCGCGACGAGTTCGCCTTCGTCGCGCAGGTTCTCGACGACGTCACCGCCCGCTTCCCGGTGGATCAGGGGCGTATCATGGCGATCGGCTTCTCGCAGGGCGGCTCGATGGTCTGGTATCTCGCCTGCCGAATGCCGGAGCGCTTCCGGGCCTTCGCGCCGATCGCCGGAGCGTTCTGGGAGCCGCTGCCGGCCTCCTGCGCCGGTCCGCGCCCGCCGCTCGTCCACACCCATGGCACCAGCGACATGACCGTGCCGCTCGCCGGTCGCGCGCTGCGCGGCGGCTACCGCCAGGGCGACGTCTTCAGAAGCCTCGCCATCCTCGCGCCGAGCGCACCGGGCGTGACGGTCGCCGACATCCCGACGCAACCATCCGGGCTTTCTTGCCGCTCGCTGGCGCAGTCGGGTCAGCCGCTGCTCGAACTCTGTCTGCATGAGGGTGGCCATGTCGTCGATGCGGCCTGGATCGAGCGCGCCTGGCTGCGGATGATGGGTGAGACGGGTCCGGCCGGCGATCACCTTTCCGTGAAGCGGTAACCTACCGGCCGCGCGAAACGATTGGTTCCAAAAGGCCGCCGCTCGGCCCGGGAGACCCGTCCATGACCATCCAGAGACCGCTGCCCTTGGGGGGCACCACATTGGAAACTGTAACAGGCGCAGATATCATCGCCGATCGGCTGAGGATGTCCGGCGCGACGCATGCTTTCGGCATACCGGGCGGCGAGGTGCTGGCGCTGGTCGATGCGCTCGGCCGGGCAGGCATCCGCTTCGAACTCGCACGGCACGAGAACGCCGCCGGCTTCATGGCCGAAGGGCTTTGGCATGTCACCGGCGCCTTGCCCGTGCTCGTCGCGACGCTGGGGCCCGGCGTCAGCAATGCCGTGACGGCTGTGGCCCATGCCCAGCAGGACCGCGTGCCGCTGATCTTCATCACCGGCTGCGTCGATCAGGCTTTGGCCGAGAGCTACACCCATCAGGTCTTCGATCATCAGGCGCTGCTGCGCCCGATCGTCAAGGCGAGTTTCCGTGCGGCGCCGGGGACGGAGGCGCTCGTCATCGACAAGGCGATCGCCATCGCCCGCGCCGGTCGGCCGGGACCGGTCCATATCGACCTCCCGATCGCGGTGGCGGAGGGACGTAACGAGCGGGTCATCATGCCGACGGCTGCCGCCATGGCGCCGTCGATCCCGGCTGATCTGGAGCGGGCCCGGGCCATGCTCGCCGGTGCGCGCAAGCCGCTCGTCCTCGCGGGGCTCGATCTCGTCAACGAGGGGGCGGCCGATGCGCTCGACCATTTCCTGGGCCGCACCGGCGCGGCCTTGCTGACCACCTATAAGGGCAAGGGGCTGATCCGCGAGGATGATCCACGCGTCGTCGGTGGCGTCGGCCTGTCGCCAAAGGCCGATGCGCTGGTTCGCCCGCTGATCGAGGCGGCCGATCTGATCGTGCTCGCCGGCTATGATCCCATCGAGATGCGTCAGGGCTGGCGCCATCCCTGGCCCGCGGACAAGCCGGTGATCGACATCGTCGCCCAAGCCCTGCCGCACGGCATGCACCAAGCGACGCTGCTGCTCGAGGGTCATGTCGGCCTGACGCTGGAGCGCCTCGGTGCGGGCCTGCAGCCAGCCGCGACCTGGCCGGGTGGCGAGCCTGCGAAGGTGCGCGCCGCTCTGCGCACCGCCTTCGCTGCGCCGGCCGCTTGGGGTCCGCACGCCGTGTTCGAGACGCTGCGCAGGGCCGCACCTCCCAAGACTGTCGCCACGGCCGATTCCGGCGCGCACCGCATCCTGCTCTCGCAGATCTGGTCCTGCGACGGGCCCCGCCGCCTGCTGCAATCCACGGGCTTGTGCACCATGGGCTGCGCCCTGCCGTTGGCCATCGGCGCGGCGCTGGGCAGCGCATGCCCGACACTCTGTTTCGTCGGCGATGCCGGGCTCGACATGGTGCTCGGCGAACTCTCGACCTTGCGTGACCTCGGGCTGCCGGTGGTGGTCGTCGTGCTGGTCGATGAGAGCCTCGGGCTGATCGCGCTGAAGCAGAAGCAGATGGGGCTCGCGCGCGCCGGCGTGGATTTCGGCGGCACCGATTTCGCCGCCGTGGGGCGCGCCATGGGGGGGCATGGTGTGGCGATTGCCGATCGCGAGACGCTGGCGCGCGAGGCGCAGGAGGCTTTCGCCCGCCCAGGCTTCAGCCTGCTCGCCTGCCGCATCGATGCGGCCGCCTATGAAGGGGCGTTCTGATGAGCGAGCCGGCCTCGCAGATGAAACGGCCGCGCGACGAGCGTCTCGACGTCTTTCGCGGGCTGACCATGCTGATCATCTTCATCGCGCATGTGCCGGCCAACAGCTGGAATGCCTGGATTCCTGCGCGCTTCGGCTTTTCGTCGGGCGCCGAGCTCTTCGTTTTCTGCTCCGGCTTCGCCAGCGCGCTCGCCTTCGGCAGCACCTTCGTGCGGCGCGGCTGGTGGCTCGGCACGGCGCGCATCCTGCAGCGGCTCTGGCAGGTCTACTGGGCCCAGATCGGCGTTGTCATGGCGCTGGTCGCGCTCGCCGCGCTGCTCGACCGCGTCTTCGGCCGCGCCGATCTCGCCCAACAATTCGGTCCTCTGATCGCCGACCCGGAGCGCGCCTTGCTCGGGCTCGTCACGCTGACCTGGCAGCCGGACTATCTCGACATCCTGCCGATGTATCTCGTCATCCTCGCGCTGATCCCGGTCGCGATCGGTCTGCGTGCCCTGCACCCGGCAATGCCCTTCCTGATGTCGGCCCTGCTCTACGCGCTGGTCTGGACGCAAGGGCTCGATCTGACGGGCAATCCCTGGAACGGGGCCGGCTGGTTTCTCAACCCCTTCGCCTGGCAGGCGATCTTCTTCATCGGCTTCTTCATCGCGATGAAGTGGCTGCCGGTGCCGCGCCTGCGCCAGCGACGGCTGGTGCTGGCGGCCGCGATCTTCGTCATTTTCTCCATGCCATTCTCTTTCTGGGGCGTCCTCGAGCATTGGTCGGCGGGGCAGGCCCTGCGCGAGGTCGTTCTCCCCGCGGCGTCGGAGAAGAGCAATCTCCACCCGCTTCGCATCCTGCATTTCCTGGCACTGGCCTATCTCGTGCTGAGTGCGATCGAGCCCTGGCGGGCCAGGCTCGACAGCGGCCTTGGGCATCTCCTGATCCTGATCGGGCGCCAATCGCTGGCGACGTTCCTGGCGAGCCTCGTGCTGTCGCGTCTCGCCGCGACGGCGGCGGACATGCTCGGGCGCGACGAGATCACGGTCGCCCTGCTGAACCTGACCGGCTTTGCCGCGATCCTCGGCGTCGCCTGCATCGTCGGCTGGTTCAAGCGTGCGCCATGGACCGGCGCGCCGATTCCGGCCTCGCGGGTCGAGATCGAGCAGCCTCGCGCCGCCCGCTCACGGCTGCGTGAAGCGAGTTGAACGACGGTTGATCGAGCGCCTGCGAACTCTCCTGTGCGCGTCGGGAAGCCGATGCCTTCGATGACCAAACGGAGCGCAGCCCCATGTTTCATGATATCTCGGGCGACAGGATCAGCCTCGCCAACGATGCGGCAAGGCTCCCCTGGAACGACACGCTTGAAGCCATGCTGGCCCATGCCGCCGCGACGCCCGAGCATCTCGCCCGCACGCTCGCGGCCGATCCGAATTTCGCGCTGGCCCATGCCGCCAAGGGCCTGATGCTGCTCTCGCTGGCCCGCCCCGAATTGGTCGGCGCCGCGCGCGAATGCCTGGCGCTGGCGAGGCGCTGCATTGCAGACCGCCCCATCACGGCGCGGGAGGAAAGCGTTGCCGACGCGCTTAGCCTCTGGCTGACAAACCACCCGCGTCAGGCGGCGCAGCGGCTTGAAGCCCTGCTGATCGAGCATCCCCATGACGTGCTCGCGCTCAAGCTCTCGCATGGCATCCGTTTCATGCTGGGCGATCAAGGCGAGATGCTGTCCTGTCTGCGCCGCGTCATGCCGCGCTTTTCACAGAGCCACCCGCTCGCAGGCTACGTCTCCGGCTGCTACGCCTTCGCGCTGGAGGAGCGCGGCTTCTACCGCGAGGCGGAAGACGCCGGGCGACGCGCCGTCGAGCTGGCGCCGCGCGATGCCTGGGGCCGGCATGCGGTCGCCCATGTGCTTGAGATGACCGGCCGCGTCGACGAGGGCGTCGCCTGGCTCGGCGATGGGGCCAACTGGTCCCATGCCAACAACTTCCGCTTTCACATTGCCTGGCATCTGGCGCTGTTTCGGCTGGAGCGGGGCGAAACCGCCGAGGTGCTAAGGCTCTACGACGCGGGCATCCGCGCCGAACAGACCGATGATTACCGCGACATCGCCAATGGAGCGGCGCTGCTGGCGCGGCTGGACTATGCCGGCGTCGATGTCGGTCCCCGGTGGGAGGAGCTTGCCGCCAAAGCGCAGGCGCGCGCCGGCGACGGCACGCTTGTCTTCGCCGATCTGCATTATGCGCTCTCGCTGCTCGGTGCCGGGCGCGGAGATGCCGCCTCCGACATCGCCCGCAACCTCGCAAACGACAGCCACGCCCATGCCAGCACTGAGCGGCGCGATGCGGCCCGCAGCGGCTCGCTCGCCGCCTTCGGGCTCATCGCTTTCCATGAACGCGACTATGCGGAAGCCGCGCGCCTGCTCGGCGCCGCGCGCGGCGGACTTGTCGCCATCGGGGGCAGCCATGCCCAGCGCGACCTCTTCGAGCAGGCCTATATCGAGAGCCTGATCCGCTCGGGCGCCCATGACCGCGCCGGCCATGTGCTGCGCGAGCGCCTGGCGCGTCGCGGTGGTCACAATCTCTATGCCAGCCGCCGCCTTGCCCGTCTCTCCACGAGCAGCGCCGGGCTCACGGCAGCGCTCGCCATCGCCGCCACGCCGCTTGCCACCGCCCACTGAACCCCGGGATCACCTCGCCATGACCACGCAAACCATGCCGCGCGCCTTCGCGCTTCCCACTGGGCGCACGGTCGCCCATCTCGTGCTCGGAGGGTTGGCCGGGCTCGGCTTCTGGGAGCTGTTCGCCGCCGTGCCGACGGCATGGTTCGCCGAATATGCGCTCGAGCCGCCGGAATTGGTGAAGTCGCTCTTTTCTCACCAGCTCGGAATCACGCTCTCGACGCCGGTGGCCAAGCTGCTGCATTTCGTCACCGGATTCCTGTTCTATCCGCTCGGCTATTGGGTCTTGACGCGCTGGGTGAAGAGCTTCGGCATGCCCGCCGATGGCTGGATCTGGGGCGTGATCACCTATTTCATCGCGCTGGGCGTCTTCGCCCCGCTCGCCGGCCAGCACTTCCTGCTCAGCGACGTGCCGCGTCTCTCCGTGATGAGCCTCATCGGCCACGCCATCTATGGCTATATCGGCGCGCTGGTTTTCGAGCATCTCGAAGCGCGGGATACCGGGCGATGATGATCGAAACCGCACTCACCCGCCGTAGCCTGCTCACGCTCGCGGCCTCTCTCGCCATGACTGGCGCGCCGCTCGCCTCCACGGGCAAGCCCGTCAACACGCTCGGCTCGCCCGAGGGCGTCGCGATCGGCGGCTATGACCCGGTCGCCTATTTTCGCGAAGGTGGTCCGCGCAAAGGCTCGCCGAACCATGTGGTGAAGCATGGCGGTGCGACCTGGCACTTCGTCAGCGCCGAGAACCGGGCGCTGTTTGCAGCCGATCCCGAGCGCTACAAGCCGGCCTATGGCGGCTTTTGCGCCTATGGCACCTCGCGGGGCTATCTCGTCAAGATCGAGCCGGAGGCCTGGTCGATCGTCGATGGCCGGCTCTATCTCAACTATGATCTCGGCGTGCGCAAGACATGGGCCCGCGACACCGCGACCTACCTCGCCCGCTCCGAGAGGAACTGGCCGCGGCTGACGACGCGCGACATCAGATAGGCAATCGGCCGCTCATTCGACGGTGACGGCTTCGACAGCCCGCCGGATGAACGGCGCTGCGAAGACGACGACGGGCAGCATCATCGCCCAGGACAGAAGCCACGATGACAGCCAGCGCACGAGCGCTGCGCTGGAGTCGGGGCTGGCCCACACGGCGACGGCAGATGCGACGGCCGAGGTCAGCCCCGCCTGGATGACGCCGAAGACGACATGCGAATAACGTCGAGGAATAGCCAAGGCGAGCGTTCTCCGGGCTTGCAGCTCTCAGGTGCAAGCCACTTCCATGCCAAGCTGTGGGGTCAGCGCAGCCCGGCTCGCAAAGGCCCTCAGATCGAACGCGTGACGCCGCCATCGACGCGGATGTTCTGTCCGGTGATGTAGCCGGCATCCGCCGACAGCAGGAAGGCGATCGTACCGGCGATCTCCTCGCTGGTGCCGTAGCGCTGCATCGGCACGCGTTGGCGGCGCTCGTCGGTGGCGGGCAGGCTGTCGATCCAGCCCGGCTGGACATTGTTCATGCGGATGTTGTCGGGCGCGTATTTGTCGACGAAGATCTTGGTGAAGGCGGCCAGCCCCGCCCGCGCCATCGCCGACGTCGGGAACATCGCGTCGGGCTCGAAGGCCCAGGCGGTCGAGATGTTGACGATCGCGCCCGATTTCTGCGCCTGCATGATCGGCGTCACCAGCCGGATCGCCCGCACCGCGCTCAGGAAATAGACGTCGAGCCCGCGATGCCAGTCCTCGTCGGGGATGTCGAGGATCGGCGCCCTTGGCCCATGGCCGGCGCTGTTGACCAGCGCATCGACGCGACCCCAGCGCTCGACCGTCAGATCGACCAGGCGCTTGACGTCGTCAGCCGACAGGTTCGAGCCGGTGACGCCGATCCCGCCGAGTTCCTCGGCCAGCGCCTCGCCCTTGCCCGATGAGGACAGGATCGCGACCTCGTAACCGTCCTTCGCGAGGCGTCGCGCCGTCGCGGCGCCCATGCCGCTGCCACCGGCCGTGACGATCGCCACTTTCCTGGTCATGTCGTGTTCCTCAGCCCGCATCGTTTCGCGTGCGTTGTAGCGCTTGTCGGCGTCGCACGAAACCGGATCGTCGCTCAAGCTGAGGCGTTGTCGTCGGTTGGCCGGTCGGAACCGGCCGCCCAGGTGTTTGACCCGCCGCCGTGGACCGGCTGGACGCGTGGGCGATCCGCTCAATCCACGAAGCGCACCGCGACGCCGGGTTTCACGAGATCGGCCAGTTCCTCCGCGTCCCAGTTGGTCAATCGGATGCAGCCATGCGAGGTCGTCTTGCTGACCTTGGCGGGTTCAGGCGTGCCGTGGATACCGAAGGTCGGTTTCGACAATGCGATCCAGACGGTGCCGACCGGGCCATTGGGGCCGGGCGGAAGGACGAGTGTCTCGGTATTCTTGCCCTGCTGGAAGTTCTTCTCGGGGTCGTAGGTGTAGTTCGGATTGCGCGCGATCCGCTCGACCACGTACTCGCCCGACGGAGACGGCGTGGTCTCGCTGCCGATCGTCGCCGGATAGCTGGCGAGCACCACGTCCTGCGCGCCGAAGACCAGGACCATGCCCGTGCTCTTCACGGCATCGATGCGCAGTGCCGCGCCCTTCTCGGGCGAACGACGAACTGATGCCACAAGAAGACGCTCGCCGGCCTCCGAGAATGCCTGCTTCGGATTGAGCGCGCCCAGCAGCGCTTCGCTCATGTGAAAGCGCTCTCCCAGCCTCTCCGCCGGGCTTGTGTAGGACAGGCGCTTCATCTTGGCTTGCTTGGCATAATCGCGCGGGATCTCGTCCGCGAAGTCGTAGGAGATGTCCTTTTCGGTCAGGACATATTCGGCGATCACGTCATTGGCGGCCTCGCCTCCGAGGCTGAGCCAGGCCAGTTGATCGATCTCGTCGCCGGGGGGCAAGTTCTGCTGCCGCCGGAACTGCGCGACCGCCTTGCGGAAATTCTCGCCATCGATGCCATCGATCACACCTGGCGAGACGCTGCGCCGGCTGAGGAGGACCTGCACCT
>QBLV01000023.1:0-14325 GCA_003241815.1 Hyphomicrobiales bacterium | reverse complement strand
CCTTGACAACGAAAGGATCGGCCCCCGCCGCGACCGGCCTGTCTTTATCGGCGAAGCTGGTCGCATTCACCTCCTCGGCCGTAAGCGCCATCGCGGGCGACGCCAGCGCTGCCAGGAGGGCAACCACGATCGAGAGGCGCAGGCCTACCTTGGGGAGATTGAGGGTTTTCATCGGTGCTCCAACGGCCTGCTGAGGTTCGCCGAAACTATACGGCTGGATCAGGCAGATGTTCCGTTAGGACAAGCGCGCACGGGCCGCGCGCCATGGCCATTCTCAGCCATAGTAGCGGAAGCCGTCAGAGCCCGGTTGCGGGATGGGTCTTATGGCTCGCTCTGTGCGGTCCCTACGCTCTGCGATCGCCCGCCACCCGCAGCAGGTACTGTCCGTAATCGCCCTTCTTGAGCCTTTCGCCCAGCGTGGTCAGCTCCTCGGCCGAGATCCATCCCTGGCGATAGGCAATCTCCTCCGGACAGGCGATACGCAGGCCCTGGCGGCTTTCAAGCGTGCGCACGAACTCTCCCGCTTCCAACAAGCTGTCGGGTGTGCCGGTGTCGAGCCAGGCAAAACCGCGGCCCATCGTTTCGACTGCCAGCTCGCCTCGTTCCAGGTAAACCCGGTTGACATCGGTGATCTCGAGCTCACCGCGGGGCGAGGGCTTGAGACTCCGGGCGATATCGACGACCTGCTCGTCGTAGAAATAGAGGCCCGTCACGGCCCAGTTCGACTTCGGGGCCTTTGGCTTCTCCTCGATCGAGATCGCCTTGCCGTTCGCATCGAAATCGACGACGCCGTAACGCTCGGGATCGCGCACATGATAGGCGAAGACGCTGGCGCCCTTCGCGCGCGAAGCCGCCGAGGCCATCATCTCCGGGAGCGAGTGCCCGTAGAACAGGTTGTCGCCCAGGATCAGCACGGACGGCCCGCCCGCGACGAAATCGGCGCCGATGATGTAAGCCTGCGCCAGGCCTGCGGGGGTCGGTTGTTCCTCGTAGACCAGGCTCATGCCCCAGTCGCTGCCATCGCCGAGCAGGCGCTTGAAATTCGGGAGATCGGTCGGCGTCGAGATGATCAGCACCTCGCGGATGCCGGCCAGCATCAGCGTGGTCAGCGGGTAGTAGATCATCGGCTTGTCGTAGACCGGCAGAAGCTGCTTCGACATCGCCAGTGTCATCGGATGAAGCCGCGTACCGGAGCCTCCGGCCAGAATGATGCCCTTCATCGTCGTTATCCCGTCTGTTCGCTGGTCAGGAGGCGGCGCACGCAGGCCGCGAGCGCGCCCTGCCACTCAGGCAGTTCGACGCCGTGGATTTCGGCAAGCCTCGAGGAGTCCAGGCGCGAATTCGCCGGCCTGCGGGCCGGTGTCGGATAGTCCGATGTTGCGATGCGTTTGACCACCACCGGGGTGCCACCAAGTGCCTGGCGCTCGGCGAAGATCGCTTCCGCGACATCGGCCCAGACGGCTTGCCCCTGCGCGCCCATATGGAAGACGCCGCGCAGGGCTGCATCGTCGGGGCGCTCGGCGAGGTTGCGGGCGACAGCGAAGATCGCATCGGCGATGTCGAGCGCGTTGGTCGGGCATCCGGCCTGATCCGCGACGACGCCGATCTCGTCGCGGCTTTCGGCCAGGCGCAGCATGGTGCGCACGAAGTTCTTGCCGAAGGGGCTGTAGATCCAGGCCGTGCGCAGGATGGCGTGGTCGGGCGTCGCGGCAGCCACCGCGCGTTCGCCGTCGAGTTTGCTGCGACCATACGCAGAGATCGGAGCGACGGGATCGTCCTCGCGATAGGGGCGCCCCAAGGATCCGTTGAAGACGTAATCGGTCGATATCTGGATGACGGGGATGCCGAGCGTCGCGGCGGCTTTCGCCACTTCGCCGGCTGCGGTGCCGTTGGCCAGCTGTGCAGCCTCCTGCTGGCTTTCGGCCAGATCGACGGCCGTGAAGGCAGCCGCATTGACGATGACGTCCGGCCGGCTGGTGGCCACTGCGGGCGCGATCGTCTCCAGACGCTCGAGATCGAGCTGCGGGCGCCCGAGCGCGATCACGCTCACGCCCTCAGGCGCGCGTTCGAGCATGGAAAGAACGACCTGCCCGGACTGTCCCGTCACTGCGATCCGCATGGCTGTTCAGTCGAAATAGCGCGGCAGATCGCCGAGGCGGGGATGCTTGCGATCCTTGTCCGACAGCACGAGCTCGCTATGCGGCAGGCGCCAGTCGATGCCGAGCGCCGGGTCGTCGAAGGCGAGCCCATGATCGTTTGCCGGGCCGTAGGGCGCCGTCACCTTGTAGAGCACCTCGGTATCGGGCTCGAGCGTGACGAAGCCATGGGCGAAGCCGACGGGAACCAGAAGCTGACGCCAGTTCTCCGCCGAGAGCTCGACCGCGACATGCTGTCCGAACGTCGGCGAGGATGCGCGGATATCGACGGCCACGTCGAGGATGCGCCCCTTCGTCACCCGCACGAGCTTGTCCTGCGCGAAGGGCGGGGACTGGAAATGCAAGCCCCGCAGCGTCCCCACCTGCGCCGAAAGCGAGTGGTTGTCCTGTACGAAAACGAGGTCGATCCCGGCCGCGGCCATGTCGGACTGCTTGTACACCTCGGAGAAAAAGCCGCGATGATCGCCATGCTTCTTCGGTGTGATGATCTTGACGGCGGGAAGCGCAGTCGGTTCGACGCTCAGCATGGGTTCGTCCGGTTCCGTTCGTTCAGGCCGCGCCGAGGCGCTCGCCGCGATAGACGCCCGAGCGGATATCGCTCCACCAATCGGGATGGGCGAGATACCATTCGACCGTGCGCCGCAAACCTGTGTCGAAAGTCTCCTTCGGCGTCCAGCCGAGCTCACGGCCGATCTTGCCGGCATCAATGGCATAGCGCGCATCATGGCCGGGTCGGTCGGTGACATAAGTGATAAGGCGTTCATGCAGACCGGCCGGGTCGGGACGCAACTCGTCGAGCAGGGCGCAGATGCCCTTCACCACGTCGATATTGGCCATCTCGTTATGCCCGCCGATATTGTAGGTCTCGCCGGCGACGCCCCTTGAAGCCACCGTCAGCAAGGCGTCGGCATGATCATCGACATAAAGCCAGTCGCGCACGTTCATGCCGTTGCCGTAGACAGGAAGCGGTTTGCCCTCGAGCGCGTTGATGATCATCAGCGGGATCAGCTTTTCGGGGAAATGATAGGGTCCGTAATTGTTCGAGCAATTGGTCATCACCGTCGGCAGGCCATAGGTGTGGTGCCAGGCGCGAACCAGATGGTCGGAGGCCGCCTTCGAGGCCGAATAGGGCGAGTTGGGCTGATAGGCCGTGTCCTCGCGAAAAAAACCCTCGGCACCGAGCGAGCCGAAGACCTCATCGGTCGAGATGTGATGAAAGCGGAACGCGGCCTTGCGGTCTGAGTCGAGCCCGCGCCAGTGGCGAAGAGCCTCCTGGAGCAAGGCGAAAGTGCCGACGATATTGGTGTCGATGAAGG
Source organism: Hyphomicrobiales bacterium (assembly GCA_003241815.1). Lineage (GTDB taxonomy): Bacteria > Pseudomonadota > Alphaproteobacteria > Rhizobiales > Beijerinckiaceae > Allobosea. The sequence goes on along the minus strand of QBLV01000023.1, from coordinate 10,853 downwards.
CGGCAGGCCCGTCGATCGAGCGATCGACATGGCTCTCGGCTGCCAGATGCATCACGATATCAGGGTCGACCTCGGCGAAGATCGCGCGCATCGCCTCGGCATCGCCAATATCGGCCTTCTCAAAGCGATAGCGGTTGCTGTTGGACACAGGCGCCAGCGAGGCCAGGTTGCCCGCATAGGTCAGCTTGTCGACGACGCAGACGCTATGGGGCGTCTCTCCGACCAGCTTGCGGACGACCGCCGAGCCGATGAATCCGGCTCCGCCCGTGACAAGGAATTTGAGTGACACGCCGCTTCGCTCCGCAGAGGTCAGGTGTTGATCAGAACGGTTATAAGGCCGCCGGGAACAAACAGTCCCACCGTAATCTGTCAAGCATGCGTCGTGATTGGGGCCAGTATCGGCGGATCCGATCTCTCGGGATCCTGTTTTGGTTGCCCTCGCCGCCGTGGCAGGGCCGTCGCCGTCGCCGTGGCGGGATCAGCGGCTTTGTCACGGCGCACTCTGGCTTCTTCTGCGATGCCCGCGGCCCCGATATCTGTGCCGGTCGGCGGCTCTGAATTGGCCCGCTCGTCAGCCCGGCATGCTCGCGTTCCCAGGTGAAAAACGGACAGCGGGGGCCCTGTCAGAAAAGCGATTGCAGTGCAGGGTCAGCCAGAGTTCACTCGCGCGGATCAATTCTGCAGCGTCTGCGCGGTAAGTTTTTCCGGTATGTTTGGGCAGGGCCACGCCGGCGCCAACGGGAATTGACGAGGACCCAAGATTGACTTTCTGAAGAACCGGAGCTAGTGTGTGTTCTGTCGATATTTGTTTGGTTGGCTGTTGTTTTTTCGCGCTTCTGCGCGCCTTTGACGAACTCCCTTTCGAAATCGTGCTAAATCCCGCCGTGCATTCGCGCGGCGGCCGACGAATACTATCCAGAGGAGAGTTCACATGGCCACCGGCACAGTGAAATGGTTCAATTCCACCAAGGGATTCGGCTTTATCCAGCCCGATGACGGCAGCCAGGACGTTTTCGTTCATATCTCCGCCGTCGAGCGCGCCGGAATGCGCGACATCGTAGAAGGCCAGAAGCTGAGCTACGAGATGGTCAAGGACAACAAGTCGGGCAAGTTGGCCGCCGAGCAACTCCAGGCGGCGTAAACGGTACTCCATCTCTCCGATGACCACGGATGTACTGGCATCGATGATGAGGATGGGTAGCAAAGAAAGGCCAGGCTCACGCTTGGCCTTTTTCGTATTGTGGGCGCCCGATAATTACTGCTCGTAAGCAGAACAGATGGCAGACCACTCGAAATCGCGCGTGCAGGCGGATGCCGCATTCCTCAGGACGCAGACCCAGTCTCTGTCGCGCAACCGCATCCTGTCGGAGACGGACACGGTCAATCAGGCGCGCGAGGCCAATACGGCGAAGCTGAAGGAGCGGTTGAACAAGGAGGCGCTTGATCGCGCCGCTGCGCCGCCAAAGCCCAGAGCGCGCAAAGGCACCGGATCAGCCTGAGGGTTTTGCGCGGGTTGGTCGAAGCGCTTCGGGGCTACGCCTCGCGGCATGCTCGATCGGTCGGCCCCGGCTGAACTTGCGGCGGCGACAATCGCGGCCATGATTGTTTTTTCCGATGTGCCAAGCCATGTGTGCGGCACTCAGCAATGGAGCCAGCCTTGGACATCGACGTTACGCCCCAACCGGAGGAAGCCGCTTGGCTGCTGACGGATCTTCTCGGCCGATCCATGGGGCGCGTCGCCGAAGAACCGGCGGGCGAGTTCAGGATCGAACCTGCGGGCCAGGCACTGCAGACGATGGAGTCCATGAAACGTGGACCCTTCGCGACGCTTGATGACGCGCTGGCCGAAATCGAGCGTTTCACCCGCGGCACGTGCAGGCGGGTGCCGTTGGACGGCCAAGACTGACCGGCACCCGAATTTGCGCGACGTGGCGGCAATTCATCACGGGATCAGGCTGGTGGATTTTCGCCGGGCGGGCCGGCGGCTGGTCATGGCCGGCCCTTGACGGAAACGGCTGACGATCGTCGATCCGCCTGTTATGGCTGGCACCAATGACCGAAATGCGATGGTCCCGCGCGTTCACCCGACACGGTACGCCGAGGCTTCCGGGAGACAACCAAGATGGCTAGCCCGCTTCGACTGCCGAAGTCGAAAGCTCATCACATCGATGGCGCGCAGTTTCAGTTCGGCCTGGACGAGGTCAAACTGAGCCCTGAACGCTTTGCCGATCTGTTCTGCAACGGCCGGGTGAAGCGTGTCCGCGAGTGGCTGGCAGATGATCTGCCCGTGCCGCCCTGGGTGCCGGCGCTTCTGGCCGCCATGGTCTCGCCGGAAGGCAGGACGCGCGCCATCGCCACAGCCGAGCATCTGATTGCAGCCGGTGCGTCGAGCAGCCCGGCCGGGGAGACCTAGGCTGAAAGCCGCGCAAGCCGGCGTCGCTCAGCCCGTCGGCTGTTGGCGCAGGGCTGTATAAGGGTTAGGGAGATATGGCTGCTCGCGCTCGGCCTGTTTGGTCGGACCTGCGGCATCCAAGGTTGAGCTCCCATGAGTTCCCGACGGAAGGCGGCTCCGCAGTGATGCGGGGCCGTTTTCGTTTGTACCGGGCCGGATCGTGGACGGCGGTGCGAACAGCGAAGGCGTCGCGAGCAGTCGTATCGCTCCTGCCCCGTAGCTTCGCCGACGCCGAGGGCCGGCCGGGCGTCATCGTCCGACAGCCGTCATTCGCCCCGATGCCAGAACCACGAGGCCTAACGGAGCTTGGCGATGCCGATGCCATCGAGCTTGGCGCGGTCTTTGATGGATTCCTCGCTGCGCGTCATCGCCTTCGAAATCGCCTTCAGGGCCATGCCCTTCTTGGCGAGCAGCTTCAGCTTCTCGATTTCCTCATAGGTCCAGGGTTGGCGGTGCCGTTCAAATCGCTCGGTCACAATCTGCTCCTGCGCTGCCGGGACATCTCCGGTTCTCGCGTCATCTATAGGAGCGATTGCGACGAAAGGGACTGAATTTATGGATAAATCCCGAACCCCTCCGTCGCGGGGCGGTTCTCAAGGTGACCATGACGTGCCTTCCCCGCCCGCATTGCGCTGCGGACCAGGCGGTCGACCGCAGGATGCCGGAGACGAGAACGGTGATCGCCGGATGGCCGGCGCTGCTGACGTCAACGCTGGCCCTGAGATCGACGGCCTCGCCGAAGCGAAGATGGAGTTCGCGGCACCGCCTGTCCGGTGTCTGCGGTCGAGTGGTCTGCAAGCAATGGGTCATGGCTGGGCACCGCCCGGAAGACGGCTCCGGTTCGTCAGCGAGGGGCATCGCCCCTGAATGTCGAGATCGCCGCCGCCGACAGGTCCCCGACCGATTTCGATCGGTCCGACATCAAGCGCATGACGATGCCGCCCAGGCGCGCCTTCGCAGCCGTCTCGTCGAGGCCGTCGAAATGATCGGTGTTCATCAGGGCGCGCCAGGCGCGGGCATGGATCGCTTCGGCGACGAGGAGCTCTTGTGAATTCAGGACGCCAGGGAAGCGGAAGGACGGCGTAGGCATGGGCGGCACTCTCATGGATTTCGACCCATCAACACGGGTCGGAAAGCGAAGTTTCATGCGTGAGCGCCGAGATATCCCGGCGGCTCACTTGGCTGCCAAATCGAGATGGAGGTATGGGGACAAAAACGGGCCACCTTGCGGCAGCCCGTTCAACGTGCCGTGACATCGACGTTCAAACCTTGTCGACGGCTTGCTTCACGGCATCCTTGCCCTTGCCGACAGCGCCCTGGGCTTTTCCCTTGACCTCTTGCGCCTTGCCCTTGGCCTCCAGGCCGGGCTTGTCCATCGCCTTGCCGGCAGCCTGCTTCACCGTGCCGGCAGCCTCGTTCGCCTTGCCTTTGATCTTGTCGCCGGTCGCGCCCATGGAACTCGCTCCTCGCCTGCCGTTAAGCCGCCGCTGCGGCGATGCGCTGGCAACGGAAGCCGGCAGTAAAAGTTCCGTGTCCGGTTGACCGTCCGGATCTGGGTTGGAATGGCCATCGCCGGCTCCAGTAGGGAGCCTCTCCTGTGTCATCGATAGGCACCCGCTCTGCCGACGACGCGAGGGTTGCCGGCAGTCCTGTCATTCCGTTGTCAAAGCATCGACAGGCGCCTTGAGCGTGACCACCACGCCGTCGGGCCGGTACTCGATGCCAGCGGATCCCTGGAAATATCCCGCCAAAGCCTTCTCGATCATGCGCGAGCCAAAACCGCTGCGTGTCGGCGCCAGGACTGGCGGGCCGTCGGTTTCTGTCCAGACGAAATGGAAGGTATCGCCATCAACGGTCCATCGGACCGTGACGCGGCCGTCGTCGTTCTTCAGCGCCCCATATTTGTTCGCATTCGTCGCCAGCTCATGGAGAGCCAGCGCCAGACCAAGCGCGCATTTCGAAGAAAGTTCGACATCGGGTCCCTCGATCGCAAACCGGGAACGCTCTCCATGCGGCGCCAGCGAACTTTCGACCAAGTCGAGCAATCTTGCTCGGGCCCATTCCGTCTGCGTCAGGAGGTCTTGCGCCGAGCTCAGAGTCGCCAGGCGCGCAAGGAAGATCGTCTTGATCTCACCGACATCCGTACCTGCCTTCATCGTCTGGTTCGCGATCGCCTGGATCATCGCGATCGTGTTCTTCATGCGGTGCTTGAGCTCCAGCGCGAGCAGCCGCAGACGGTCTTCAGCCTCCTTCAACTGCGTGATGTCGCGCGATACCGACAGGATGCTCTCGGGTTTGCCGTCGGCACCTGTGATCGGCGCGACCTGAACATCCCAATGGCGGGGATTGCCCAGCCCGGTGTTTGCGACGCTCTGAAAGCGGTAGCTGCGGCCGGCGCGTGCCTCCGCCACCGCGTGCAAGGCATCGGCATTGCCCTGGCCGAGCCAGAAGTTGGGCCAGGGGCAGCCTTTAATAGCGTTGAAGTCGCTGATTTCCATGACCCGCTGCCCACCTTCGCTCATGAAGGAGAGCTTCCCGTCGAGATCGAGCACCTTGATGCAGTCGTCGGAAGCCATGAGAAGGCTGCGCATGAAACGCGCATCGCGCTGTGCAGGTGTCAAAATAGCCTCTTAATCCGCCTGCGCGAATGGCGCGGGCGCGTCATGATCATAGCAGGCCGGAGAAGATCCATCAGCCTGGGCGTGCGTGCTGAAAGCAATACGCTCCGTTCGAGAACGATACGGATAACCACTCGCGCAAAAACGTCCAACGGAATGAAATCCGTCAGGACGTCATCGGTTCCCTGGGAGCGGGCTCTTTCCACCTCACGAGCAAGACCATGCCGGAGGACCACGATGACGGTCGCTGTGGACGCTGCGTGACAGGGCCTCAATGCAGTCATGGACGAGGGGGAAGAGCCCGCGAACGGCAGTTCCGGGGCCACAGGGTTGTATGGCTCGACCGCGCGGAACAACGGTTCGCGCGGGTCGTTTGGAAAACACGAAGCCAGAAGATGCGGCGCCAAGCCTCATTTATCCCTCTTGCCGGCTCGTCGCGTGGCACCCGACGGACCTTTTTGCGCTCTGACGGGCATCCTTCTTCCGATTTGCACGGGCATGCGCGCAACGAAATTTGCCGACGGCATGTCGTTGCTGAAGGCCTGCGTGTTTCGACGCTCCCTCCGGAGGGAGCGTATCCTTGCGTCACTGCGCCGGGTTTGATGACCTCTCCGGCTGACGTTGATGAACCTTTTTGCTGTTAGCCCATGGCCCAACTGATGATGACGACCTCTCCGCCCCGTCTGACCGTCCTCGTCGTCGAGGATGAGCCGCTGATCCGCATGAACGCCATTCTCACGATCGAGGATGCCGGCTACAATGTCATCGAGGCTTCAAATGCCGACGAGGCCTTGGCATTGCTGGAGACCCATCCCGAGATCGACATCGTCTTCTCAGACATCGAGATGCCCGGATCGATGGATGGCCTCAAGCTGATCCATGCGGTCCGGGAGCGCTGGCCTTCCGTCATCCTCATCCTGGCGTCGGGCCGCGTGTCACCGCCCGTCGAGGCGATGCCTCCGGACACCGTGTTTTTCAGGAAGCCGTATTTTGAGAGGGACCTGCTGACGGTTCTGGCTTCCGTCCGCTAGTTCGTCCGAGCTTCGGCTACGATGGTCCGATGCGGACGACACATTCGTGTTACCCCTCATAGCTACGATGCCGTTATCGTCCGCGAGCCTCGCGTCGAGCCGGCGAGCGCCTCGCTCCCTGCGTCATGCGCGATAAGTCAACCGGCGCCCGCCGGCTGGAAGCCGTACCCGCACCCGTTTGCGGAAACGCCGAGGCCCTCATGGACCAGACGATCATCAAGAACCGCACCTTTGACGAGATCGCGATCGGCGAAAGCGCGTCGCTCGTCCGCATCGTCGGGCGCGACGACATCGATCTGTTCGCCGCGGTCTCGGGCGACGAAAACCCGGCCCATCTTGACGCCGTCTTCGCCGCGACCGACCTCTTCGGCCATATCGTCGCACATGGCATGTGGACGGCAGCTCTCGTCTCGGCCGTGCTGGGCACCCGGCTGCCCGGGCCCGGCACGATCTACCTCGGCCAGGATCTGCGCTTCCGCAAACCGGTTTCGCCCGGCGACACCATCACGGTCACCGTGAGCGTTCAGGAGAAGCGACCGGAGAAACGCATCGTCCTGCTGGACACGCGCTGCACCAACCAGGGCGGCGAGGAGGTGCTGACCGGCACCGCGACGGTTATCGCGCCCGACCATGCGATCGAATGGCCCCGCATGAAGCCGCCCGAGGTCTCGCTGCGGCGGCACGACCGCTACGACCGGTTCGTCGAGGATGCGCGCGCCCTGCCGATGATCCGCGCCGCGATCGTGCATCCCTGCTCGCCGGAGGCGATCCTGGCGGCGGTCGAGATTCGCGACGAAGGCTTGCTGGAGCCCCTGCTGATTGGGCCCGAGGCGAGGATTCGTGCCGCGGCCGAGGCGGCGCAGGTCTCGCTGGACGGTATCGCGATCGAGGCGGTCGAGCACAGTCATGCAGCCGCGGCGCGGGCCGTGGAACTTGCGGCGTCCGGCAGGGTCGCGGTTCTGATGAAGGGCAGCCTGCACAGCGACGAACTGCTTGGCGCCGTGGTGGCATCGGGCTCGGGCCTGCGCACCGAACGGCGTATCAGCCATGTCTACGCCATGAGCGTGCCCGCCTATGCCAAGCCGCTGATCGTGACCGACGCGGCGATCAACATCCAGCCGACGCTGGAGCAGAAGCGCGACATCTGCCAGAACGCGATCGACCTCCTGCACCTGCTCGGTATGGCGCAGCCGCTGGTCGCCGTGCTCGCCGCGGTGGAAACGGTCAACCCGCAGATGCCCTCCACGCTCGACGCCGCCGCGCTGACCGTGATGGCGGCGCGCGGCCAGATCACAGGGGCGCGCGTCGACGGTCCGCTCGCCTTCGACAATGCGATCAGCCCCGACGCCGCCAAGACCAAGGGCATCGTCTCGCCCGTCGCCGGACAGGCCGACATCCTGCTCGTACCGGATCTCGAAGCCGGCAACATGCTGGCCAAGCAACTGATCTATTTCGCCGGGGCGGATGCGGCAGGCCTGGTGCTCGGCGCGCGGGTGCCGATCATCCTGACCAGCCGCTCGGATTCACTGAAGACCCGCATCGCCTCGGCGGCGCTGGCCAAGCTCGTGGCCTCGAGACGCGGTCCGGGGAAGGGTGCCGCATGACCGGCAAGCTGCTGATCACCTTCAACGCCGGTTCCTCGACGGTGAAGATCGGCCTGTTCGCGCAGGGTCCCAAGGGGGCGGAGCGCATCGGGAAGGGCATGATCGACTTCCGCCGCGCACCGCTGCGCTTCACGCTCAGCGAAGGGCCCGATACCTTCGACATCGCGCTGGAGGCAAAGGCCGGCGACGAACTCCATGAGATCGTGAGCGAGGCCTTCTCCCGCCTCTCCTGGCATTTCGACCTCGACAGCATCGCCGCCATCGGCCACCGCGTCGTCCATGGCGGCGACGGCTTCGCCGGGCCTGTCCGGCTGGATGACGACGCGATCGCCGCGATCAATGCGCTGACCCCGCTGGCGCCGCTGCACCAGCCGCAGGGCCTGCGCCTGATCCGGGCGCTTCAGCGCCTGCGTCCCAAACTGCCGCAGACAGCCTCCTTCGACACGGCCTTCCATCGCGGCCATGCCGATGTCGTTTGCCGTTTCGCGATTCCGCGGGCCCTGCATAACGAGGTCGAGTGATTCGATGAATGCTTGTCGGCCAGCTTCCATCTCAGAGTTGGCTGGGTCATAATTTGCCAGCAACTGCACGGCGTCGCTTATGAGCGCATCTAATTTTTTTCGTGCTGTAAGGAAATCAGTAGACATGCCGTGATCTCACGCAATGAGAATCATCCATTACTGGCAATTGGCGATTAAATTGCCACTTTATGACAAGCAACTGTGAGGCAGCCATGGCGTTCACCGCCGATCAATTTCATGCATTTCTTGCGAAAGTCAAGTTGCCGGAGGCTCCATTCGTCTCCGATGCGCTCGCTGCAGATGATGCGGCGGATTTCGAGCCCGCCGCCAGCTCTCAAGCTGTGGTCGTCGGCTCGGAGGTCGTCGGTTTTGCGGACGGCGTAGACGCCTCGCTGCGCAAGGGCTTCGTTTCGTCCCTGCTGCTCGCGCAACTCGTCGCGGAGGCCCGTGTCGGCAACAAGACAGATGTCGCCGTCCACCACGCCGCGATGCGCGAAGTACTCGTCAATCTCGGATGGTTGATCGTCGACGAGAAAAAGCAGCGGGTCGCCGAGAAAGGCGATGATCTCGACGCCCATACCGCGATCCTCGCCGTCGCTACGAGCGCGCTCGGCGGCGTGGCCCTTGCGATCCTGCAGACGGTCATTGATCAGATCAGGACCGCAAGCGGCAAGGAGTCTTGGTTCAAGCTGTTTTCACGGAAAAGCATCGCGCAGCAGGTCGCCAACTACCAGCTTTCGACGATCTCCGCCTCGGATGCGGGCGTACAGGTTTCGCTGATGAACTTCCTTGTCCAGGCGGATACGGATTTGCTCCAGATCGCGTTCTTCCGCAGCCAGACCTTTGCAGCGAGCCTGGACGTGCACGCGACGGCGTTCAGTGTCGATGCCGACACGCTGCGGGCGCGGGCTGACGCGATCGGCGCCAAGGTCGCGGCCTTTCAGTCCTCCTATATCGCCGCTCTCGAACTGCCTCAGGCTCCTGGCGCATGAGCGTTTGCGCCTGGCCGGGATGGCAGTCCGGCCGCCTCGGCACGATGAGTCGGGTTGTCCGCCTGTCGCGGCGGACGGCTTGATCAGTCCGGCGTCGCACGTTTCATGCTGAAGCCCGCGCTGGAAAGCATGGCCGAATTGATCGAGGAGATGGAGACGCCTTCATTCGCCTCGTTGTAGTGGCGGTTGCCGCTGAGTGTCAGGCCTAGTCCACCGTCCTGCTTCAGTGCTGCACGATGCAGGCCGATCAGCGCCCAGCCGTGCTGTGCAAAGATCGGACTGCCGGAATTTCCGGGCCGTGTCGGCGTGCGATAATGGAGCCGCACCGGCGCTGTGGGAGGCAGGCCCGAGTCTCCTTCATGGTCGAGCAGTTCATTGTCCTGTAAGGACATATGCAGTTGCTCGCCATTGGTGTGGCCGATTGCATAGACCCGTGGCGGGTCGGCGCCGATTTCCAACTCCGGCAGGTCTGTATGAAACTCTAGGCCGGGCACGCCATCGGGCACACCTTCGAGCTTCAGGAGCGCCGCATCATGAGCCTCGCTCAGCCAGACGAGGGATGAGATTCGGCTCTTCTTGCACTCGTCGACAGTTTCGAAGCGAATCCGCAGCGCTCCGATGCCGGCGCCGATCACATGCTGGTTCGTGAGAAAATGGTGTTCGTTCCCGTTTTCCATGCGCATCAGAAAACCGGTACCGATCCTGCGCCAGCCGAGATAGGGATCCTGGGCCAGAACCGCCCCCACCGATTTGGCCCGCTCGATGCCCTTCAATACCCATTTCAGCGGAGCCGGCCCTTCATCGCCGAAGACGCCCTGCTGAACGCGTCGATCGATCGTCCGTAATATCGTGGTGTCGAATTCGAGGCTGCCGCCATGCCGCTTTAGCAAAGCCTGCCGCAACACCATGACGGGGTTGGCCAGTTTCGGATCCGAAATCCCGTCAACGTTCCACACCTCCATCAACTGGCGGTGGAAGCTGTTCAAAACGAATGCATCGGCGCTGCAGGTATCGATTGCGGGCAAGGTTTGGAAATAGGCTCCTTGCCGAATGCGATCGAGCGCGGCGGCTTCTCTCTTCCGCTCCTCCGGCGTTTTCTGCCCGTTGACGAGCGCGTGAACTAGGGTGGCAAACTCATCGTAGCGGCCCCGGGGGATCGCGGTTTCTGCCTTGGTGGCCTGCCACCAATGGAAGCCGGCCTCGCTACCCTTGACAGCGTCCAGAGCCTCGTCGACCTTTTCGATCATGGTTGTGAACGAGGCGCGAGCATTCGTTTTCACGCCGGATTGGTCGGCTCTCGCCAGCAGGCCGACAATATTGATCCCCGGATAGTAGCGCAGGCTCAAATTAGCACCCGCCGCCTCGTAGGCCTCCTCGTAGCGGTCGATGGCGTCGGAGAGATGCGCAATGCGGCTGTCGTCCGTTGCGCGCGCCTCCACGAAGCGCTGCTTGGCGATCCGCCCTCTCAGCGCCAGGATATCGACATTGAGCGCGGCGTCTTGATCATGCTCCGGCGCCCTGCCGCTCGCGGCTGCAGTGTCGATGCCATCAAGTACCTCGAGAGCCGCCGATAGGAGACCTAACAGGGCGCTGAAAAAGGCGCTTCCCACGGGGAGCTTGGCGTGATTCCGTTGT